>DAHUZM010000004.1 GCA_027306525.1 Acidimicrobiaceae bacterium
TGACGACCATATGGTGATATCATGAGTGTCACCATGTGCGCTGTCAAGCTCACGCGGGATGGCTCGCTGCCGTTGCACGAGCAAGTGGCCGCGGAGATCCGCAGGGACATCATCGCGGGCCAGGTTCGGCCCGGCGGACGACTCCCTCCCGCCCGAGACCTGGCGGCGGTGATGGGCGTCCACCCCAACACCGTGTTTCGGGCGCTGCGCCTCCTGCGCGAAGAGGGTGTGCTCGAGTTCCGCCGGGGCCGGGGGATCACGGTGGTCGGCCAACCCGAGCACGGGATCGTGGCCGCCAAGGCGCACGAACTCCTGACGCTTGCCCGCCAATGGGGCTACCGACGTGACGACCTCGTCGAGCTGATCCAGCGCCTCCCATAGGGCACCTGACCGGCGGGTATCGGGTCGGCCCCCCCGCAGTCTTTGGGATGCCAGCGGGACCGGGGTCGCACGGGGCGGCACGGCCGAGGCGACGCCCACGAGGTGCCGGTGACCCGCGAGTGTTCTCGACCAGGTCGGGTACCTCGCCTTGGGTGGCCGCAAAGTGCTCTAACTTTCTGGGCCATGGAGTTCCTCACCGGTGCGCTCGTCGGGATCTTGCTCTCGGAGATCGCCTTCTTCGTCACCTCGATCTATCTGCACCGGACGCTGGCGCATCGAGCGATCCGGCTGTCGGGCGCGGTCACGGCGACGTGTCGGGTCCTGATCTGGATGCTGAGCGGGATCTGCCCTCGGGAATGGGTGGCGGTGCACCGAAAGCACCATGCCTTCTCGGACCGGGAGGGCGACCCCCACTCACCGGTCCTGCTCGGGTACTGGACGGTCCAGTGGGAGAACCCGGTGCTCTACCGCCGGGTCGCAGGGGACAAGCCGACGGTGGCCCGCTACGCCCGGGACCTGCCACCGGATCGCTTCGACCGGCTCTTCTTCGACCGTGGCTGGCTCGGGCTCGCCCTGAGCGGCGGCCTCATCACCGTCCTCGCCGGCTGGCAGATCATGGTGATCGCGGCGGTGGTCCACGGCGTCGTCTACATCGGCGGGAGCGGAGCCATCAACGCCGTCGGCCACCACTGGGGTCGGAGACCCTATGACAACCTGGCCACGAACAACCGCTGGTTGGCGTTGCTGGTTGCCGGCGAGGGACTCCACAACAACCACCACGCCGCCCCGACGTCGGGCTGCTTCTCCTTCCGGAGGACCGAGATCGACCCGGCGTGGCTGGTGATCTGGCTGCTCGCACGCACTCGCGTCGCCACCGTGCGGCATCGGGCGATCCGTCCCCGCCACTCGGCGTCCTCGCCCAACAGTCTCGAGATGTCGGGATGACCGATGTCAAAGGTCGCGACGAGATCCGCGCCCGGGGCGTAGCGATCGTCGCTCACCGCTCGCCGGGGGACGCCGGCGACCGTTCGGCGTTCGCCCCCCACTGACGGGCACGGCGTCACCGGACGCCGCGGATCTGCGCGATCAGATCGTCCAGCCCGACCTCGAGCATGGACCGGATCACGAGGTCGGCTTCGCCAAAGTCCAGGTGTTGTGTCATCTCTGTCGGCACCGCAACGCAAAAGAGCCCGGCCGCCTTCGCGGCGAGCAAACCGGTCCGTGAGTCCTCGACGGCGATCGCACGGCCCGGATCGACCGAGAGACGCTCACAAGCCAAGCGGTAGGCGGCGGGATCCGGTTTCCTCACGCCGCAGTCGTCGAAGCAGACGATTACTGGCCAGCGTGTCTGAACGCCGAGCTCGACGAGGAACGAGTCGATCCAGTCTCTTGGCGAACTCGACGCGATCGCGACTCCGATCCCCAACTCCTGTGCCCGTTCTGCCCACTCGCTCACCCCCTCACGCAGTTCGGCCGATGCCAGTCGTCGCCGGGCGAGCTTCGTCTTGCGCGCACCCAGCGTCCCTTCATCGAGGTCCAAGCCGGTCCTCAAGGACAGCTCGTGAAACGGGTGAAACGCGCCCGGCCCCCGAAGACCCCCAGCCCATTCGTCGAGCCGGAGGTCGTGGCCGTGCTCTGCCCAGATCTCGTGCCAGGCCAGGTATTCGGCCGCTTCGGTCTCGACGATCACACCGTCGAAGTCGAACACCAGAGCCTCGACCCGCCGCGGGTCCCCGCCCGGCATCGCCACGCTCAGCGCCGACGCCGAGGGCGCACCGCAGGGAGGGCAGGGAGGCGAAGCACGCGAATCGGCGCCCTCATGCCCCCCTCCACGTGCGGAAGGTGACGTTCACCCTCGGGCCGACGTGACGGGAGGTCTTTGGGACCCGATGGACCCAGTTGCGCTGTGTGTCCTCGGCCATCACAAGCAGTGAGCCCGAAAGAAGCGTGATGTCGCGCCTGAGCTCGCGATCGTTCCGGTGCCTGAGCTGGAAGGTCCTCGGAGCTCCGAAGCTGACCGAGCCGATGACCGGCGTGGGCCCGAGCTCAGGCTCGTCGTCGGCGTGCCACGAGACGCTGTCCTTGCCGTCCCGATAGAGATTGGCGAGCGCGGCGGGGAGACGGCAGCCCGCCGCGAGCTCGACCACCTCTCGCACCCCTCGCAGACAGGCGGTCCAATTCGAGACCGCGAGCGTAAGCCCCGAGTAGCTGTAGGAGACGCCGTCGTCGGCGAACCATGCGGTGAGTCGCGGCTGGGGATGCCGTCGGCCGTACACGACGACCGTCTCCTGGTTCCAGGGGGTGGTCTCGAGCAGCTCTTCGAAGAGCCGGTCGGCCTCCTCGGGAGAGAAGAGCCGAGGCATGTAGGTGATGGACGCGCCGGGCAGGTCGAGATCCATCTGCTCCGCCGCCTCGGGGTCCGGGGTCACCGCTCCATCGTGTTCGATGAGCTGGGTGGTGTCGACCCTCGCCGCTCTCGCGAAGCGCCAATCTGGGCGAGACTCATCGGTGCATGACGATCTCGATTCCCTCGGCTTGCGTGGGCGCTTCGAACAAGGCACCCAAGTGCCGCACGGCTGCCTCATCGAGCTCATGGCTGAACGGATCGGAGTCGGCCCGGCCGACCGCTCGCTCGACGGCGAGGTCGACGGAGACATCCAAGAAGTGGACGATCGGAAGGGCTCCCACCGCCCTCGCCACGGACGCCCACTCGGCGCGGCGGGCGCAGCTCCACTGGTTCCAATCGAGGACCACGTCATGACCGCTGGCAAGGACCTGTTGCGCAGTGTCCCAGATCAGCCCCTGACACGCGGCAAGGGCAGCGACATAGGCGGGGTCGTCATAGCGCAGTCCGCCATGGAGTCGCCGCATCCACTCGTCCAGAGTGAATCGGACTCCGTTGTGCCGCTCTGCGATCTGCCTCGCGAGCGTGGTCTTTCCAGCTCCGACCATTCCACACAGGAGGTGGACCTCTGGTTGGCGCACCATGTGCAGCATGGCTCGATGGGCACGAGGTCAGCAACGTCGCGGTCGCCCACGTCCGCTCGCAAGACCCCGCAATCGGGGACCCGACCGATGAATTCCCGCTGGCCGATCCGTCGATCCTGGGCGAGGCTGATGGCGAGCGACCACGGCCCTAGGAGGACGACATGAGCTCGGTGCGGATCCTGGTGGGGACCCAAAAGGGCGCCTTCGTGCTGGCCTCGGACGCGAAGAGGACCGACTGGACCGTCTCGGGGCCGCACTTCGGCGGCTGGGAGGTGTACCACGTCACCGGCAGCCCGGCCGACCCCGACCGCCTCTACGCCTCCCAGTCGACCGGCTGGTTCGGGCAGATCCTGCAGCGCTCCGACGACGGCGGGAACTCCTGGCGGCCGGTCGGCAACGACTTCTCCTACGAGGGCGACGCGGGCACACACCAGTGGTACGACGGGACCCCGCACCCTTGGGAGTTCGCCCGGGTCTGGCACCTCGAACCCTCGGCGACCGATCCAGACGTCCTCTACGCCGGGGTCGAGGACGCCGCGCTGTTCAAGTCGCTCGACGGAGCGGCCACGTGGGCCGAGCTGCCCGGCCTTCGGACCCAACCGAGCGGGCCTCGGTGGCAGCCCGGTGCCGGCGGGATGTGCGTCCACACCATCCTCATCGACCCCGTCGATCCCGACCGGCTCCATGTCGCGATCTCCGCCGCCGGGGTGTTCCGCAGCGACGACGCCGGAAGCACCTGGATCCCGTCGAACCATGGCCTGCGATCCGAGGGCATCCCGGATCCCGACGCCGAGGTGGGACACTGCGTCCATCGGATCGCGCGGCACCCGGAGCGCCCGGACGTGCTCTTCATGCAGAAGCACTGGGACGTGATGCGCAGCGATGACCGCGGCGCGAACTGGCGCGAGATCAGCGGGAACCTGCCGAGCGACTTCGGCTTTCCGATCGCCGTGCACGCGCACGAGCCCGACACAGTCTACGTCGTCCCGATCACGAGCGACTCGGAGCACTACCCCCCCGAGGGCAAGCTGCGCGTCTATCGCAGCCGGACCGGTGGTGACGAGTGGCAGCCCCTCGGGGCCGGACTGCCGCAGTCCGGTTGCTACGTGAACGTGCTGCGTGACGCGATGGCCGTCGACGACCTCGAGGACTGCGGGATCTACTTCGGGACGACCGGGGGGCAGCTCTACGCCTCGGCGGACAGCGGCGACACCTGGATGGCCCTTGCACGCGACCTCCCGCGGATCCTCTCGGTGGAGGTGCAGACCATCCCATGATCCGGGTGATCCTCCCCCAGCACCTGCGCATCCTCGCCGGGACCGGCAAGGAGGTTCGGATCGACGTGGAGGGGGCGCCCACCCAGCGTCTCGTGCTCGACGCCCTGGAGAGCGCCTATCCGGTGCTTCGCGGGACCATCCGAGACACCGAGACCAAGCGTCGCCGGCCGTTCGTGCGCTTCTTCGCCTGCGAGGAAGACCTCTCGCACTGCTCGCCCGACGAGCCGCTCCCGGTCCCGGTCACCTCAGGAGCCGAGCCGCTCCTCGTCGTCGGAGCGATGGCCGGCGGATAGCGCTGCGAAGCGATCGCCGCAGCGTTCAGGCCTCGGGCCGGGCCTCGATCGCCACCTCGTAGCTCCACAGCTCGCTGTGGAGCGCGACCGGCGGGCTGTGCTCACCCTCGCCGCCCACGCCCCGATGGCCGTGGGCGAAGGCCGGGGATGCCACCCAGGCCTGGAACGCCTCCTCGTCGCGCCAGCGGGTGACCACCAGCCAGGTGCCCCGGCCATCGGTCGGACGCAGCAGCTCGAAACCCTCGAAGCCCTCGGCGTGGTCAACTGCCCCCGCCCGCTCGCCGAAACGCCGGGCCAGCTCGTCGCCCCCTTGTTCGGGCACGGTGATGGCATTGATACGAATCACGGTCATGATCACATCATGGCCAATGGCGAGCCGAGATCCGGCGCGGGGCGCCACGCGTGAGGTGCTGGTGCCATCGAGCCTACGACCCCTCCATCTCGATCAGCTCTCGAAGGAGCGGCTCCCACGGACTCTTGTCCCAGCCGTCTTCCTCGCCAAGCTTGGCGGCCACGTCGACTGCGTCCTCGACCCATTCGATCCTCACGTCCTCGACTGGACCCAGGTGATGTGGCGGGCCTAACAATCCGAACTCGGTGCCGAGCCACGCGTCCTTCCAGATCTGATGGAGCTCTTGCACCTCCCGCCACCGTGGGTGACTCCGTTCTCGGTCGGCCGCCTTCTCGATCGCCCACAGCGCGCAGTGGCGTGCCCGCTCGGGGTCCCTTGCCGAGGTCGTCTCGGCGATCGCCGCGGCGTACGTGTGCACCAGCGCGAATTGCTCGGGCGGGAAGTACTTCTGCGCCGCATCGACAAAGGTGCCGAGCAGGGGCGAGGGCGCCTCGACCTTGGCCATCGGGCCAGGTTAGTGACCCGCCAGAGGACCCGTCGGGTGCCCGGAAGGCTGCGCGCGGGGACGGTCCGATCGGCATTGCCCGAAGCCGGCAACCGCCCGCCGTCGGGGCGCTCCGATGCCGCCGGTCGCGCTTCGGTCCACGAAACCCGCACGAAGCGCTCGTAGCATCGAGGAGGTGTACCGGGGGCACCGGAGCGAGGGACCCGAGCCCGGCGCTGCGGTGTCCCGCTTCGCCGGCCCGCTCCTGAGCGTGCATGGATTGAGCTGACGCTTCGATACCGTCAGGAGAAGACCGAGCATGGCCTCAGCGACGACGTCGCTGCCGACCCCGGCGTTCCTTAGCTGGCGCCGGGAGCGTTGGCCGCGGGCCACGTGGGCCCGCTGGGCGCTGCGGCTCTCGTTTGCCGTCCCCTTCGTCACGCTGGCCGACGTCGCGAACCGCGCCTTCGGGGCGTCCGCGACGAACCGCTCGCTCCACGCACGGGCGGCGTCGCTGCAATGGGCCTCTGGTCGTCTCGGCTGGGTGGCCCACGCGTTCCCGCCGATCCCCCTCGCGATCGCCCGGGTCGTCCCGGGCCGAGCCGCCGGCCTCGCGATCGCAGGCGGGCTCTGCACCGGGATCCTGATCCAGCTCACCATCGAGCGGGCCATGCTGCGTTCTGTGCCGACGGTGACCGCCGTCGTGCTGACGGCTGCCCTGGCCGGCACGCCGGTGTTCTGGTACCTCGCGACCGGGAGCTTCGCGACGTTCCTCGCCCTCAGCCTCCTGTCGGTCGCTCTCACGGGTCTGCTCGACTTCACGCTCAACCGCGCCACCGAGAGCGGGTTCATCGCCGGGATCGGGTTCGGGCTGGCCGCACTCTGCGACCTGTCGGCCGTGCCGTTTGCCCTGGCCGGAGCGCTGGCGGCGTTCTTCGTGGCCCCTCGAGCGCGGGCGGTGCGCGAGGTGGCCCGACGCCGGGCCGCCGCCGCGGTCGTGCTGTTCCCGACCGCGGCGTCCCTCGCCGGATGGTCGTTCCTGCAATGGCGCTTCAGCGGGAGCTGGACGGCCAGCTTCCGCGCCGCCGCGCCCACGCTCTTCGGATTCCCCGGCGGGCCCTGGTCCTCGCTCGTGCGCGCGTTGGACGCAGTCGGCACCGACCTCGCCTATGTGCCGCTCCTGATGGCCGCGGGGGCACTGTTGCTCGTCCGCCGCCCGAGCTCGCTCGTCCCCTGCGTCGCCTTCGTCGGGTGCATCGTCGCCGATCTGTGGTTCGGCACCGGGCTCTCGGGGGCGGCCGTCGTGGTGCTCCTGGCGGTCGTCGCCCTGGCGATGCTGCCCGGTCGGCCGACCCCGGCCGAGCACGCCGTGCTCTGGGTCTGCTTGGTGGCCCAGGTGGCCATGGCCTTCGCAGGCCTCGACCACGGGCTCCCGGCCGTGGCGCAGTGGCTGGGGCACCTCGTGCACCACGGCCTCTGAACCCACCTGGCTCCGCGCGCCCAGGGCGCTCGGGGTCCCTCAGGCGTTCTTCGGCAGCTCGGAGAACTTGGCGGTGCGGTCGTTGTTCGGTTCCTTGGGGAGGCCGAGCACCCGCTCGCCGATGATGTTGCGCTGGATCTGGTCGGTGCCACCGTAGATGGGCGGGGCCTGCGCGTAGAGGGCCATCCCGCTCACCCCCGAGACCAACCCGGCGTGAGGGAGGTCCTCGAGCGGGCCGGCCTGCTCTGCGTTGTAGGCGTGCAGCGTTCCCGCCGGTCCGGCGATCGCCAGGCCGAGGTCCCGAGAGAGGCGCATCATGTCGCTCATCGCCAGCTTGGCGATGTTGGGCAGCCCGGGGATGTCGCGCCCCGCGGCACGCGCCGCCTTCCGGCGCTCGGTGGTGTAGCGCCCGAGCTCACCCAGGGTGTGCAGCTTTGCCAGCCCCTGGCGGATGACGGGGTCCTTGTCCTTACCGGTCTCGCGCGCGAGCGCGACGAGCATGGTCGTGCCCATCGGCTGCAAGATCGCCTCCTCCCCACCGCCGCGGGGCCGACGCGGACCGACGAAGTCCCCCGCGCGACGCTCGAGGTGGCCAGCGATCGTCCCCGGCATCGCCGCCGTGCCGCCCGCGCCGCCGCCGCCTGCGCCGAGCCCCGAGCGCTCGAAGGCGAGGGTCGTGTTGGCGATGGCCCAGCCGTTGTTGACGTCCCCGATGACGTCGTCGGCCGGCACGCGGGCGTCGGTGATGAAGACCTCGTTGAAGAGGGCGTTGCCGGTCATCTCGCGCAGCGGGCGCACCTCGACCCCGGGCTGGTGCATGTCGAGGGCCATCCACGAGATCCCCTGGTGCTTGGGCACCTCGGGGTCGGTCCGGGCGAGGAGCATCCCCATGTCGGCCATCTGACCGAGGGAGGTCCAGACCTTCTGACCGTTGATGATCCACTCCTCGCCGTCCTTCAGGGCCCGCGTCGTGAGCCCGGCGAGGTCGGAACCCGCGCCGGGCTCGCTGAAGAGCTGGCACCAGCCCCGCTGGCCGGTGACGATGTCACGCACGAAGCGGTCGATCTGCTCCTGGGTGCCGTGGGTGGCGATCGTGGGTGCCGCCAGCAGCAGGCCGAGGCCCCCCGGCGGGCCGAGCGCGCCAAAGGCGGCGATCTCGCGGGAGACCGCTAGCGCGTCCGAGCGCGAGAGGTCCCGGCCATAGGCGTGCTTGGGGAGCGTGGGCGCCGCCCACCCGGCGAGCCCGAGCCGCTCCCACCACTGCGCCACCGTCAACTCCGGATCCCAGTTGTCCCGGAGCCAGTCCCGGATCTCCTCGACGATGTCGATCGAGGTGCCGTGCTGTGCGTCTTCGAGCTTGGTCATGGTCGGCGTCCCTTCGGACCGTGCGACTCGAGCACGCTGGCCCGGCCACGCGCGCTCTTGCTGGAAGACCCAGCCTAGCCAATCCCCTGGCCGCTTCTCCCACCCGGTGCCGGGCGGAACCTCCTGGTCAATGGCCGGGACTCTCCGCTCGGGCCGGGCGCGGCCCTATGGTCTCGCAGTGCGCGAGCGACACCTCGCCCCCTCGTGAGCGGCCCCGTGCGCGAACGGGTCGTCGGCAGGATCGCCGACCATCTCGCCGCTCGCCGCCCGAGCCACCCGCTGCGCGTCGCCCTCGACGGGATCAGCGCAGCGGGGAAGACCACGCTCGCCGCCGACCTGGCGTCAGCGCTCGTGGCCCGGGGCCGCCCGACGGTGCGGGTGTCGATGGACGGGTTCCACCACCCCCGAGCACGGCGATACCGGCGGGGCCGGGAATCCGCCGAGGGCTACTACCGCGATGCCTACGACCTCGAGGCCTTCGCCCGCCTCGTGCTCGAGCCCCTCGGGCCGGGTGGCGACCGGCGCTATGCGAGGGCGATCTTGGACCTCGATCGCGACGAGGCGGTCGAGGCGTGGGCCGAGGCCGACCCCGACGCGGTGGTCCTCGTCGACGGCACCTTCCTGCAGCGCAGCGAGCTGTCCGGCCGCTTCGACGAGGTGATCTTCGTCGACGCCCCCTACGAGCTGGCCAGGGCGCGCGGCACGCTACGGGACGCCGAACGCTTGGGCGGGATCGAGGAGGCCGGGCGGCTCTTCGACGCCCGCTATCACGCCGCGTCGCGCCTGTACGTCTCGGAGGTGGGGCCGCGGTCCTCGGCGACGATCGTCGTGGCGAACGATGACCCCGACGAGCCGTTCGTGGAGCGGATCGGCGGCGCCGAGGACGCCAGCGTCGTGCTCTTCTCCTACGGCACCCTACGTCGAGCCGAGGTGCAGCTGGCGAGCTTCGGACGGCGCCTCGAGGGGCAGGGCGACACGCTCCTCGGTTTCGCCACCGAGTGGGTGTCGATCACCGACCCCGGGGTCGTCGCTGCGAGCGGCGCGGCGCGCCACCCGATCGTGCGCCACACGGGCTGCGCCGACGACGCCGTCGAGGGGAGCCGCTTCGCCATCGGACCCCGCGACCTCGCAGCGGCCGACCGCTACGAGGTCGACGACTACCGGCGCATCGTGGTCACCCTCGGCTCGGGCACCGAGGCCTGGGTCTACGTCTCGAAGCGATGAGCAGCACGGGGTCGCCAAGTTGGTCGGCGCCGGCCGCTGCGGCAAGGATGGGCCCATGATCCTCGAGCACGTGGTCCTCGACGTCCGGGCGGGCGCCGCCGACGAGTTCGAAGCCGCCTTCAAGGAGGCCCAGTCGATCGTCGCGGGGTCGCCGGGATTCGTGTCGCTTCGCCTCGAGCGGTGCATCGAGCAGGCGGACCGCTACCTGCTCTTGGTCGAGTGGGAGTCCGTCGCAGCGCACGAGGAGGGGTTCCGCAAGTCGCCGGCGTTCGAGGACTGGCGACGGCTCCTCCACCACTTCTACCCCCAGCCGCCCTCGGTCCAGCACTTCGAGACCGTCCTCACGCGCTGAGCTCGGGGGCCGAGCACTCCGCGCACAGGCCGGTGATCTCGACCACGTGGTCGAGATCTGAGAATCCGTGCTCCTCGCCCAGCCGACGCGCGAGCGCCTCGAGCTCGGGGGCGTCGAGTTCCACCGTCCGCCCGCATCGCCGGCAGACCAGGTGATGGTGGTGCACCGGCGACCCGCATCGCCGATAGAGGGCTTCCCCGCTCTCGGCGCGCAGGCTGTCGATCTCCCCCGCGGCGGCCAGTGCGCGCAGCTGGCTGTAGACCGTGGCGAGGCCGATGCGCTCGCCGGCGGCCCGAAGGCGCGCGTGGAGGTCCTGGGCGCTCGTGAACTCGTCGGTGCGATCGAGAAGGCTCGCCACCGCACGCTTCTGGCGGGTCTCGCGCGCCCGGGGACGGGACGCCTCGGTCGATGGGCCGGCCACCTAGGGCAATCTACCCACCGCTGGCCCACGGGCCGCCGCCCTCGGCCCCCTCGAAGGGTCGCCACCAGGGCCTTTGTCGGACCCGGCGGCGCCGGTCAGATCGGCTTCCCCGCCTTGCACCAGGCGTTGGCGGGCACCCCCGCGCAGGGGTTGGGCATCGTTGCCAGCTTGGGGAGCGGGTGCATCACGACGCCCGTGAAGGCCGGGTAGTGATCGCTCGGCGCGCACGCGCCGAATCCGGTGTCGCAGAGGACCTGGCCCAGGAGCGTCGAGTTCGTGTTCGGCCCCTTGGTGCGCACGCCGCACTTGGCCTGGGTGGACTCGAGGTTTGCCGGCACGCTCCCCTGCGGGGCGATGTTGTGCCTGAAGCAGTTCTGCGGCTCGTTGCCCCCGAGCGTGAGCTCGCCAAAGTCGGCGTTCGTCGGGTTGGCGAAGAAGCCGTCGTTGCTGAACGTGTTGTGGATGAGCGCATTGCCCTTGGGGTCATAGACGCACCCCAAGCCGGTCAGCTGCATGCCTCCGGTCTTCGTGCAGCTCTGGCCGAGGATCGGCGGATTCTCGTCGGGATAGGGCACAAAGAGGATGCCCCATGCGCCGTTGTTGGCGAACCGGTTGTTCATGACGGTGTCGTTGTTACCGCCCGAGAGCGTCATGCCGGTCCCGGTGGGTCCGTTGCTCGCCGAGCCCGCCTGGGGGACGTTCGGGTTGTTGTTGTTGTGGAAGTAGTTGTCCATCGCGACCCAGCACGAGTGGGTGTGGGTGATGGGACTGATCTTGCCGTGGGGGCAGGCCCCGTTCTGGGGGGCCGGCGGGTCGGCGTCGATCTGGGTGTTGGTGTCGAACCCGTCCTTGTTGTTGTCGAACTGGGAGTGCTCGATGAGCAGTGGTCCCCCGGAGTTCGTTCCCGAGTAGCCGAGCGCGCTGTACTCCATCCAGGCGTGGTTGACGACGACGTCGCACACCTGCTGGCAGCCACCGATGTACATGCCCGAGTCGTTGAAGTTGCTCCCGTAGATCTGGTTCCAGGTCCCCCCCGAGGCGCTCGAGGAGAAGATCCCATAGGTGGCGGCGGTGGACTCGGCGTTGGCCACCGTGCCGTCGGGGCCGAAGAAGGTCGAGGTCGCCGTCAGGTAGGTGCCCTTGTAGTTGTGCAACCCGATGATCCCGGTGCCCTCGCCACCGTTCCACCAGATCTGGTTGCCCGAGGCGCCCGATCCGGAGAGGAAGTTGCAGACGGTCAGGTTCTCGATGCTGACGCCGTTGGCCTCCCACACGACGATGCCGTTGCGACCGAGCGGGGCGCCCGTTGTGCTCCCCGGCGATGGGGGACCGAAGTCCTGCCACTGGGGCGCGCTGTCGCAGGGCTTGGGCGCGCCGGCCTTCGTGCCGTCGACGATCACGCTGTTACGGTTCATGCCGCGCAGGTGCAGGTTGGCCTTGGAGATGAGCACCCCGCCGAAATTGCCGTGCTTCTGGTCGTAGGCGGTGGTGACCCATCCCGACTCGTCGTCGTTCTCGTGGTAGTCACCCGGCCCGATCAGGATCCAGTCACCGGGCTTGGCCGCGTTGACCGCCGCCTGGATGCTCGAGAACTGGCCACGCTTCGCGTGGAACGACCCGACCAGCAAGACACGCGGGTTGGCCGCAGCCGACGCCGTGACGCTCGGAGCGACGAGGGTCGTCGTGCCCAGTGCCGTCCCGAGCACCACCGCACCCATCCACTTGCGCGCTCTTCCCATCACCAACCCCCGCGGATCGCCTGCCGACCCTACCGAGCGGCCCGGGGCACCGCCATGTGGCGCCGGCTTACTCAGCGTTCGGCGACGATGACATCGGCGAGCGGCGAGCCCGCCGGGAGCCTGGTCCTGCGGCCCCGCCATCCGCTCCGAGCGAGCGCCTCGGAGAAATAGTTCTCGTCGAACCCGAGCTCGAGCCACCCGTGGGTGCGCGTCGACCACAGCGAGTAGCCGTCCAGACGAAGGCCCCAGGGGTAGGCGAGCGGTTGGATCGGCTCTCCGGCCCACAGCACCCGGCCCCCGGGCCGCACGACGCGGCCGAGCTTGGCCAGCATCGCCATGTGGTCCGCGCAGTGGTGGAACGACTCGTAGAAGATGGCGGCGTCGAATGGCGTGCTGGGCTCGAACTCGAGCATGCCCCCGTGCACGACGTGCAGGCGCTCGGGCTGCCTGCTGCGTCGCTCCGTCAGCGTGCAGAATCGCTCCTCAACCTCGACCGCGGTCATCTCAAAGCCCATCTGGGTGAGGTCGTTGGTGAGGTTGCCCCATCCGGATCCGAACTCGACGAGCCTGGCCGGCGGGGAGATCCCGAGCGTCGAGATGATGAACCCCCGCGCGACGAGCTCCTCGCCCACCACCGTCGTCGAACCCGTCGAGTAGGGGTAGGGGGCGCCGACCGCCTCCTCCAGGTCGAACGGGCTGGCCTCGTTGGCGATCGAGTACTCGGCACGCCCCGACACCCTGTGATAGAGGTCCCAGACCCAAGACTCGTACTCGCTCGAGAACGGGTCCTCCGGGTGGTCCTCGGGCACGGCCAAGGTGATCCCCCGCAGGTACTCGCGTGCCGCGTCCTCGGAGACGGCGAAGAGTCGTGCCGCCTCTTCGAGCTCGCGATCGAGATCGTCGAGCGTGACGACCCGCGACGGGCGATGCCCCCGCATCGCGCGGATCCGATCGACGACGGGCGCTGGCAGGGCGCGGGCGACGGAGCGTCGCATGCGTGCTGCGGGGCCGAGGGGGACCGAGAGCGCTCCAGGGGACGGACGCATCGGAGCAGCCCACCATGAACCCGGGCCCGCCCGCAACGGCGTCCCGACTCGAGACCGCTGGGACGCGGGCGTCGTGAAATTCCACTTTCCCTGGTGACAAGCCGTGTGGGACGCTAGTGAGACGTAGTGCGGTGCACACTGCCTGTGGTGCCTCTCGGGGAACCGCAGGCACCAGGGGCGGAGCGTTGATCCGTCAGGCACAGATGGTCGCCTGGCTGACGGGGAGCGAGTGGCGAAACCGACGCCCTTTCGGACTGTCGAACCGAAAGGACGTGTGTGAGCAGGGCGCACCACTCCAGCCACCAAGGTTGGGCGGAGGACGAAGCGCGACGCGCCCCCGCCGTCCCGCCGGACGCGCCGGCCGAGGCCGCCGACCAGCTCCGCGAGCGGACGCTCGAGAGGCTGACCTCCCTCGGAGCGATCCGGATGGGGGCCGACGTCGCTGCGGCGCGTGAACGTGCGCGCCAGCGCCGCCTGCTCTGGTTGGCCGTTTTCTTGGCGCCCATCGCGGCGTGGCTCCTCGTCCGGGTCCTCGTCTGGCACCGCTATTCCTTCTCGTTCCCCCACATCCCGAGCACGTTCGCCCCGTATCTGCCCGGCGTCGTGCTCCTGGTCTTGCTCGTCGTCGCCATGGTGGCATCGCTGCTCGGCGGCGGCCGGTCCCCCCACGTCTTGTTCCGGCCGAGCGAGATCGACGTGCACTTCGACGACGTCAGGGGCGCCGACGTCGTGGTCGAAGAGGTGCGCAAGACGTTGAACCTCTTCCTCGCCCACCGCACGTTCGCTGAGGAGATGGGCGGCACGCCGCGGCGGGCCATCCTCTTCGAGGGGCCGCCCGGCACCGGGAAGACCTACCTCGCGAAGGCACTCGCAGGCGAGGCCGGCGTGCCCTTCCTCTTCGTCTCGTCCTCGGCCTTCCAATCCATGTATTACGGCGCGACCAACCGGAAGATCCGCGCCTACTTCCGTGCGCTTCGTCACCACGCGCGCCGAGAGGGCGGCGCCATCGGCTTCATCGAGGAAATCGATGCCATCGGCGCCTCGCGCGCGGGCCGCGGCTTTGGCCACCGCGAGGGCATCGCCGGGGTCGTGAACGAGCTGCTGATCCAGCTCCAATCGTTCGACACCCCGACGGTGGGCACGCGGATGGTCGGCGCGCTAGTCGACTTCGCGAACCAATGGCTGCCCCGCGGTCGCCAGCTGGCCAAGCCGACCTCTCGGCCCGCCAACATGCTCGTGATCGGCGCCACCAACCGGGCCGACGACCTCGATCCGGCCCTGCTGCGGCCGGGACGCTTCGACCGCTCGATCTACTTCGATCTGCCCACGAGGGCCGGTCGGCGGGAGATCATCGACTACTACCTCGCGAAGAAGGCGCACGCCGCCGAGCTCGACGATCCCGCCCGCCGGGAGGCGCTGGCCGGCATGACGGCCGGCTACTCACCGGTGATGATCGAGCACCTGCTCGACGAGGCACTGGTGTGGGCGCTGCGACGGGGCGCCGACGCCCTCTCGTGGCCCGACATCACCCGAGCCACGATGACGAGCGAGATCGGGCTCGCGAACGGCGCCCTGTACACCGAGGCCGAGCGGCGACTGATCGCGACCCACGAAGCGGGCCATGCCACCGTCGCCTGGCTCGTCGGTCGAGGCCGGACCCTCGATGTGCTCACCATCGTGAAGCGGAAGGAGTCGCTCGGGCTCCTGGCCCATTCGGACACCGAGGAGCGCTTCACGAGGACGCGCAGCGAGATGCTGGCGATGATCCAGATCGCGATGGGTGGAATGGCCGCCGAGGAGCTCTTCTTCGGAGAGACCTCCTCGGGCGTCGCCGGAGACCTCGCGGCAGCGACGGCGACCGCGTGTCAGATGATCGGCGTGCTCGGGATGGGCACCTCGCTCATCGTCGACAACTCGACCAGCCTGAGCGCGCCGAGCGACGTGGCGGCCAAGGTGCTGACCCACGACGACGGGCGCGCCGAGGTCGAACAGCTCTTGTCACGCTCCAAGGACGAGGCCCGATCGATGCTCAACGAGAACCGCCACGTCATCGAGGCCTTGCGCGATGCGCTGCTCGAGCGCGAGGAGCTCGTCGGGCCCGAGATCACCGCCGTGATCAGCGCGGCGCGCCCCGACGCCCTGCGTCCCCCGATGACCGAGCGGCTCGGGGTCTAGGCCGCTCAGGGAGCGACGCAGCTGCCGGGCGAGTTGGGGTAGGCCCCGTAGTTGTCGCTGTAGGTCCACACGCCCGGCAGGGCGGTGCCCACGCAGTTCACGCCCTGGTTGACCGCCGTCGAGGCGATCGACCAGCGCGGGGTACCCGGGTCGAGGTAGTAGGGGACGTTCACGTACTCGAGCCGGCTGTCCCAGAGGTAGTACTTCGAATAGCCCGAGGCCACGCTGTTGCCACTGAAGGTCCCGACCGCCGGGCGGTAGTCCTGCGAGATCGAACCGTAGACGTCGAGCGCCCCCTCGGTCGCCCCACCGTAGGGGCTCGAGCCGTTGCCGCTGACCGCGTAGTTGTTGACGCCGAATCCGTCGTTCAGCGCAAGGATCGCGGCGTCGATCGTGAGCCCCGCGCCCCCCGAGGGGTCGCAGTAGGGGGCCGGCTGTGCCCCGGTCTGCCCGCAGGTCGTCATGACGTAGTTGTAGTAGAGCGGCCTGTTCACCTCGACATAGGCGAACGCGATGAGACCGAGGGCGTCGTTGGGAGTCCCGTTCGAGTTGTAGGTGCACTGGTTCGCGAAGGTGCTGTCGAAGTTCGCGCCGCAGTCCTGATAGGTGATGTTCCCGTCGATGATGATGTCGTTCTGCGTAGCGATCGTGAGGTCGCCGGTGAGCTGGCCTTGGACGAACGCGTCACCCTCACAGTTCGGGCTCGAGGTCTGGCCGTAGTACATGCCGAGCTGTGAGTACTTGCCCGTGCCACTCTGCCCCTCGAAGGGGTTCGCATAGGACTGGCAGGTCTGGGTCGAGGGTGTGTTCTCGATGTAGACGACGCCGTTGGACGGGACCGGGACCGTGGTGTTGCCGCCGGCATAGCACTCGTTGTTGTTTGCCGAGTTGAGGTCCTGATTCGTGCCCGAGCTCTGGTTGTACTGCGTTCCCGAGCTCGTGGTGTAGGGGGTGTCTGGGCTGTTGACGGTCATGTACTCGGTGGTGCCGCTGTTGTGCAGGGTGATCGTCGTCGGACCCGAATAGACGCATCCGTTCTGCGCGGCCACCGACTGCAAGGAGGTGTCCGTGGTGGGGAGGGGCTCGAGCTTGGCGTTGTACGAGCTATTCGCCGTGTTGTAGGTGCCCACGTCGCTCGTGTTGGCAGACGCACAGGTGCTCGGCGTGCCGTGCCCATCCCCGGGGGAGACAAAAAGGCAGTTCGGATCGTGCGTGGTGACGGTCCCGGGGTCGGTGCTCGAACCGAAGTTCGGGCCGTTCGAGACGTAGATCGAGTCATTCGAGTACACCGGTCCGAACAGCGTGTCACCGGGGCCGAAGTACACCGCGGCACAGTTCGAACTGTTGAAGTTGCCCGGATTCTGGGTGTCGGGACCCTGGTAGTTGTTGTTCCAGTCATAGGTGCACGTCGAGGTGTCCCCGGTCGCCGGCACGGTGGACTCGTAGTTGCTCCACCAGATGTGGGTCAAGAACCCGTTCTCGGGGACGAGATACAGATAGGAGCTCTGATAGGTGGTGTTCAGCCCGCTCTGGGCCGCGCCGTAGACGAGCTCCTTCACGTAGTCCAACGTCTGGCCGGCGGTCGACGAAACGGCACTGCACGCGGTGTTGAAGCACAACGCCGGGTTCGTCCACATGTAGTACTCAGTGACGGGGTTGGTGCTGCTCCCCGTGACGGTCGTCCAGGTGTCGAGCGGCGCCAACTGCGAAGTCGGGCAGGTGAGGCTGGTCGAGGAGGTATTCGACGAATTGCAGTTGACGATGTTCGGGTTGTCGTTTGCAGCAGCGAGATAGGTGTCGATCCCAGACTGCAGCGCCCGATAGGCAAGGTGCTGGATGACGTCGCTCGAGATGAGCGGGTCATGCTGCATCACCGTTGCCGCGAGCGTTCCGGCACTCAACGACAGCAACAAGATGATGCCGATCACAAGGCCAAGCGCCGCCTGGCCGGTGCTGCGCACGCGGGCGAGGGCGCGCTCAGGACCTCGATCGCGCAGGCGGTAGACGATGGGCCTCCACGAGCGCCTGGTCATCTCATCCCACCATCGGCTGGTAGTTGGCGGAGTCAGGTGACAAGCGGTAGACGGTGCTGTCGTCCTCGGACTGGCCCCCTGCGGTCCTGCCGGTGGAGACGCCGTTCACCTGGAGGTCGATCGTGACCGCGTAGATCTCGTCGCTCTTGCAGTTCGCGAGCGGGTCACTCGACGACGTGGGCGTGCTCGTGCACGACGCGAATGCCGAAGCGTCGTCGCTGTAGAAGCAGGACGGCGAGGAGCATCCGCTCCCGACCTCGGGCGTCGTGGTGGTCGTGGTCCCCGAGCTCGAGGTCGAGTTCACGATCAACGTGTAGACGAAGAGGGGGGCGTTGTCGTTCGCGTTCGACACCCCGTTCACCGTGATCAACGTGCGCGCCGCCCCCCACGTGCATCCGCTGCCCGCAGGTGGGCACGTACCGGCGTTCGCGTGCGCCTCCGTCACGGTGAAGGTGCCGCCGGCGTCGCACAGCCCGGTGCTCGGGTTCGCGGATTGGCAGCTGGCCACGATCTCTGCCGGCCCGTTCGGGTCACCGACGTTCGTGTAGAAAGTCATCGAGGTCGGCGAGGTCGCCCCGGTGACATATGGAGGGTCGGGCACGCCATTGGTGCTCGGGCCCGGTTCGACCGCTGATCGCACGAACCGCTGCAGGTTGGTGGACACCGGCAGCAGCTGGTTGACGTTCGTGTAGGTGTTGTTCACCCGGGCGACGGTGGCAAAGACCGTGTCGACGATCGGCACTGTCATCGCGAACAAGACGAGCAACGTGACGAGGGCGATGCTCAGCTCGACCAACGTCACGCCAGATTCCCCCCCGCCCGCCGCCTCGAGGCGCCGCCGATGACCGAGGCAGATCGCTCGCATCAGTCGGGGATCGGCACGTATGCCGGCATGTAGTAGGTCGTCTGGGAGTTCGTTCCCACCACGATGGAGGTGGGGTTCACCGTGACCGTCGTCGTCGCGTGCTGGTTGCCCGAGGTGACCGTGACCTGGTAGGTGCCATAGATGACGGCGATCCTGCTCAGCCCGTCCACGGCTGAGTTCGGCATCGCGTAGCTCGTGGGGTTCGACGGGTTGGCCGGCGGGTTCGAGAGGGCGGGGTACGAACCGCTGCTTTGCGGCACGAGTTGGCTCGAACAGGTCTGGTCGACGATCGAGATCGTGGCGTTTGAGAGCGCGTTCCCGTTGCTGTCCACCGCCTCGATCGGGAGGATGCCCATCTCAAGGGGAGCATTGAGGGTCGAGGTGCCGCCCGGTGCGCTCGCTGCCGTGACCGAGTTCGCCGTCGCCTCGCTCGAGCAATAGCCGACCGACACGGAGTACCCGCTCGAGAAGGGGAACAGCGGGCCCACCTCGGTCTGAGGTCCGTTGGAGGTCGTGGGCGCCGACATCTCCACGACCGTGCTCGGTTGCAGGTTGGAGTTGGAGACCATGATCGGCGGGTTCGAGAGGTACATGCCGGTCAGGCTGTTCGGCGTTCCCCCCGCATCGAACTTGGCCCCCGAGCTCGTGTAGTCGAAGACCTGACCGGCCGACTCGGTCGCACCGGCCATGAAGCAGGTGGTGGCCGCCGTGCACCCGATGCCGCTGATGTACACGGGACTGGCACCGGCCTTCGTGTTGGTGAAGCTCGTCGCGCTCCAGCTTCCCGACGCGAGCACATCGACGAAGGCTGCCGTCGAGGTCGTGCCGGCGACGAAGCAGCTGGTCCCCGTCGCGCAGGTCAGCTGGGTCGTCGAGACGACGTTCGAGGCGTTGGGGAGGGACGCCGCGCTCCATGTGGTGCCCGAAAGCGAGAGGACCCCCGCCGAGGAGCTGGTGCTGTCGAGGGCGAAACAGGCGGTGCTCGAAGGACAGGTCAGCGACGTGATCGCCGAAACCGAAGAGGGCACCGAATCACTCGTCCACGTCGAGCCGTTGCTCCCCGACGCGCACTGCGAGCCCGAGGACGTGTTGCAGTACAGGATCATCGGGGAGCCCGAGCCCCACCAGTTGGTCTGCCCCGTGCCTCCGGCCCAGCAGTAGTTGCCCGATGGCGCACAGGCCAGAGTCGTGAGGCTGTCCACCGTCATGCCGCTTGCCGTGTACGGCTTCCAGACAACCGTCGTCCCGCTCACGCTTGCGATCGAAATGATCTCAGGCGTCGTATAGGTGTACCAGTAGTAGCCCGACGTCGAACTTCCGAGGGCCATGCAGAAGGTCGGCGAGTTGCAGACGAGCGAGGTGATCGAGGTCATCGACACGCCGCTCTCGGAGAACGCGTGCCAGGAGGTCCCGGGCGACGAGGAGCCGGTGTTGGAGAGGATCGTCGGTCCCCCGGAGGTGGTGCCGAGCACGAAGCACACCGGTTGAGTGGTCGTGCTCGGACAGGTCAGCTCGCTGAAGCCAGTATTGGAAGGCACCGTGTCGTTCGTCCACGACACGGTGGACCCCGAGACGGTCGCCGTCAGGATCACGCCGCTCCCCGAGGAGCTCGTACCGATCGCGATGCAGTTCAACGTCGTCGCGCCGCTCGGACAGCTGATGCTCGTGAGCTGGGTGACGTTGGCGCTCTCGGGCAACGAGCTGTTGGACCACGAGGTGCCGTTCGTCGAGACCGCCGCCGACCCGCCCGACGACCCGTAGCCCACGGCGATGCAGGTGCTCGAGGTGCACGCGAGGCCTTCGATCCGGCTCATGGTCGAGGGGAAGCTCGCCGTCGACCACCCCGAGCTCTTTCGGGCGATGCCATCCGCGACCGGGCTCGCCGCCGGCGCAGTCGCGCTGGCCGCCGTTTGGCCCATCGCGAGACAGATGAGGAAGGAGGTGTTGGGACAGCTGATGCCATCGTCGATGGCGGTCGAGCTCGGGTACGAAAGGTCGATGTAGGCGCCCTCGTCGTATTGGAACGTCACCTGGGTGACCTGGGCCGCGACCACGGTGATCGGTGACTGGTTCGAAAGGGCCTGGGTCTCCGAGCTCGCCTCGTTGTAATTGGCGACGTAGGGAGCGGGTGAACTCGGGCCGGGGCCGACCTGGACCGTGTAGGTGCCGGGCGCGGCCGCAAGGAAGGTGCAGCCGTTGGCGCCCGGGGTGAGCGAGTAGGGGGTCGTGAGCGAGGACCCCGACACCTCGATCGGAACGTTCGTGACGCGGTTGGCCCAGGTCACCCCCGATGCATCGTTCGGGGGATTCCCCGCGGGATCGCCGTTCACCTGGATTGCGAGGTAGCCGTTCGCGATGGTGCCGGTGGCCGGGAAGTTCAAGATGGCCTGATCGGTGATGCTCTGCCCGCTGCCCCACTTGACGGTGACCTGGAGGGCAAGGACTGGCGATGTCCCCGAGTCACAGAAGTCCGGCGTCCCGCCGCTCGCGTCGGTCCATTGAAAGATGGCCGACGCCGTATAGGGGATCCCCGAGAGCGTCTTGGTCCCCTCCGAGAGGGTGGTGCCCACCTCTGGCTCGTTGTTGGCGTCGGTCGGAGGGCCCGAGTTGTTGAGATTCTCGATGATCTGCTCGGCAAAAGAGAGCGCCGTGATGCGCTGGCGCGCGGTCGCCGATTGCCCGAGGACGTTGGTGAACAGGTAGGCGGTCGGCACGAGGACGGCCATCAGGACCAGCATCGCGACGAGGCACTCGATGAGGCCGAACCCCTCCTCGCCGCGAGCGACCCCGGCGATCGGCGCTCCCGGGGCCCGCGTGGGGGCATGCCGGAACGCCCTCATCGCGTGTCTGCCCGGCCGCACTCGTAGGCCATCAGACTTTCCCTTTTCCTCTCCACGTCCGACACAGGTCTGGGAAAGCCCTCGATTCGGCAGCGGAGCTGCCACCGTTTCGACGGCCCGGCTGACTCCCAGAGTCCCGTGGCTTTGCGCCGCCCTCTCACGAGGGGTTTGCCTTTTCGTCGGCGCGCCAATGAAGCTGCCTCCGATCAGGGAAAAGACTAAATGACGGCCCCTCCGAAAACGGGGATGCCCCCACCAGCTGACCTGGGCGTTCCCACCAGCAGCGCCGCTCGCGGGTGGGGCCTGCGAACCTAAGGTGACGAGGTGGGGCGGGGCCCGTCCGAGAACGCCAACAGCTTCGCCATCGAGCTGTTCTCCCCGCTCGCCTCCCGCTACGACCTGCTGTGCGAGGTCCTCTCGATGGGTCAGAACAGGCGGTGGCGACGGTGCATGGTGGGCCACGCCATCGGCGAGGTCCCAGAGCGGGTCCTCGACGTCGCCTCGGGCACGGCCGGGGTGGCCATCCAACTCGCCCAACGGTCGGCCGCCCGGGTGGTGGCCTACGACCTGACGCTCACCATGCTGCAGCGTGGGTCCCTGCGGGTCGAGCGAGCCGGGCTGGGGGGCCGGATCGATCTCACCCAGGGGCGAGCCGAACAGCTGCCCTTCGCCGACGCCAGCTTCGACGCCCTGACCTTCACCTACCTCCTTCGCTACGTCGACGATCCCCTTTCGACCCTGAAGGAGCTCGCCCGGGTCGTGCGGCCCGGCGGGCTCGTCTCGAGCCTCGAGTTCCTGGCGCCACCGAACCCGCTGTGGCGAGCGGCATGGTGGTGCTACACGAGGCTCGTCCTACCGGTCGCCGGCTGGGCCACCGGTGGCAAGGAATGGTGGCGCGTCGGGAGGTTCCTCGGGCCGAACATCGCAGCGCACTATCGCCGCTACCCGGTTGCCTGGACCGAGGCGGCCTGGAGGGACGCCGGCTTCGTCGACGTCGGCGTACGGCCCATGAGCCTCGGCGGTGGGCTCGTCATGTGGGGACGCAAGAGCGGTGGTTGACGCCGAGCGGCCCGCTGGCACGATGCGGCCGGCGTTCTACGCCGCGGCATCCGGCGGCTGGCGAGACTGGTGGACGCTGCTGCACCCCCCCTATACGGCCTGGCATCTCTCCTACGTGGTGATCGGCGCCTGTCTCGCCCCCGCCGTGCACCTCGACCGCCTCCTGGCGACGCTGCTGGCGTTCTTCCTCGCGGTGGGGGTGGCGGCGCACGCGCTCGACGAACTCGACGGCCGGCCGCTCGGAACGCGCATCGCGTCGCGATGGCTCGCGACCGCCATCGCCGTGGGGGTCTGCGGAGCGGTCGCACTGGGCGCGCTTGGTGTCGCGCGAGACGGTTGGACCCTCATCCCCTTCATCGTCGTGGGTCCGATCCTCATCGTCACCTACAACATGGGGTTGTCAGCGGTGCAGAAGGACATCCTCTTCGCGGCGGCCTGGGGTGGCTTCCCTGTGCTGGCGGCGTACGCGGCACAATCGAGCGGCTTGGCGTGGGCACCGGTGTTGGCCGCCATCGCGGCATCGGGGATCTCGGCCGTGCAACGCGTGCTCTCGACCCCAGCGCGACTGCTGCGCCGTCGCACCCTCGAGGCATCGGCGTCGATCACGATGCTCGATGGGACCCGGCGGCCCTTGGATCGGACGGCCTTGCTCCATCCGCTCGAGCGAGCGTTGCATCTGTTGGCGGCGAGCGTCGTCATGCTCGCGATCGCCCTCGCTCTCGCGAGGCTCACATGAGCACACAAGATCCGGGCATCCGTCGCATCGGGATCTTGAGCCCGGGTGCCATGGGCGCAGCCCTCGGTCGTTCATGGACAGCCGAGGGCCTGTCGGCATTGGTTGCTCTCGATGGTCGAAGTGCCCGATCGAAGCACCGAGCGACCACCGCGGGGCTCGAGGACGTGGGCCGACTCGACCGGCTCGTCGGACGGGTTGATCTCATCATTTCGGTCGTCCCACCGGCCTTCGCCCTCGATGTCGCGATGCGGCTCGCCGAGGTGTTGAGGAACCACGAGCACCACATCACGGTGATCGATGCCAATGCCGTTTCTCCTGAGCGAGCACGTGCGGTGCGTCGAACGGTCGAAGACGCAGGCGCTCGATATGTCGACGGCGGCATCGTCGGTGCTCCGCCCACACCGGGAGCAACAACGACTCTCGTGCTCTCGGGTGTCGGGGCCGACACACTTGCTCCTGTCCTGTCAACTGATGAGATCGCGACGATGGCAATTGGTGGCGACGCCGAGGCGGCATCGACGCTCAAGATGTGCCATGCCGCATGGACCAAGGGAACCTCGGCACTGCTCATCGCGATCCGTGCAGTCTCTGCGCGCGCGGGTGTCGATGACGCGCTCGTCGAGTTGTGGCAACGCGTGCAGCCGGCGGTACTGGCGCGCTCGGACTCCGCCGCAGTTGCCGCACGCGCGTGGCGATGGTCCGACGAGATGCGCGAGATCGCGCGCACCTTCGAGGGCGCCGGCGTGCCGGGTGGCGCGGCGTCCGCGGCCGCGCTGCTCTACGACCGGCTGGCCAAGTTCAAGGACATCGAGACGGCGACGCTCTCCGAGGTCATCGAGGCGGTGATCGCAGGCGATCGCCCTGGCTCCGCCACCGGGGGGCGCTAGGCACGACGCCACTTCGGGTGCGCGAGAAATCCCTGTTCAGAGGCCTGTAGTTCTTCGGTATAGTGGCGTCGCCGCCAGGGAGACGACGTCGGACGTTGCGCGTGAGCGCCGCCCGGCCGGTCCCGCAGACCCTGCCCTTGATCAGCTTTGCTTTGGGCCGCGGGTTGCTGCCTGGTAGGCCGCGATGACCCAGCTCACACACCATCGCCAAGCGAAGGCGTGCGCACCGTCACCGGCGCACTTGCCCCGTCGCGCCCTTCTTCCGGTGCGGCTGTCCGCAGGAGCGTGCCTCGACGACGCGGTCGCACGCAGTCGGACGGCGGAGTTGCCCCTGGCGTAGCGAACCCGGGCTTCACACATCTCCGTTCCCTGCAACCGGCATGGCAGTCCACCTGCCCCGGTCCCCTCCTTCGTATCGAGGGCACACGACCGGTGAGCGAAGTACCAAGCGGCGATCAGCCCACGCAACCCCAATCAGCCCATCAGGGCGACGAAAGGAGCGGACGTGGACATACGCCGCATCTCTCTCAACGCGCAACTGCCTGCGATCAGGCGCGCGTGGCAAGTCAAAAGAACACGACGAGCACTGAAGGCAGCCGTGCTGCTGTTCCCCACGGCCGTCTTGAGCGTGACGCTCGTGTCGGTATCCCAGGCAACCGGATCGGTGTCCGATCCCGGTTTCCGGCTGACATCGTTCAATCGGCCGCTGCATGCAGCGATCTCCTCGGACGCGACGGAGCTCATGGTGCGACTCACGGCCCTCGCAGCGGCGCCCCCCGCACCGCCCCCGAGCCCCGCACCCGCAGCCGCACCTGCTGCGGTGGCCCCAAGCGCGCCGCCTCCGGCCCCGGTCGTCCAGTCCGTGGTCGATACCTCGAGCGCGGCGGCATGGGCGGCAAGTGCCGGCGTCGCCTGCATCCGGGAGCACGAATCGGGCGACAACTATTCGGAGGACACCGGCAACGGCTACTACGGCGCGTACCAGGACTTGCTCTCGACGTGGCAATCCCACGGAGGCACCGGCCTCCCGAGCGACGCGCCGCCCGCCGTCCAGGATCAGATCAACTACGAGATCTACCTGAGCGGTGGATGGGGCCAGTGGAGCACTGCTGCGGGCTGCGGCCTCTGAGCAGCCGCGCTCCGATTTTCCGCACGGTGCCCCGGGAGACGCCCGGGGCACCGTCGCGTCGGTCGTTCTCAGAACACGACGACGGACCGGAGCACCTCGTTCCGCTGCATCTTGGCGAACGCCTCCTCCACGTCGTCGAGGGTGATCGTCTCCGAGACGAACCCCTCGAGCGGGAGGCGGCCCTGGAGGTGGAGATCGACGAGCAAGGGGAAGTCGCGGTCAGGCAGGCAGTCGCCATACCAGCTGGGCCTGATCTGCCCGCCCCGTCCGAACAACTCGATGAAGGGGAGCTCGACGCGCATCTCCGGCGTCGGGACCCCGACCTGCACGAGCGTCCCCGCCAAATCACGGGCGAAGAACGCCTGCTCGAACACCTTCGGGTTGCCGACGGCCTCGATGCACACGTCGGCGCCGTTGCCCCCGGTGAACTCGCGGATCGCCTCGACGGGATCCCGGGCCGATCCGTCGACGGTGTGAGTCGCCCCGAACGCGCGGGCCCAGTCGAGCTTCTTGGCGTTGACGTCGACAGCGACGATGGTGGTCGCCCCGGCGAGCCTCGCGCCGGCGATCGCGGCGTTCCCGACACCCCCACAGCCGAACACCGCCACGGCGTCGCCCGGGCCGACTCCGCCGGTCAGCATCGCAGCGCCCAGCCCCGCCATGACGCCGCAACCGAGCAGACCGGCCACCTCGGGCCTCACCCTCGGGTCGACCTTCGTGCACTGGCCGGCCGCGACCAACGTCTTCTCGGCGAAGGCGCCGATCCCGAGCGCTGGCGCGAGCGGCGCGCCGTCGAGGGTCATCTTCTGCGTGGCGTTGTGCGTGGCGAAGCAGTACCAGGGCCGGCCCCTCCGGCATGCCCGGCACTGGCCGCAGACGGCCCGCCAGTTCAGGACCACGAAATCCCCGGGCGCAACCGAGGCGACCCCATCGCCCACGGCCTCGACGAGGCCAGCCGCCTCGTGACCGAGGAGGAAGGGAAACTCGTCATTGATGCCCCCCTCGCGATAGTGCAGATCGGTATGGCAGACACCGCATGCCTGCACCTTGACCAGTGCCTCGCCGGGGCCGGGGTCGGGGACCCCGATCGTCACCACCTCGACTGGCTGCATTGCCGTGCGCGCCACGACGGCGCGGACCTCCTCGGGCATCGAGACCTCCCTCCGCTCGGTGTCGGTCGTGGAGATGGTGCAACCGAGCGGTGCTGGCTGTCTAGCGTGGGATCGGTGCCCGATCGATATCTCGCTCCGGGGTGGTTCACGAGGCGCGTCTTCAACGGCACGGTGGCCGGTCTCACGAAGCTGGGCGTCAGCGTCTGGGGCTCTCGGATCCTGGCCGTCCGCGGCCGCAAGACCCACGAGTGGCGCACCACGCCGGTGAACCTCTTGACCGTCGGCGGGGAGCGCTACCTGGTGGCCCCACGCGGCAACACCCAATGGGTGCGCAACATCCGGGTCGCAGGCTCGGGCGAGCTGCGGATCGGCCGGCGCGCCGAGCCGATCCGGGTGGCCGAGCTCCCCGACGAGGAGAAGCCGCCGGTGCTCCGGGCCTACCTCAAGCGCTGGCGCATGGAGGTCGGCGTGTTCTTCGGTGGGATCGGCCCGGGGGCAACCGACGAGCAGCTCCTGGCCATCGCCCCGAACCATCCGGTGTTCCGCCTGAGCGAGTAGGCACCCGGCGGTGTGGCCCAGAGGCTGCCCGACCACGCCCTCCGCCTGGGTCAACCCCGGCGGTCGCCTCTACAGTGGGCGGCGACCGTTGGGAGCGCGTGTGACGCGAACTGCGACAAGGCACCTCGAGGCAGGACCGGTGGCCCCATGACGGGCTCGTCGCTCGAGCCGGCAGACGAAGGGTTCGACCTCGAGCTCGCCGTCTCCACGCTCGCCTCCAACTCGGGCGACGTGGGGCTCATGTTGAAGCTCCTCGCCCGCGAGCTCTCCGACGCCCTCGGTCCCCGCCTCGCCGTCGAGCGGGCCGGGGGGCTCCTCCGCCGCTCCGAGGAGGTGCGGGCACTCCAGGTCGACATCGACAGCGATGTGCTTCGGGCCGAGCTGAGCGGTGGATCGCTCCGTTGCACCATCGGGCACTCCTCGGGTGGGATCCGGATCCGCAGCGAGCAAGTCGACATGGCGACCTGGCTCATGCGGCTGCTCGGGGCGCTCAAGTCCGAGGCGCAGCGCTCGGAGGCGACCCGCCAGGCACTCGAACACCTCATGATCGGAGGCACATCGTGACCGGTCCCACCGACCTGCCGAAGGACGCCGGCCACCGGCTCGAAGAGCTCCAGCACGGGTTCTTCACCTCCGACCTCTCGGTCAACGAGTTCTTACTGGTGAAGGAGTGCGGGTTCCACCCGCTCGGCTTCGTGATGGGTTCGTCCATCTATCACACGGGCATCCAGGGCCGCCGGTGGTCCAAGAGCCAGGAGCTCGACAAGCTCACCGAGGCCATGTACAACGCGCGCGAGCTCGCGATGACCCGCATGGAGGAGGAGGCCGAGGCGCTCGGGGCCGACGGCGTCGTCGGCGTGCGCCTCGACGTCAACTATTACGAGTGGGGCAGCGACGCCGCCGAGTTCATCGCACTCGGCACCGCCGTCAAGGCCGAGGACGGCAAGTCCTACCGCAACAAGCTTGGAAAGCCCTTCACCTCGGATCTCTCGGGCCAGGACTTCTGGACCATCATGCAGACCGGCTACGTGCCCCAGGGCCTCGTGATGGGCACCTGCGTGTATCACATCGCCCACCGGGGGCTCGGCCAGACCCTCGGGTCGGTGGGCCAGAACGTCGAGCTGCCCAACTTCACCCAGGCCCTCTACGAGGCGCGTGAGCTCGCGATGACCCGCATGCAAGACGAGGGCAACCGCCTCGAAGCGACGGGGATCGTCGGCGTGCGGCTCGAGGAGAAGACCCACCAATGGGGCTCGCACACGATCGAGTTCCTCTCCCTTGGCACCGCGGTCACCAAGACCGCGGACGAGGTGACCCTCCCCCGCCCGACCGTCATCATCTCCCTCGACAACTGATGACCGGCCCGCCCGACGTCCCCGAGGCGGCACCGCGCCGCCTCGAGTCCGGCTCGTTCTCGTCGGGCCTGACCGTGCCCGACTTCGCCGCCTGCCTGCAGATGGGGCTGCGCCCCGTCGGGCTGGTCCAGGGGTTCTGCGCCATGCAGTGGGGCTGGTACGGGGCCGGCTCGCCCTACATGCGCGGCATGTCGCCCTACACGCCCCAAGGCTCGGGCGGGGCCTACGCGCAGACCTGGTACTGCCCCCACGGGTTCGTCTCGGGCGAGCACCGGATGTGGGGCCAGAACTACGAACAGGTCTGGGTGGAGCAGGCCTGGCTCCAGGGGTTCAACACCGCCTTCGGGCGGCTCATCGAGGAGGCGAAGGAGGTCGGGGCCCACGGGGTGATCGGGGTCACCGACACCGCGCACAGCCTGCTCGAGTCCAACGTCGCCGAGTTCCACGTGCTCGGGACGGCCGTCGTCGTCGAGGGTGCTCCCCCGCCCCCCAAGGGCGAGCCGTGGTCCACGTACCTGGCCGGGCAGCGGCTGGCGAAGCTGGTCGAGGCCGGCTTCATGCCGATCTCAGTCGTGGCGTCCATTGCCTCGGTCCGGGTCTGGGCCTACTGCGTGACCGAGTACCTCATGGAGGGGGGTGCCACCCTCTGGCAAACCCAGGGCACCGCGCCGGTGCAGGACGTCGAACAGGTCTCCGAAGGCCTGCTCGCCGCACGGGCCATCGCCCGGGACCACGTGCGACGCCAGCTCGGGACCGACACGCTGCACGGCGTCACCGTCGCGACCTCCGAGCGTGAGATCGGCGGTGGCGACCAGGTCTTCGAGTGCACGCTCCGGGGCACGAGGGTCCGACGCTTCAAGGATTTCGACCCGATCGGGGCACCGAGGCCGACGGTGCGGCTCTCATGACGACGACGCCCGAGGCCGACCCCCGCGCCGAGATGGCCGCCGCCGCCGCATGGCTGGCCCACGGCGGGGCGTCCTCGGAGAAGCGGGGGGTGACCTCGGACCTCAGCATCGACGAGGCCCTCCTCCTCCACTCGATCGGCTGGGAGCCCATCGAGCTCGTCTTCGGGGTCTCGATCACCTCGGTGCCCGTCGGCGTGTGGACGTGGGGCCGCGGGCAGATCGGCGCCGCCTCCGACGCCCACAACCTCGCGGTGCACACGGCGACCGAGCGCCTCACCAAGGAGTGCTCGACGGTCGGGGGGCACGGCGTGGTCGGCGTGCGCGCCTCGGTCGAGGTCCACCCCCACCACGTCGAGGTCGAGCTGACCGGGACGGCGATCCGCCCGGCGGGCGCCAAGCCCCACGTCGGGCGTCCCTTCGTCTCGGACCTCTCGGCACGCGACTTCGTGCTCCTGTCGAACGCCGGCTGGATGCCGCTCGGTCTCGCCTTCGGGGCGAGCTTCATCTACGCCCCGCGCCGCGACGCCGCCACCGCGCTGCGCCAGTCCACCCAGAACGTCGAGCTCACCAACCTGACCGAGGCCCTCTACGCGGCGCGAGAGTCGGCGATGGATCGCATGCAGACCTGGGGCCTGCAGATGTCGGCCGACGGCGTGGTGGGCGTGCACGTCACCGAGGGTCCGATGTACTTCGCCCGGCATGTGATGGCGTTCAGCGCCTGGGGCACCGCCGTGCACCTGGCGGGCGATCGCCACCGCTACGTGCAACCCGACGTGGTGTTGCCGCTCGACGACGTGGTGGTGCAATTCGCCGCTCGGTCCCTGCGGGGGGACTGAGCGGTCGGAGGCCCGGGCGCCGGTCGCTACCCTAGAAGCCCCGTGCGCTTCAGGAACGACCTCAGGAACGTCGCCATCGTGGCCCATGTGGACCACGGCAAGACGACGCTCGTCGACGCCATGCTGCGCCAGACCGGTGCCTTCCGGGCCAACCAGGTGGTGGCCGAACGGATCCTCGACTCGGGGGACCTCGAGCGTGAGAAGGGCATCACGATCCTGGCCAAGCACACCGCCGTGCAGTGGGGCGACGTCAAGATCACGATCGTCGACACCCCGGGCCACGCCGATTTCGGCGGCGAGGTCGAGCGGGGCCTCGCCATGGTCGACGGTGCCCTGCTACTCGTCGACGCCTCCGAGGGCCCCCTTCCCCAGACCCGCTTCGTGCTGCGCAAGGCCCTCCAGGCCCGCCTTCCCCTCGTGGTGGTCGTGAACAAGGTCGACCGCAGCGACGCCCGGATCTCCGAGGTCGTCCACGAGATCGAGGAGCTGTTCTTGGACCTCGACGCCGACGAGGAGCAGATCGGGTTCCCGGTCCTCTATTCCGACGCCCGTCGCGGCTGGGCCAGCACCGATCCCGGGACCACGGGCACCGATCTCACCCCGCTGTTCGAGGCGATCCGCGACCACGTCCCGCCGCCCGCCTACGAGCCCGACCACCCGCTCCAGGCGCTCGTCACCACCCTGGACGCCTGCCCCTACCTCGGGCGCCTGGCGGTGTGCCGGGTGCACAACGGCACGTTGCGGCGCGGGGACACGGTCGGGTGGTGCCGCCTCGACGGGACGCTCTCGCGGGCCAAGGTCACCGAGCTCTACGGGTCGAGGGCCCTCGAGCGCGTCGAGATCGAGGAGGCCGGTGCCGGCGAGATCGCCGTCGTGGCCGGGCTGCCCGACGTGATGATCGGCGAGACGCTGGCCGATCCCGACGACCCCCGGCCGCTCCCGCCGATTCTCGTCGACGAGCCGAGCCTGGCCATGACGATCGGCATCAACACCTCACCGCTCTCGGGCCACGACGGCACCAAGCTGACGGCCCGCCTGCTCAAGAACCGCCTCGACGCCGAGCTCGTGGGCAACGTCTCCATCGCGCTCGCCCCGACCGATCGGCCCGACACCTTCGAGGTGCGCGGCCGTGGCGAGCTCCAGCTGGCCGTGCTCGTCGAGACCATGCGGCGCGAGGGATTCGAGCTGACCGTCGGCAAGCCCACGGTGGTCACGCGGATCATCGACGCCAAGGTGCACGAGCCCGTCGAGCGACTCACCATCGACGTGCCCGAGACCTACATGGGCGTCGTCACCCAGCTGCTGGCGGTCCGCCACGGGCGGATGGTCGAGATGGTGAACCACGGGACGGGCTGGGTCCGGCTCGACTACCGGATCCCGGCCCGGGGGCTCGTCGGCTTCCGCAACGAGTTCCTGATCGAGACCCGGGGCACCGGCGTGCTCCATTCCACCTTCGACGGGTGGGAACCGTGGGCGGGCGAGCTGCGGGTCAAGCGCAACGGGTCGCTCGTGGCCGACCGACGGGGCTTGACCACGACCTACGCCCTCATGGCGCTCGAACAACGCGGGGTGCTCTTCGTCGGCCCTGGCACCGAGGTCTACGAGGGGATGATCGTCGGCGAGAACGCTCGGAGCGACGAGATGAACGTGAACCCCACCAAGGAGAAGAAGCTCACCAACATGCGCTCGTCGACGGCCGAGGAGCTCGAGCGGCTGAGCCCGCACCTCCAGCTCTCCCTCGAGCAGGCACTCGAGTTCATCACCGACGACGAGTGCGTCGAGGTCACGCCGGGCACCGTGCGGCTCCGGAAGGTCGTCCTCGAGCAGGCGGTGCGGGGTCGCCAGCGGGCTCGGGAGCGCCGGGCCGCCGAGTAGCGGCTCGCCCGGGGGCATCCGGGTTCAGGTCGCGATGACCGCCGACTTCTCGCGGGTGAACTCGAGGACCTCGTCGTGGCCGAAACCACTCTCCTTCCAACCCCCGAAGGGGAGCTCGTAGCGGGTCTGGCGGTACACGTTGACCCAGACGTTGCCCGCCTGGAGGTCCGCGACGAACCGGTGGATCCTGGCCAGGTCGCGGGTCCAGACGCCCGACGCGAGCCCGTAGCTCGTGTCGTTCGCGATCTCGAGGGCCTCGTCGTCGGTGTCGAAGGGGATGACCACTGCGACCGGGCCGAAGATCTCCTCCTGGCAGATCCGCAGCGAGTTGTCCGTCGTCATGAAGAGCGTCGGCTCGACCCAGAACCCTCGGGGGAGCTCGGGAACGACGAGCGCGCCGTGTCGCCCTCCGAAGACGAGCTCGGCCTCCTTCTTGCCGATCTCGAGGTACGCGGTGACCCGCTCGTACTGGTCCTGCGAGACGATCGGCCCCATGGTGCTACGGGGGTCCATCGGGTCGCCGAGCACGATCCGGCTCGCGATCGCCTCGATGCGCCCGAGCATCTCGCCGAGCACGCTCCGCTCGACGAGGATGCGTGACCCGGCCACGCAGACCTGACCGGCGTTCCCGGTGAAGATCGACTCGGTAGTCACCCCGCGTGCCGCGGCATCGAGGTCGGCGTCGGCGAAGACGATGTTGGGCGACTTGCCGCCGAGCTCGAAGATGGCCGGCGTCAGCGTCTCGGATGCCGCCCGCTGGATGCTCTTGGCGGTGGCGGACGAACCCGTCATGGACACCTTCTTCACCCCGTGGTGGCGCACCAGGGGATCGCCGGCCTCGCCGCCGAGACCCGAGACGATGTTGAGCACACCCGGGGGCAGCACGTCTGCCAGGAGCTCACCCAGGCGAAGGACCGAGACGCAGGCCTGCTCGGCCGGCTTCACCACCACGGTGTTCCCCGCCGCCAATGCCAGGCCCGCCTTGGCCGAACACATCGCCACCGGCGCGTTCCACGGGATGATCGCCCCGACCACGCCGTAGGGCTCCCGCCTGGTCAGCCCGATGGTCGACGGGTCGAGGACGACGCTCTGCCCACGGGCCGCCTCGAGGGTCATCTGCGCCACCCGATTCCAGAAGAAGGCCATGCCCGGGCCGGCGCGGCCGCGGTTCTCCTCGATCAGCCGCCCGTTGTCAAGGGTCTCCAGGTAAGCGAGCTCCTCCCCGTGCGCCAGGAACACCTCGCCGATCCGTTGGAGATGGTGGGTCCGGGCCGACGCCGGCAACGCCGCCCAACCACCGAATGCCTCGGCGGCGACGGTGACGGCGGCATCGACATCCTCGTGGCTCCCCGCCGGCACACGCGCCCAGACGTCCCCCGTCGCGGGGTTCACCGAATCGAGCAAGGCGCCCGAGGCGGCGGGGCGCAGTTCGCCTCCGATCAGATTCCGGTACTCGGGAATCTCTTGCATCTCCATCCCCCTCGGATCAACGTCGGCACCGAGCGCCCGCGACCCCGACAACCAGCCGCGTGCGTGCCACCAGCGGCGGTCAGTCGGACTCCGCGCATCCCGCTCGGGCGGTCCGTCTCCCCGGTCGCGTCCCCACGGAACCGAGCGGGATCGAGCTCGTCGCCATGGCCGTGCGCCGGATCGCCGGCCCCTCGGCATCCACGGCTGACTCGGTCATCGATCCCCCGGCCGTTCCAAGCATCGGGTCCAGTCCTCGACCCGTCGCCGTCAAGTCCGGGACCATACCGGGCCACTGGCATTTTGTCTAGTACTAGATAACATGGGGTACATGGGGGGCCCACCTCGCCTTCGGGCGATCGGTGGGTGTCGCCGTGGGCCGAGACCAGGGGCCTCGCGCAGAGGTCCCCGGCGTGAAGGAGAACACCATGAGTGACGGGGACAGGTTCCGATACGACAACAAGCGCGCGCTCGTCGTGGGTTGCTACTCGGGCATGGGCGAGTCGACGGCCAAGATCGTCCAGGGGCTCGGGGCCGAGGTCCACGGCGTGGACTACAAGCGCCCGACCTTCGACCTGACGAGCTTCACGAGCTGCGACCTGCGCAACGAGGCGGACATCGAGTCGCTGTTGGCGTCCCTCGACGGGACCTTCGACTCGGTCTTCTACTGCGCTGGGCTGCCGCCCACCCACCCGGCCATTGATGTCATGCGCGTGAACGTCGCCGCCGTTCGCGCCGTCGTGGACGGCGTCGTGCCCAAGGTCCCCCGCGGCGGGGCGATCTCGATCATCTCGTCGACGGGCGGGCTGGGCTTCCTCCAGCACATGGCGCCGATCATGGAGCTCTTGCAGACCGACGGTTTCGACGGAGCCGTCGAATGGTGCGAACAACACGGCGATCTGGTCGCCGAGGGCTACGTCTTCTCGAAGGAGGTCATCATCGTCTACACGATGCTGAAGGCGCTCGAGCTCGCAGACGCCGGGGTGCGAGTCAACTGCATCAGCCCGGGACCCACCCAGACCCCCATGATGCCCGAGTTCGAGGCCATGTCGGGGCCTGAGCTGCTTCAGAAGTTCGAGGGACCGATGCGGCGAAAGGCGCTCCCCGACGAGATGGGTTGGCCGCTCGCGTTCTTGAACAGCGATGCCGCCAGCTTCGTCAACGGGTGCAACCTCGTCATCGACGGCGGGTTCCTCGCAGGCACGATGACCGGTGTCATCGACGTGGCGGCATTGCTCGCGTGAGCGGACCGTGCGCCGTGGCCCGGCGGAAC
>DAHUZM010000009.1 GCA_027306525.1 Acidimicrobiaceae bacterium
CCTCGTTCCAAATGGGTGGCGTACCGGTCATCACCATGAAGGAGGTGTCGATCATGTTCGCGATGTGGAAGAGGCTGAAGGCGATCGGCACCACCCCTTCACGTTCGAAATGATTGACCTGGTCGAGATCCATCGTGTCGAGCGCGTCGCGATACAAGGAGTGCAGGGCCCGCATCCTGCGCTGCAACGAATCCAAGATGAGTGCAGAGGTCATGTGGGGTCCCCGAGGCTGAGTCGGTGGCAAAGGAGAGTCAAGTCAACCGTTTCCTGAGCCCGACGTCAACTAGGGTTGCGGGGGGCCGCCACTGGTCCAAGCCCCAAACGCCGTGGCCTCGCCAGCCTGCGGGAACGGAGATCCCATTGCAGAAGAGAGCCACCGTCAGCCATGAGATCGAGATCGAGCGCGCCGCCGCGCAGGTTTGGGAGCTGGTCGGCGCCCCGAGCAGGATCCACGAGTGGTTCCCTGGCATCACGGCGTCGGAGGTCGCTGGTGACCGCCGCTACATCACCAACCGCGGCGGCCATCGGGTCCAAGAGCGCATTTTGGAGCACGACGTCGATCGACGCCGCTTCGAGTACGAGCTGCTCCTCCCGGTCTGCACGTTTCACCGCGGGGTGATCGAGGTGCACGAGATCGCCAGCGCTCGATGCCGGGTCGTCTACCGCACCGAGGCGGAGCCGGCCGCCCTGGCTCTCGCAATCGGCGGAGCCGCCGGAGCGGCCCTCGACCAGTTGCGCGCCACGTTCCCCCCCGAAGGCTGAGATGGGCCGAAAGATACTCTTCGTCACGACCGACCAGCAGCGCTACGACACCCTGGGCTGCAACGGCGGAACGCTCGCCCGGACGCCGGTCGTCGACGCGTTGGCCTCCCAGGGCATCCGCTACGTGCGCGCGCACCCCCAGTCGGTCGTCTGCATGCCGTCGCGCTCGACCATGCTGACCGGTCAGTACCCGAGGACCCACGGCGTGTGGATGAACGGCGTCCCGCTTCCCCTCGATGCCCCCTCGATCGCAGAGGAGCTGCGGCGTCATGGGTACCGGACCGCCCTTGTCGGCAAGGCGCATTTCGAGCCGTACCTCGATCCGTTCCTCAGGTTCCAGGAGAACGCCCAGGGCACGATGGGGACCCGCCCCCCTGGCGGCGCACACCGGGGCTTCGAGCACCTCGAGCTTGCGAACCACAGCGCCATCGGGTTCCTGCACTACGCCCAATGGCTCGCGCGCGAGCACCCCGAAGCCGTCGGGAACTTCTATCGCCCCCTCAACACGGCGCTCGAGGTCAGTGCCGAGCCCGGCGGTGACACCGGCGCACCCCAGGTGAAGGTCAACGAGATCGAGCGTTCCTGGTACCACACGGATTGGGTCGCGGACCGGACGATCGCCTGGCTCGACTCCCTCGGGCCCGATGACGACTGGTTCTGCTGGAGGAGCTTCCCGGATCCGCACCATCCCTGGGACCCACCCCAATCCGAGATCGGGCGCATCGACTGGCGCGAGGTCCCCCTCCCCCCCGGTTACTCGGAGCGCGCCGAGGACCGAGAACGGATCATCGACGCCAAGCCGAGGCACTGGAGGCTCTGGTACGACGGCAGCCTCGTCACCAACTACGAGGCGCCGGCGGATTGGGTCCCCGCGACCTTGACCGCCGATCAGGTCCGAGAGGTGAACGCTCGGAACGCCATCGAGTGCGAACTGATCGACGAAGCGCTTGGCCGCGTGATCCGCCGGGTCACCGAGCGCGGATGGTCAGACGACGTGGACATCGTCTTCACCACCGATCATGGCGAGCTCCAGGGGGACTTCGGTCTCCTGTTCAAGGGCCCGTACCACGTCGACTCGCTCATGCGACTGCCGCTCGTGTGGCGGCCGGCGCCCGCGAGCGGCACGCCCGCCGCGGTCGTCACCTCACCGGTCGGGCTGGTGGATCTGGCACCGACCTTCTGTGCGATCGCCGGCATGGACCCACCCGCCTGGCTCCAGGGCAAGCGCCTGCCGATCGATGACACCGACGCTCGGTCGAGGAGTTTCGAGCAGGTCTTCACCGACTGGGACAGCGATCTCTTCGGCGTGGAGGTCCACCTCCGGTCCGTGTTTCGAGACGGGCTCCTCTGCACCTCCTACGCCCGAGGGAGCGTGCACGACGGCACCGAGGGAGAGCTGTATTCGATCGACGACGGTCCGTCTCAGATCGTCAACCGCTGGGCCGACCGGGCGTGGCGGGCGCGCCGGGACGAGCTCCTTAGCGTGCTGCGAGACCACCACCCCGACGAGCATCAACCACGCCTCCGTCTCGAAGCACCCGTCTGACCCGGCCATCGCGCGCTCCCAGAGGGGAGGATCTCGCTGAGCACCACCGCGCCGGGCTGCGACGCGGTGGTGGTCGGCGGGCCAGGCTCGGAGCGGTCGGCTGCGTGATCGTTCCCCATCTCGGCGAGCGTGTATGGGCGCCGCCTCTGAGGGTCACCAAGGCCGAGGGCTCCGACGACACGGCCGAGGCCCGCCTGCGCCGACACCACACGACCCTCGTGGTTGCGGGGAGGGGTCATGGGCGTTGCCGCTGCCGCGGCGACCCGCCGCTCGGGCTCGGCGAGCCCAGTCGGGCGCCCTTCGGCAGACTGGTGCCGTGCTCCAGCTCTGTCCGGTGCTCGTGGCGAGGGAAGAGGAGCTCGGCGTGCTCGACCGGGGGCTCGAGGCGGCGGCCCGGGGAGAGGGCAGTTGCGCCGTGCTCACGGGCGAACCGGGCATCGGCAAGTCGCGCCTCGCCCACGAGGTAATTGGCCGGGCGAGCGCACGGGGCCTGCGGATCGCCACGGGCCGGGCCGTGCCGGGTGCCGCAGGCGCCGCGTATCGGCCACTGACCGAGGTGCTGCTCCAACTCGTCCAGGACGGTTCGGCCCTTGTCGACCCGGAGCTGCGCCCGTGGTTGGGAGCGCTCGGCCCGCTGCTCGGCCCCGGGGTGAGCGCTGCGGGGCCACCCTCGGAGGTCTCTTTCGCCACGCGAGGCGAGTCCGTCCTCCAGCTGTTGAAGGCAACGGGTGCGAGCGCCCTCGTCGTGGTGCTCGAGGACCTCCACTGGGCCGACGCCGACACGGTCGCGGTCGCCGAGTACGTGGCCGACCACCTCGAGCGGCTCCCGCTGCTCTTCGTGATGACGCTTCGTGACGGCTCGCCGTCCAACGCGCTCGAGATGGTGCTCCGTCACCGGGGTGCGGAGCGGTTCCATTGGCTGGCGCTCGGCCGCCTCGGCGACGGCGAGACGGCAGCCATGGCTCGCGCCTGTCGCCCCGACATCTCCGACGATGACCTCGTTCGGGTGCAGCGCACCGCGGAGGGGATCCCGCTTCTCGTGGAGGACCTGCTCGCCTCGCCGGGGGTCCCAGACAGCTTCGCGGCGACGGTGACCAGTCGCCTCGGTGAGCTCGAGGCCGCCGAGGGCGAGGTTCTCCAAGCGGCTGCCGTGCTCGGCCGCCGCTTCGACTGGGAGCTCCTGCCCTCGATCACGGGAAAGGACGAGCACACGGTCGCCCGGGCTCTGGCGAGTGGCACGGCGTCACAGCTGCTCACCAATCAGGGGGGTGAGCTCCGCTTCCGCCATGCGCTCACCCGCGAGGCGGTGGTGGATTCGATGCTGCCTCCCCGTCAGCGCGAGATCGCATCACGGGCACTGCGGGCCTTGGTGTCCTCGGCGCCGTTGGATGGGCCGGCGAGGGAGGTCGCCATCGATCTCGCCGTGCGGGCCGGAGATCGATGGCAGGCGGGCGCCTGGTTGATCGAGTCGGGACGGGACGCCATCGGCCGGGGAGCCCTCGCGAGCGGTGCGGACGCCATGCGCAGGGCGGCCCAGCTGCTCGCCGGGTACGGCGAGCAGTCCGAGGCCGAGCTCGGCCTCATCCAGGCGCTCGCACTCGCGGGACGGGTCGAAGAGGCCGCAGCGACCGGGGGGCGAATGCTCAGCCGCCTCGCGGATGACGAGCGCCCTGCGCTGACGCGTTTGGAAGGCCATCTGCTCTTGGCGCATGCCGCAGTCTCGGCGGCGCGATGGGAGATGGCTCGGCTTCAGCTCGACGCCGCGCGTGCCCTCGCTCCGGCGGGACACCCCGACATTGCGGCCCGCATCGCCGTGTTGGATGCAGACGTCTCGATCGCCGACGACGACTATGGCGCGGCTCGCCGAATGATCGAGGGCGTCATCGGAGACGACCGGGTCCGTCCCGAAACCCGATGTCACGCGCTCGAGATCCTCGGGCGCACGCTGCGATCCGCGCACCTCCTCGATGCGCGTCAGGCCTTCGAACGGGCCCTCGTGACCGCTGAGACGGCAGGCCTCACCATCTGGCGCATGCGCGCCCTGCACGAGCTGGGCACCATCGATTTGTTCGATCACGCTGGGATTGAACGGCTCCTCCAGGCTCGCGACGAGGCCAGCCGCGCCGGGGCGCTCGGGACCGCGGCGGTCCTGGACCTCCAACTCGCAGCGGCCTTCACCTGCCGGTGGGATCTCGAGGCATGCGACGCCCACGCCCACTCGGCGATCGCCCTTGCCGAACGGCTCGGACTCGATCTCGTAAGGGCCAAGGCGCTCGTGATGCTGGCGGGATCGGCCGGCATGCGCGCAGATGTCGAGGTGGCCGAGCGGTACTCGGCGATGGGCGTCGCGGCGGCTCCCCAGGATCGTGCGCTCGAGGCACTGTGCATGATCGAGCGGGCCTCGGCGTTGCTCCTGGGCGGAGATTCGGACGCCGCGATGGGTCCCTACACGCGCGGGATGGCCATTCTCGCCACGTTGCCGCACGCCGAGCCCGCCGCGCTGCGCGCCTTGTGGCCACTCGTGCTCGCGGCCCGAGGCGATCACCGCGCCGAGGCGGCGATCGAGGAGACCGAACGACTCGGGGTGGGAGCCTTCGGCCTGAACCGGGCGCTCATGGCCTACGCGAGGGCGGTGATCGCCGGGGCACGCGGGGAACCGGACCGAGCGGTTCTCCTGGTCGCCGAGGCCGATCCGGGCTTCGTCAACTGCGGCGCGTGGGCCGATCTCGCGCGCCTGCTCGCCGCCCGCTGCGCCCTTCGCGACGGCTGGGGCGACGTGCGCGGCTGGCTCTCCGGCGCCTCGCGACGCTTCGCCGAGCGGGGCCTGCCGGCCCTCGCCGGACAGTCCGACGCCCTGCTCAAGGACCCGGGCACCAATCCCTGGTCCAAGGTGGGGATCACCGCTCGGGAAGGAGACGTCCTGAGGCTGGTCGGCGCCGGCCTCACCAACACGGAGATCGCGACGCGACTCGGCATCTCGCCGCGGACGGTCGAGAAGCACGTGGAGTCGCTCCTGCGCAAGAGCGACTCCCGCTCGCGCACCGAGCTCGCGACCCGACTGCTCGCCGCCGACTCACAGCCGTCTCTCCCGGGAGCTACGTAGGGGAGCCGGCCGGGCTACGTGTTCTTCCCGATGCCTCTTCGGCGCCGAGAGCAGAGGCTGACTGCGTAGAACGCAGCGAAGGAGGAACCGAGATGCAGGACGCCAACTCGCCCGTCGAGGTGAAGAGCCTCGAGGTCCCCGACGAGCGTCGCACCCCGCCGCACGGCGTGCTGGACATCGTCGGCCTGCCCGGGGCCACGGTCACCCGCGCCACCTTCGAACCTGGTTGGAGATGGTCCACCGACGTCGCCCCGCTGGCGGGAACGCCGTCATGCCAAGAGGCCCACACCGGCGTCGTGTTGTCCGGCCACTTCCACGTGCAGATGCACGACGGCCGCTCATGGGATCTCGGACCGGGCGATGCACACTTCGTGGCACCCGGCCATGACGCCTGGGTGATCGGGGACGAGACCGTGGTGGTCCTCGACTTCGGCCGGACCGACGACGCCACGAGAGGGCACGTCGGCCATTGCCCATGCGGTGTCGAGTTCCGTGTCGCTGGCGACGATCAGCTCGAACATCTGGTTGCGGCAGTCAGGGAGCACGCGGCCGGCTCGCACGGCCACGAGCTCAGCGTCGAGCAGGTCATGGCCGAGGTCACGATCCGATGAGCGGCCCGATGGCTTCCATCGCGGGGCCACACCCTCCCGGCACCTACCACCTCGTCAAAGCCGAGGAGGGCACCTCACCGCGGGGCACTCCGCACCTGTTCAAGGCGACCGCTGCGAGCACCGCCGGTCGCTTCGACTTCATCACCGGCTCCTTCGCCCCCCGCACCGGACCGCCCCTCCACTTCCACGTCCACCAGGACGACACCTTCTACGTCTTGGAGGGCATCCTCACGGTCCAGGTCGGCGACGAGGTGTTCGATCTGGCGCCGGGAGACTTCCTGAGCATCCCCCCGCGCGTCGGCCACTGCTTTGACAACCTTCACAACGGCGACCGGCCGGTGTCGGCGATCAACTTGATGACACCGGGTGGGCACTTCGACATGTTCGGCGAGATGGCGGGCATCGCGCCCGGCCCCGATCAGGATCGTGAGATGAGAGAGGTGACGGCACGACACGGCACGATCATCGTCGGGCCACCGTTGCGGATTCGCCTGGGACTCGAATAGCCGGCGCTCTGGGCGCCACCACTGCGGCCCGGCCTCTTGACGAGGTCCTACTCGTCCCCAGCGCTGATCCCGAGGTAGCTCGCCTCGATGTCGGACGCTTGTCCGCCCACCTCGTCGGCACTGCCGGACATTGCCACCCGACCACGGTTGAGGACGTAGACGAAATCGGCGACGCGCAGTGCCGCGTCGACGTGTTGCTCGACCAGGATCACCGCAATGCCACGGTCGCGCGCGAGCGCGCGAACCGTGGGCAGCAGGGTCTCGACGATGACCGGCGCCAGCCCGTGGCTCAGCTCATCGATCAACAGGATCCGCCCGCCGGCCGAGATCGCGCAGGCGAGGGCGAGCATCTGCTGCTCGCCCCCGGACAAGAGGCCAGCGCGGCGCGACCTCAGATCCCGGAGCGAGGGGAACAGCTCGAACACCTCGTCGGCCTGGCGACGCGCCCGGCGCTTGGTGTGGAGCCGAAGGTTCTCGCTGACCGTCATCGAATAGACGAGGCCCCTGCCCTCGGGCACCAGGCTGACGCCCATCCGGACCACCTGGTGACACGCGAGGCGGTTCACCGGCTGACCCATGATCTCGACTCGCCCACCGGTCGGCCGCAGGCCTCCCGCAATGGTCATGAGGGTGGTGGTCTTCCCAGCGCCGTTCGCGCCCAAGAGCGCTGTCACGGTCCCGAAATCCGCCCTCATCGAGATGCCATGGACGACGGTGAGCCCCTGGTAGCCGACCGTCAGGTCCTCGACGAGGACCGCGGGGGTCGCGACGGAAGCGCCCATCGACTCAGCTCTCACCCGAAGCCGACGCGGACAACGGCGATGCTTGCAGCGCGCTCGGGGTCAGCTGATCGGCCGCCCGGAACTCCTCACCGAGATACGAGGCGATGACGTTGGGGTCCGAGCGGACCTCCGTCGGGGTCCCCTGCGCGATCAGCGCGCCGAAGCTGAGCACGTAGATGTAATCGCACACCTCGGTGACCAGTCCGACGTCGTGGTCGACGAGGAGCACGCCGACGTCGTACGAGGCGACGATGCGCTGAAGCGCCCGGCCGAGCACCGCCGTCTCCGCCGTCGACAGCCCGGCGGCGGGTTCGTCGGCGAGCAGGATCCGGGGCGTGCGCGCGAGGGCCCGGGCGAGGTTCACCAGCTTGCGCTGCCCGAGGCTCAGCTCGGAGGGAAAACGACTCGCCACCGAGCCGAGATCGAACCACTGGAGCCAGCGGGCCGCGAGCTCTTCGGAGCCGGAGGCCTTCGGCCACATGCAGTCCCGCAACACACCGCGAAACGAGCCGTCCTCGCAGGCCACCTGGACGTTCTCGAACACGCTCAGGTCTTCGAACAATTCGGCCGACTGCCACGTGCGCGCCAACCCCGCACGCGTGCGCCGATGCGGCCCGAGCGCGTCCAGCGGGCGTCCGGACAAAGAGACGATCCCCTGGTAGGGGGTGAAGCCGCTCACCGCATCGATGAACGTGGTCTTGCCTGCACCGTTGGCGCCGATCAGCCCGACGATCTGGCCCGATTCGATCCGGAGGGTCACGCCGTCCACGGCGACGAGGCCGCCGTAGCGCACCGAGAGCCCCGTGACCTCGAGCTTCGCCGAGCGCTCGGGTCCGTCGGCCTCGGTCTCCCCGGGCGCGACCCACGGGCCGTCGGGCGCTCCGAGGGCCGCGATCGCGGCGGGGGGGACCGGCGTGACCGCCGCAGGCCGGCCGAAGCGGGTCTTGACGAGCATGGACCGCCACCTCCCGGCCAAGCCCTCGGGGTTGAAGATCACGCTCAAGATCAACCCAACCGCCGAGACCAGCAGGTAGGCCTCGTTCGACGAGGTGAGGAACCGGTTGACGATGACATAGACGATGCCGAGCGTCACATAGGTCGCCGACGTGAGCCCCCCGCCCACACTCGTGATGCCGCCCAGGTAGACGAACACCAGCCAGGAGATGCCCACCAGGGTCGTGAACGACTCGACCGACACCGACCCGTAGCTGTACGCGATGAGCGTGCCCCCGAGCCCGGCCAGGAACGCCGAGAGGCCGAAGCCGACGAGCTTGGTCGCCGTGACGCCGACGCCGGCAGCAGCGCTCGCACGTTCGTTGGAGCGGACCGCCAGGAACCGACGCCCCGTTCCGCTACGCATCAGGTTGGTGACTCCCAGGCTCGCCAGGACCACCACGACCAGACAGAGCAACCCGAAGGGGAGACGGGCGATGTCCGAACCGGCCCTGATCGAGAGGTTCAACCCGAAGAGCCGTGGCTCGACGACGGGATTGCCAGAGCCGCTGAAGGCGGGGTTGGAGAACAGCACCTCTTCGAACGCGAAGGCCATCGCGATGGTGACGACCGCCAGCCGGATGCCCCGGATGCGCAAGGCGGGGAATCCTGCGATGACACCGATGATCGCTGCCACCAGGGCGGCGAGCAGCGGGGCCCACGGGAATCCGATCCCCACCTCGGAGGTGAACTTGGAGAGCGCGAAGCCGCCGATCCCTGCGAAGGCCGCTTGTGCCAACGAGACCTGGCCCAAGAGTCCCGTGAGCACCACGATCGAGAGGGCAACCAGGCCCATGGCGAAGGTGACGATGAGGCCGAAGCGGATCGTCCCCCCGGTCGCGGCGAGTGCCGCGACGGCCGCGGCGACAAGGACGACGACCACTCCCGGACGTAGCCTCGGGCGCGGGACGCGCGGAAGACGGTCCGACGCCGCGTCGTCGCGCGTGGGCAGCCGTTTGCCCAGCATGAACAGGGTGATCACGATCGCCAGGAACGGGACTGCGTCCGAGACGCTCGTGCTGGCCCAAGAGGGCCACCAGGCCTTGGAAGAGAGAAAGGTGATCTCGGCGTCGATCATGCCGAGCACGAAGCCGGCGATCACCGTCGGGCCAATCGCCGTGAGTCGTCCCACCAATGCGCAGGCCAAGGCGGGGACCACGTAGAGCGTGTAACTGGTGACGTTGAGCCCAGCCACCGGGGACGCGAGCACGATCAGGAACCCGATCACCGCGGATGCACCTGCCCACGCGATGCTCCCGAGCAGGTTCGGCGAGAATCCGGCGAGCGAGGCCGTGAGGTCGCTGTCGGCTGCGGCCCGCATCCCGAGGCCCGTGCGTGTCGAACGGAACCAGACGGTCAACGCGACGGTCACGACCACGACGATTCCGGCGAGCCAGAACACCTGCTCGGTGATGCCGAGGGTCCCGACCTGCACCACCGAGGAGGGCAGGATCGGATTGATGACCTGCGGGCTGTTCCCGAAGCGCTCCACGATGAGCGCCTGCATGGCCAGCATGACCCCCACCGACGCGACGACCTTCGCCAGTACCGGGGCGTTGCGGATCGGGCGGATCACGAGCAGGTAGATGACCAGCCCGAGCACCGCCCCGTAGAGCCCGGCGATCAGGACCGCTGGCAGCGTGCCGAGCCCCGATCCGAACAGATGGATCGAGCCCGGGATCCCGATCACGGGGAAGGTGAGGTTCCCCGAGGTGTGCAAGGCGTTGTAGACGTACGCACTCCACGCGCCCATCGCCCCCGCGGCGAAGTTGACGACGCCGGTGCCCTTGTAGGTGACGACGAGGCCGAGGCCCAGTGCGGCGAAGATCGACCCCACCCCGAACCCGGTGAGGAGGAAGATGAGGCCGTCTTTCACAGCGGACCCCGGCCGGGCGTCACGTCAGCCGGTGGCGGTGTTCTCGTATCCAGCTTGCTGGAGCTTGCGGACCGGTCCCTTGCGTGTCGCCACCACCTTCAAGAGCAACACCTTGGCGTTGCATGCGGCGGGCTCGGTGGTGCCGAACGGATGGCTGGCGCAGTCGACCGGCGGCCCCATGAAACCCGGGACGTTGGCCGTCTTCAGCGCGGCGAGGAGGCTCGAGCCGGTCACCGTGCCAGAGACGTTCTTCATGACCTCGGAGAGCTCGACCATCGAGGCGAACGACGAGGTGGCATACCCGTTCAGGGCCTTCTTGTGGCCAGCGGAGATCATGTACTTCTCGTAGATCTTGATCTGCCGCTTGATGGCCGGCGGCGCCACCGAGTAGAGCTGCGGGAAGTAGTAGGGCCACACCGCCAACGTGTTCGCGGCTTGGTTGCCGAGCGCACTGATGTAGGCCGAGCACGATCCGACTGCGATGGGACCGTGGAAGCCCGCCGCGTGCGCGGCGCGCACCAGGTTGGTGCAGTCTCCCTCTTGGAGGATGCCCCACATGGACTGGTCGCCAGCCGCTTGTGCCGCCGCGACCGCCGACGTCCAGTCCGGGTTGGTTGCCGAGATCTGGATGAAGGTCACATTGAGACCAAGTGCGCCCGCCAGCCCCTGGACGATCGGGCGCAGCGCCTGAGAGGTCGGGATGTCGTAGTAGAAGTCGGCAACCGAATGCACACCTTCCTTCTTCAGTGCGTGCAGCGGGGCGATGAAGAAGGCGGTGTCGCCTCCGCCCAGCGCAAAGGAGTCCGGGCTGCTTCGCTGGACCGCCCCCCACGGGAATTCGGTGACATAGGGGATGTTCGCGGCGCTCAGAATCGGGATGGCGGAGTCCGCTCCGGTGTCGATCCCGGCGAAGTACACAACCGCGTGGGCGGCGACGAACTTGTTCGCGCAGTTGACCGAGCCCTCAGGCGACCCGTCATCGATGCATGTGTCGACGACGAGCTTGTGCCCGTGGATGCCCCCGGTGGCGTTGATGTACTTCACGGCCGCGAGCGCGCCGTAGCGGTACTCGGGAATCGAGATGGCCTGTCCCTCGTTGTTCGCCAGGCCGACGACGATGCTCTTGGCCGAGCGGGCCGCCCCGGCCGCGTTCCCAGCGGCGGCAAACACCGCCGTGGTCGCCGCCATCGCCAACGCGGCGGCAAGCACCGCAACTCGCCGAGCGATCATCGGTCATCCCCCCCAGCCGTGGATCTCACGATGTGCACGGGCCCGCGCCCGCTCCCGATCCGAGAGTAAGTGTTAGCACACTTACTTGGACTTCCGCACGCAGCCGGGCCGAGCTCGCGCTCAACGGACCGTGCGGAAGAACGAGCGGACGTCATCGACGAACCGGCCCGGCTGCTCGAAGGCGGCGAAGTGCCCCCCGGCCGAGGGCTCACTGAAGAACCGAAGGTCGCTGAATCGCCGCTCGGCAAAACGGCGCGACACCCTGAAGATCTCCTTCGGGAACACCGAGATTCCCGCCGGCAGCGCGACCGTCTCCATGTTCGGGTTGCCAAAGCTCTCCCAATAGAGCCGACCCGAGGAGGCCCCCGCACCGGGAAGCCAGTACAACATCACGTTGTCGATCAGCTCGTCGCGGGTGAGCACGTTCTCGGGGTGACCGTCGCAGTCCGTCCAGGACCAGAACTTCTCGACGATCCACGCCAGCTGGCCGGCGGGCGAGTCCACCAATGCGTAGCCGAGGGTTTGCGGCCGGGTCGATTGTTGCTTCGAGTAGCCCGAATCCCAGCGCTCGTAGTGCGCGAGCGACTCGAGGGCGGCCTTCTCCGCATCGGTCAGGTCTGCCATGTCCTCGGGCTCCGGACGGGCGATCGCCATGTTCAGGTGGATCCCCACGCAATGGGCCGGATCCTGCAGGCCGACGGCGGTGGTCACGACCGAGCCCCAGTCCCCACCCTGGGCCCCGTAGCGCTCGTAGCCGAGGCCCGCCATGAGCTCGGCCCACGCCCACGCGGTGCGCTCGACGCTCCAGCCGTGGCGGGTGGGCTTCTCGGAGAAGCCATAGCCAGGAAGCGCCGGACAGACGACGTGGAACGCATCGGAGGCTTCCCCGCCGTGCGCCACCGGATCGGTGAGCGGCCCGATCACCTTCAAGAACTCGATGACAGAACCGGGCCAGCCGTGGGTCAGCACGAGGGGCAGCGCGCCGTCGTGGGGGGAGCGAACGTGTAGGTAGTGGATCCACAACGCCTCCGGGCCGCCGCCCCGAACGCGGGCGCGATGGCTCCCCAAAGCGTTCAGTGCTGCTTCACAGCGTCGCCAGTCATAGGCCGAGGCCCAGTACCCGCAGAGGTCCTGGGCATAGCCGAGCGGGATGCCCTGGGACCAGTCGTCGACCGTCTCGCGCTCGGGCCAACGCGTGCGGGCCAGCCGATCCGCGAGATCGGCGAGGCGCTCCTCTTCGATATCTACGACATAGGGGGCGATCTCGAAGCCCTCGGGTGAGCCGCTCATCGGGTCACGAGAACTCGAGGCCGTCGAAGGAGCCCGACCGGCGCCACTCGTCCATGAGCTTGAAGAAGGCCACCGCACCGAAGGGGTAACCGAAGTTCCTGCGCTCCTTCGGACCCGCCGGACGTCCCTCGTTGTTGTAATAGCCAGGGGTGCATTCCTCGGATCCGAAGGCCCGGCCGTGGGTCTCGAGGAGGTCGACCCACGCCTCCTCTGCTTCCCCGGTCACCTCGACGCGCTCGAAGCCTCCGTCCAGCGCGTGGCTCACGACGGTGGTGACCGTCTTCGAGCTCTCGACGTAGTTATGGGGCACGTTCGAGGCGAGCGCCGCTCCTTGTCCCAGCTGAACGACGAACAGGTTGGGGAAGCCGTGAACGTGCACACCGTGCATCGTCCGCATCCCGTCCTCCCAGTGCTGGGACAGGCTCTTCCCGCCGACCCCCTTGGGGTCGAAGCCCGCCCGCTCGGCGAGGCTGATCCCGAACTCGACGAAGAACCCGGAGGCAAAGACGATGCAGTCGACCTCGTACTCGTGGCCACCGACCACGACACCATGCTCGGTGATGCGCTCGACACCCTTCCCGTCGGTGTCCACGAGGTGCACGTTCGGCCGATTGAAGGCCTGGAGGTACTCGTCGTGGAAGCACGGGCGCTTGCAGAGCTGGCGGTACCACGCCTTCAGGTTCGCAGCCGTCGTCGGATCGGCGACCACTGCGTCGGCGCGGGCCCTGATCTCCTCCATCTTCTCGATGTCCGCGTCCTCGAACGCTTCCATCATCCGTTCTGCGGAGCGCTCCTCGGGAGGGAGCGCCCGGAGGATGTCACGCATCCGCCGGGCCAGGTCGGTCCACCCGTCTTGGACCAGGTCCTCGAGCTCGTCATCCACCGACACCCCGGCGAAGGCCTCCCAGTTCGCCGTGAAGTTGTCCAGCCATCGCTGTTGCCACCCCGGCGAGGAGACGTCGGCGAACCAGGCCGAGTCGAGGGGCTGGTTGCCCCGGACATCGACCGAAGAAGGGGTCCGCTGGAACACGAAGAGCTCCTTGCAGGACTTTGCCAGCTCCGGGACGCATTGGACCGCCGTGGCCCCCGTGCCGATGACCGCGACCCGCTTGTCGGAGAGGCCGTCCATCGTGGTGCCTTCGGGACTCCCGCCCGTGTAGGCGTAGTCCCACCGGCTCGTGTGAAAGGAGTGACCGGCGAAATCATCGATCCCCGGAATGCCCGGGAGCTTGGGCACCTGCAAGGGTCCGGTGCCCATCCCGACGAACTGCGCGGTGAAATCGTCACCTCGGTTGGTCTGGATCCTCCAGCGCGCGAGGGACTCGTCCCAAGCCATGTCCGTCACCTGGGTATGAAACAGCGCGTGTTCGTAGAGCCCGAACTGCTTTCCGATTCGCTCGCAGTGTTCGAGGATCTCGGGCCCGTGCGCATACTTCTCCGTCGGCATGTGGCCCGTCTCCTCGAGGAGCGGCATGTAGACGAGCGAGGCGGTGTCGCACATGGCTCCCGGGTAGCGGTTCCAGTACCAGGTGCCGCCGAACCCGCCGGCCTTGTCAATGATGCGGACGCTTTCCACGCCAGCCTCCTTCAGACGTGCGCCAACGAGGAGGCCGGCGAAGCCACCGCCGATGAATGCGAAGGTGACGTCATCGGTGACCGGTTCACGTTCGACCATCGGCGTGTAGGGATCCTCGGCGTAATGGGCGAATCGTCCCGTGAGCGGGACGTACTGGCCCAAGCCATCGGGGCGCAACCGCTTGTCGCGCTCTTGGGCATAGCGCTTGAGGATGGACTCTTTCTGCGAGGTTGTGACGGTCATCGTCGGGTATCCCTCTCCTCTCGGTGTTGCTTTCGTTCCAGAACCTGGACACGTCTCTTGCGAAGTGTGATGCGGCGTTACCGGAGGCCCTGCCAGAGCTCTCGGCGGTCACCCCCAGGGTCTCGTTCCGTCGCCACGGCGCTGCCGAAGGTCCGCACGGTTCGATCCTGCGAGTAGGGCTCCCAGCCCGGGTCTGCCTCCTTGATGAAGCGGACCCAGCTTGCGTGCATCTGGTCGGCAAGCTGTTGGGGCGCTCCAGGCCCGGTCATGAGCTCAGCCCCCGGGGTGCCGAGCGTGTCGAAGACAAAGGGGATCTCGAGAGCGTGGCAAGCGCCCAGGATGCCCCCGCGCGCCGGGGACTCCCAACAGAATTCGTAGACGTACGACGGCGCGTCGCCCCCCTCGCGGGCCTCGGCGAGTCGGATCGCCGGGATGCGGAACATCCAGTCGGTGGATATCGCCGCCATGGTGTGACCCGGCGACCGTTGCTCTTTTCCATAGGTCTCAATGACTGCGCTCACGTCGCTGAAGCCATACCGGGCCACCGCGAAGTTCAAGACGTCCTCGTTCACCATGTCGAGCGCGCCGTTGGGCGCCATGAACAGCAGGTTCTCGTCACGGTTGGTGCCGACGAGCACCGGGACGGCGGCGCCGGCTCCGGATCGGATGCCTTCGATCGGCAGGACCGGCACCACCGGGCCGTCGATCACCGGCTCGAAGGGCATCAGGTTTGCGGCGAGCTCCCCCCACTGCTCGGGATCCCCCGCCACCTGGATCTCGCCGGAGAGCGCTGCCTGGGTCTCCAACAGCGCGTCGATGACCACACCGGCCAGCGCCTCACGCCCTGCCCGAACGCCGAGCCTCGCGGCCAGCTCCGCCGCCACCTTCTGAGCGGTGGGCCTGCTCAGCGCGTGGTGACCGGCGCCGCTTTGCAGGATCGCCCCGGCGAACAACCCGGCCGCGGGGGGACTTGCGAGAAGGGTGCCGACGCTCATGGCTCCCGCCGACTCGCCCCCGATGGTTACTCGGCTCGGATCGCCCCCGAACGCGGCGATGTTGTCCTTCACCCACTCGAGGGCGGCGATCTGATCGAGCAGACCGACGTTCGTGTGGTCGTCCCCGGTATCGAGGAAGCCGTCGGCGCCCAACCGGTAGTTGATCGTCACCGCGACCACTCCGTCACGGGCGAAGGCCGTCCCGTCGTATTGGGGGACAGCACCGGTCCCGTTCACGAACGCGCCGCCGTGTATCCAGACGAAGACCGGGTGATGACCGGTCGGGTCCGGCGTCCAGACGTTGAGGTTCAGGCAATCCTCACCGGGAAGGGTGGGCTCGTCGAAGAGCTCGTTGTAGGGCCACGGATACGGCGACTTGGGGACCGTCGGACCGAACGACGTGGCATCGCGAATCCCGCTCCAGCTCGGAGCAGCCCCGGGAGGCAGCATCCGTCGCGAACCGAACGGCGGCGCCGCGTACGGGATGCCAAGGAAACGACCGATGCCGTCGCGTTCGGTCCCCCGCAGCTTGCCCTGACGAATTTCGACCGTCGTCTCCACCGTTTCTCCTAATCCGAATCCGCAGCGGGCTCGGCTGCGTCGAGTTCCTGGCGACCCTGGGGTGTCAGAACGCCTCGGAATATCAGTTCGACCGTCTCCTTCACGAAATACTCGGGGTCTCCTCCGAACATCCCGGCGACGGTCGCTGCACCGAGGCCGACATAGGTCGCCACCTCGACATCGAACTCTCGGAAGTGCTCACGTTCCAGCCTCCCGGCGAGCGTCGTGGCGACCTCTTTCACGTGTGTTCGAAACAGCCAGGCGACGGTGGTCGCAATCTCGGGAAAGTCCTGCGACTCTCGAAGCACCGCCCAGAGCAGGGGACCGTGCTCTTGTACGACCTTCGCCCACCCGTAGTAGAAGTCGTGGAGATCGTGCTGACGTTCGGACACGCCCAATGCGATGCGCGGGGCTCTTTGAACGGCGTCGTTCAGCATCTCGAGGAGCGGATCGATCATCGATCGGCGGAACAGCTCCTCTTTTGATCCGAAGTGCTTGGTGATCAGGGCCTCACTCACGCCTGCGGCATCGGCCACATCTTTGGTGGTCGTCCCGCGGTAGCCGCCCTCGATGAAGGCCCCTTTGGCCTTGCTCACCAGTTGCGCCCTCCGTTGACCAGAGGGCATCCGACGTCGGGGCATGGCTAGCTTCTCCTCGTCCGCGGGCGCGCACCGGACTCGCACGCTACGGACCCGCACCAGCCCAGGCCTCTGTGTCTCACGCTCGCTCGATCGGCAAGCGCCGCGGGCTGCGGAGGTTCGAACGCGTGTACTCGAGCGGCGCGCCGTCGGGCACCAGCCGGTAGCTCGGTGCCGCCTCCAACAAGGCCTCAACCGCCACTCGGGCTTCCAGCCGAGCCAGCGTCGAACCGAGGCAGAAGTGGATGCCGTGGCCAAAGCCCAGGTGATGGCTGGCCCCGCGGGCGACGTCGTAGCGGTCGGGATCCTCGAACTTCTCGGGATCGCGGTTCGCCGCCGCCACGAGCACGAAGATCATGTCGCCGGCTCCGATTGGCTGCCCCGAGATCTCGAGGTCCGTCGCTGCGCTACGGATGGTCCAGTGCACCGGCCCGTCATAGCGGAGCGTCTCTTCGACAGCACCCGGGATCAGCGAGGGATCGTCGCACAGACGCTCCCTTTGCTCGGGATGTCGGGCCAGCTGGAGTGTCATGTTGCTGATCAGGTTCGTCGTCGTCTCGTTCCCCGCGACGAGCAAGAGCACGCACGACGCCAACAGCTCGGCGTTGCTCAGCACTCCCCCTTCGTTTGCGTCGACGAGGCGCGAGAGAAGATCGTCCGCGAGCACTGATCTGCTTCGGCGACGCGCGATCTCGTGATCGAAGTACGAGCGCAGCGCGATCGACGCGTCGAGCGAACGCTGTCGCTCCTCGTCGGTTGGAAAGTCCCCGATCGTCACGAAGTCATCCGACCACTGCCGGAAGCTGTCGACGTCTCGATTTTCGACGCCGAGCATCGCAGCGATCGCGAGGATCGGAAGGGGCGACGACACGGTGGACACGACCTCGCAGGTCCCCGAGGTGGCCAGAGGCCGCAAGAGGTCTCTGGCCAGCCAACCGAGCACCGGCTCTTGGGACGAGATCGCCCGCGGGGTGAACGCTCGGGCGACGACGCCCCGGTATCGGTCGTGATCGGGGGGATCACTGTTCAACATGTTGGGAGCACCGAAGGTGTCCAC
>DAHUZM010000010.1 GCA_027306525.1 Acidimicrobiaceae bacterium
TCTCGTTCACCGGGTCGACCCGCGCCGGAAAGCAGATCGCCGCCATCGCGGCGGGATCGGTCAAGCGAGTCGCCCTCGAGATGGGAGGCAAGTCGGCCAACATCATCTTGGACGACGCGAACCTCGACGAGGCCCTCGCGGCCGGGGTCCGCTCGTGCTACGTGAACTCCGGACAGATCTGCGTCGCGCTGTCGCGCATGCTCGTACCTCGTGAGCGCTATGAGGAGATCGTCGACCGGGTGAAGGAGATCGCCGAGTCGACGACCGTCGGCGACCCGAAGAGCGACGTGCAGATCGGGCCGCTCGTCTCCTCGGCGCAACGCGACCGAGTCCGCTCCTACATCGAGAAGGGCGTGGCCGAAGGCGCCCGGCTCGTCACCGGCGGAGCAGAACCTCCCGACAACCTGCCGACCGGCTACTACGTGCGGCCCACCGTCTTTGCCGACGTCGACAACTCGATGGCCATCGCCCAGGAGGAGATCTTCGGCCCCGTGCTTGCGATGATCCCCTACGACGACGAGGACGACGCAGTGCGCATCGCCAACGACACCATCTACGGGCTCTCGGGGGCCGTCTGGTCGTCGGACAAGGCACGCGCCGAACGGGTGGCGCGGCGCCTGCGCACCGGCAATGTGCGGGTGAACACGGGCGGACGCGGTCGCGGGGCGCCCTTCGGGGGGTTCAAGCAGTCCGGGATCGGACGCGAGTCGGGCCTTTTCGGGCTCGAGGAGTACGTCGAGCTGCAGGCGATCAGCATCCCCGACTGACGGTCACCGCTCGAGCGCCCGAGCGCTGCCCGGCTGCGTCCGTCCTCGCCTTGGTGCCGAGACGTTCGGATCCCCCGGCACCCACCAACGCCACGGGTGCTCCGCCGCCGCAGTGATCCCGATGCGGGGCCCGTTGCCAGGCGCCACAGGGGGCTCGGTGCCGTCCGAGCAGAGCCGGACGCCGAGATCGCCGGTGCACAGGTCGGCGCCGTCGTGGGCACCGGTGATGCCGAGCGCCTGACACAGTTTTGCTGGCCCGCTGCAAAGGTCTCGTTCCCGCCGTGCCGCCGGGCGCGCCACCGCCATCTCGTCGAGCCCGCCGAGCGGGGCGCCCGCACGCAGGAGCACGGCGCCCGCCACCGACGTGGGCCTGCACACCACGTTGGCGCACCAGTGCATGCCATAGGTGAAATAGACGTAGAGCCGGCCGGCCGGCCCGAACATCGTCGCGTTGCGTCTGGTCTCGCCCCGGTAGGCGTGCGAGGCCGGGTCGTCGGCCCCGCAGTACGCCTCGACCTCCACGATTCGCACGACGCGCTCGCCGAAGATGAGCACGGTGTTGAGGAGCCGGGGCGCGACCTCGAGGGGATCGCCGGCGAGCAGCCGCCTCGAGACGGGAACACAACCCCGACGCCCGGTGCTCACGTCGCGTGGGGACCCGGCTGCTCCTCGCCCGAGATGACCCCGAGCCGCGTCCGGTCAACATCGAGGCGCCGCGTGAACCGTTCGACCTGCTCGGCGACCGCCGCTGCGCCCGCCCCTCCCGGTGTGGTCCGGCGACTCACCGCGACCCCGGGCTCGAGCAGCTTGGCGCCCGCATCGCCGAGGTCGGGATGCGCCTGGACGAGCTCTGCCAAAGGGACGTGGCGCTCGAGCGAGTCGCGCACCAGGCCGCCGACCAGGGCGTGGGCCTTTCGGAACGGCACACCCCGTTCGACCAGGTACTCGGCGAGATCGACGGCTGCGGCAAAGGAGCCGTCGGCCGCCGCCTGCATGCGGTCGTGGTGGAACTCGATGGTGGCGAAGAGCCCGGCGAGGGCTCGAAGGGCGACGCTCACCTGTTGGACCGCGTCGATGAGCGGCTCCTTGTCCTCTTGGAGGTCCCGGTTGTAGGAGAGGGGAAGGCCCTTCAACGTGACGAGCAGGCCCGTGAGGTGCCCGATCAGGCGCCCGGCCTTTCCTCGGGCCAGCTCGGCCACGTCGGGGTTCTTCTTCTGGGGGAGCATCGAGCTGCCCGTCGCGTAGGCGTCGGCCAGCGTGCAGAACCCGAACTCCTCGGTCGACCAGAGCACGATCTCCTCGCCCATCCGAGAGAGGTGGACCCCGAGCAGGGCGATGTCAAAGAGCGCCTCAGCGACGAAGTCCCGGTCCGACACGGCGTCCAGCGAGTTCTCGAAGCGCGCGTGGAACCCGAGCGTCTCGGCGACGTAGTCGGGATCGAGCGGCAGGGATGAGCCCGCGAGGGCCCCCGCACCGAGCGGGGACACGTCCATCCGCTCCACCGTCGCGATGAGGCGATCGACGTCTCGGGCGAGCGCCCACGCGTGGGCCAGGAGGTGGTGCGCGAGGAGCACCGGCTGGGCCCGCTGCATGTGGGTGTAGCCGGGAAGGTACGCGTCGCCGGCGTCGGTGGCCCGGCCGAGCAGCACCTCTTGGAGCGCGACGACATCCGCCGCCGCCTCGATCAGCCGGCGGCGGCACCACACGCGCAGGTCGGTGGCAACCTGGTCGTTGCGGCTCCGGCCGGTGTGCAGCTTCGCGCCGACGTCCCCGGCCAGCTCGGTGACCCTTCGCTCGATGGCGGTGTGCACGTCTTCGTCCTCGGGGACGAAGACGAAGCGCCCCTGGGCGACCTCCTCTCCGACCTGGTCGAGCGCTGCGAGCAGGATCTCGACCTCGTGCTCGGTGAGAATGCCGCTGCGCCCGAGGCCCCGGACATGGGCCCGGGAGCCGTCGAGATCCTCGACGGCGAGCACGCGGTCGAACCCTGCGCTCACGGTGAACTCCGAGACCACCTCGGCCATCTCCTCGCCGAAGCGGCCCTGCCACAGCGTCACGACCGGTCGCCCCGCTCCTGACGTGCGGCCCAGTTGGCGACGCCCAGCCCAAAGATCCGGACGAAACCCTCCGAATCCTGGTGGCGGAAGGTGTCACGGGCGTCGTAGGTGGCGAGCTCGGGGTCGTAGAGGGCGACGGGGCTCTTCCTCCCCTCGACCGTGCAGAGGCCGGGCGCCTCGATCCGAAGGCGCACCTCGCCTGTGACGTGCCGCTGCGAACGCACAATGAAGGCGTCGAGCGCCTCTTTCAGCGGCGAGAACCACATCCCGTCGTAGACGAGCTCGGCCCAGCGGTGCTCCAGACGGAGCTTCTCGTGGGACATGTCGTGCTCGAGGGTCATGTCCTCAAGGTCGGCGTGGGCGGCGATCAACGCGAGCGCACCTGGGCACTCGTAGATCTCACGGCTCTTGATGCCGACGCGACGGCTCTCGACCGCGTCGACCCGCCCGAATCCCCTCGCGCCCGCGATCGCACCCAGGCGGCCGATGATCGCCGCCACATCGAGGGGCTCGCCGTCGAGGGCGACCGGGACACCAGACTCGAAGCTCACCACGACCGAGGCCGGCGCATCGGTGGTGATCCGGGTCAAGGTGTAGGCGTCGTCGGGCGGCCTCGCCCAGGGGTCCTCGATCGCACCGCACTCGATGGAACGGCCCCAGAGGTTCTCGTCGATGGAGTAGATCTTCTCGACGGTCGTCTCGATCGGGATGTCCCACTTGGCCGCGTACGCGACGGCATCCTCACGCGACATTCCCCACCCACGGGCGGGCGCGACCACCTCGAGGTCCGGCGCAAGCGAGCGGGTCCCCACCTCGAAGCGAACCTGGTCGTTGCCCTTGCCGGTGCAGCCGTGGGCGACCGTGTCGGCCCTGTGCTTGCGGGCCTCGGCGACCAGGTGCCGCACGATCAACGGTCGCGAGAGCGCCGAGACGAGCGGGTACTTGTTCTCGTACTTGGCGTTGGCCAAGACGGCGGGGACGCAGAACTCCTCGGCGAACTCCCGTCGGGCGTCGATCACGACCGACTCGACGGCGCCGGCGGCGAGCGCGCGCTGGCGAACCTTCTCCCAGGACGCCGCATCGGCCTCGGCATCCTGGCCGACGTCGACCGCGACTGCGATCACCTCGGCCCCGTGTTGCTCGATCAGCCAGCGAACGGCCACCGAGGTGGCCAGTCCGCCGCTGTAGGCGAGCACGATCCGCTCGGCCACCGTCATCTCCTCCGTTGGTCACTCGGCGCGCCGTTGCCGCCCGCCGCTCTCGATTGTCCGGTCCCCCCGTTGCTCAGCCGGGCCGGCTCGATCAGGCCCTGGAGCCGCTCGACCATGGCCGAGCCGCCCTCGTCCTCCGCGACCACGAGGAGCACCGTATCGTCACCGGCCACGGTGCCCAACAGGCCCGCCATTGCGCTGCGGTCGAGGGCCGATGCGACGACGTGGGCGCACCCGGGCGGGGTGCGCACCACGACGAGGTTCCCCGAGGCCGACATCTCGACCACCCACTCGCCGAGGACGCGACGCAGGTGCTCCCCGCTCACGATCTGCTGGGTGGGCAGCTCGGCCAGGGCGTAGGCGCTCTCGCCACCGGGCAGGCGCACCTTGAGCGCTCCCAGCTCCTCGAGGTCCCGCGACACGGTGGTCTGGGTGGCCTCGATCCCCTCCTCCGCCAGGAGCTCGACCAGCTGGGTCTGGTTGGTGACCGGGCGGGACTCGAGCAGCTTCGCGATCCGGTGCTGTCGCTGGTGCTTGGTCACCCGCATCACCCCCTCACCTCCCCGAGGACGCCCGAGAGGATCGCCAGCGCCTCGTCGATCTCCTGGTCGCTCACGAGCAAGGGCGGCGCGACCCGGAGTGCGTCGGGCCGCACCGCGTTCACCAGCAGGCCGCCGGCCAGCGCCCGGGCAGCCGCCTCCTTGGCGTGCTCGCCGCCGAGCCTCGCGGCGAGCAGGAGCCCCGCCCCCCGCACGTCGAGCACTCCGGGGAGCCCGCCCAGACCCTGCGCGAGCCTCGCCCCGGCCCGCTGGGCCCGCGCGCAGACCCCCTCGTCCTCCATGACCGCGAGCGTCGCCCGGGCAGCAGAGAGCGCGAGCGGCTGGCCGCCGAAGGTCGAGCCGTGGTCGCCCGGGCCGAAGGCCGCCGCGACCTCGGCGCGCGCCCAGCAGGCGCCGACCGGCATGCCGTTGCCGAGGGCCTTGGCCATGGTCACGATGTCTGGCCGGAGCCCCTGGGCCTGGAAGGCGAACCAGTGCCCGGTGCGCCCGAGCCCGGTCTGGATCTCGTCGACGATGAGGAGCGCACGGTGCTCGTCGCACAGCTCGCGGACCTTGGCCAAGTAGTCCGAGGACGGGACGACCACCCCGCCCTCGCCTTGGATCGGCTCGAGCAGGACCGCCCCGGCGTCCTTGGACGCGAGGGCGTCGGCGATCGCCGCCGGATCGTCGAAGGGCACGTGCGCGAAGCCCTCCGGAACGGGGGCGAAGGGAACGTGCTTCTCGGGCTGGCCGGTCGCGGCCAGCGTCGCGAGGGTGCGCCCGTGGAAGGACCCGAGCGTCGCCACCACGCCGTGGCGTCCCGCTCCGTTCCACCGGCGCGCCAGTTTGATCGCGCACTCGTTGGCCTCGGCCCCCGAGTTGCAGAAGAAGACCTGTCCGCCGGCGGGCACCTCGCCCCCGCCGACCAACCGGTCGATCGTGGACGCGACCTCGGGCGCGAGCGCGTTTCGATAGAGGTTGGACACGTGGTTGAGCGTGCCGGCCTGCTCGGCGATGGCCGCGGCAACGACCGGGTGGGAATGGCCGAGCGAGATCACCGCCAGCCCGCCGATGAAGTCGAGGTAACGGCGGCCGTCCTCGTCGAACAGCTCGGTGCCCGAGCCGCGGACGAACACGGGGTCGGCCGGGGTGTAGGTCGCCATGAGGGCCGAGCGGTCCTGGCCCGCGCTCACGGCGACACCATCGTGCCGACGCCCGAGTCCGTGAAGAGCTCCACCAAGAGCGCGTGGGGGACCCTGCCGTCGAGCACGTGAGCCCGGCGCACCCCCTCGCGCACCGCCTTCGCGGCCGCCTCGACCTTGGGGATCATCCCGCCCGCCACGACGCCGTCGGCGATCAGCCGCTCGACGTCGCTCGCGCGGAGCCGGCCGATCAGGGTGGAAGGATCCTTGGCGTCGGCCTGCACGCCCGCGACATCGGTCAGATAGACGAGCTTGTCGGCTCCGAGGGCGGCCGCCACGGCGCCCGCAGCGGTGTCGGCGTTGATGTTGTACGCCTGGCCGCCCTGACCGATCCCGACGGTGGCCACCACCGGGATGAGGCCCTGGGCGAGCAGCCCCCGCACCATCGTGGGGTCGACCCGCAAGATGTCGCCCACGAACCCGAGCTGCTCGGAGCGCTGCTCGGCCGTGATCAGGTGCGCGTCCTCTCCGGAGAGCCCGACGGCCAGGGGGGCATGCACGTTGATGGCCGAGACGATCTCCCGGTTCACCTTCCCGACGAGCACCATGCGGGCGATGTCGAGCGTCTCGGCATCGGTCACCCGCAGACCGTCGCGGAACTCGACCGCCTTGCCGAGCCGGCGCATCATGTCACCGATCTGCGGCCCGCCTCCGTGGACCACGACCGGCAGCATCCCGACCGAGCGCAGGAGCACGATGTCCTGCGCGAAGGTGGCGAGCGTTCCGAGGGTGGGACCATCGCCCACGTCGTCACCAAGCTGGTCGGTCGAGGCCGCGAGCGCGTTCCCGCCGTACTTGATGACCATGACGCTGCCTGAGAATTCCCTGATATAGGGCAGGGCCTCGACCAACAGATTGGCGACCGTGGCCGGATCGCTGCGGCGCGGCACGCTCACGAGGTCGTCCGGTTCTCGTCGATGTAGCCATACCCGAGGTCGGTGGTGAGGATGGCCCCCGACCCAGACCCGAGCCCGAGCTCGCAGAGCACCTCGATGTGGCGCCCGGCCATGTGCACGCGCACCGCCTCCTCGTCGTGGAGCGCAGCGGTCCCGCCCTCGCACACGGCGACCCCGCCGTAGGAGATCCGGACTTGGTCGGGGTCGAGCGCGATCCCGGCCGTGCCGAGCTCGCTCAGCACCCTCCCCCAGTAGGGGTCCTCGCCGTTGAACGAGCACTTCACGAGCTGGGACTCGCCGACCTTGCGGGCCGCTCGGTGGGCGTCGGCGTCCGACGCCGCTCCACGCACCACGATCCGCACCACCTTCGTCGCACCCTCGGCGTCCTCGGCCATCTGCGCGGCCAGCGACGCGCAGGCCTCTCCGAGTGCTTCCTCGAAGGCACCGGGCCGGGGCCGGCCGGCGAGCCCGCTCGCGAGCACGAGCACCGTGTCGTTGGTCGACGTGCAGCCGTCGACGCTGAGCGAGTTGAACGACGGGCCGATCGCTGCGAGGAGCGCCGCCGAGAGCTCCCCGGGACCAACCTGTGCGTCGGTCGTGAGCACCGCGAGCATCGTCGCCATGTTGGGGGCGAGCATCGCCGCGCCCTTGGCCATCGCCCCCACGCAGAACCCAGGCCCCTCCACGAGCGCCTGCTTCGCCACCGTGTCCGTCGTGAGGATTGCGTGCGCCGCCGCTGCAGCGTCGGACTCGTCGGGACCTCGCGTGGACGCGACGCGCCCGATCGAGGCGGCCGCGACGTCGATCGGGAACGGCACGCCGATGAGCCCGGTCTGACACACGAGCACGTGCTCGGCGGCCGCTCCGAGCTCCTCGGCCGCCAGCGCGCAGAGGAGCTCGGCAGCCTCCCTCCCCGCGGCACCGTTCGCGGCGTTGGCGTTGCCCGAGGTGAGGACGATCCCCGCGGCGAGCCCGCCCGAGGCTGCGAGGTGCTCCCGGCTCACGATCACGGGGGCCGCCGGCGCCAGGTTGGACGTGAAGACGCCGGCCGCCGGAACCGGACGCCCGTCCGCCGTCGCCACGATCGCCAGGTCGGGTGTGCCTCCCGGCTTGATGCCCGCGACGCCCCCGGCTGCAACGAAGCCCGCTGGCCCGGTGACGCTCACGGGTAGAGCCCCGCGATCGGCAGACCGGTCGCCTCGGGTAGCCCGAGGAGCAGGTTGGCGCACTGGACCGCCTGACCCGAGCCCCCCTTCATCAGGTTGTCGAGCGCGCACATGGCGATCACCCAGCCCGTGCGCTCGTCAACGCTGGCCGTGACGTGCGCACAGTTGGATCCGGCGGTCGCCTTGGTCGAAGGTGGCGCGTCGGTGACGACCACGAAGGGCTCCGCACCATAGGCATCCCCGAGGGTACCGAGCACCCGCTCGCTCGTGGTGCCGCGACCGGCGAGACGCGCGTAGCAGGTGGCCAGGATGCCCCGGTTCATCGGCGCGAGGTGCGGGGTGAAGAGGATCGACGCGCCGAGCACCTGCTCCATCTCGGGGGTGTGGCGGTGCGTCGTCACGCCATAGGCACGGAAGTCCTCGTCGACGGTGGAAAAGGCGTTCGCCTGGGTGAGGCCGCTGCCGGCCCCCGACACGCCGCTTGCCGCGTCGACGATGATCCCGTCCCGCTCGACGAGGCCGGCCTCGAGGAGCGGAGCCAGCGCGAGTGCAGCGGCCGTCGGGTAGCAGCCGGCTGCCGCCACCGCCTTGGCCGACGAGATGTCCTCCCGGAAGAGCTCGGGGATGCCGAACGCGAACTGCCCCACGAGGTCAAAGGCGCCATGGCGGTGCCCGTACCAGGTCTCGTACGCCCCCGCGTCGTGGAGGCGGAAGTCCGCCGCCAGGTCGACGAGGGCGCCGACCTTGCCCATGAGCTCGGGGACGATCGACTGCGACTCGCCGTGCGGCATCGCCAAGAACACGAGGTCGAGCCCGAAGAGCGGCTCGGGGGCGGTCGGCTCGAAGACGAGGTCGGGATAGGCAGCGGCGAGCGACGGGTAGCGCTCGGCCGCCCGGTTCCCGGCCTGGCTCGCCCCCATGGCCGCCACGACGTCGAGCTCGGGGTGCTGTGCGCACAGGCGGAGCAGCTCCAGCCCGAGAAACCCCGATCCCCCGACGACCCCGGCCTTCACCCCCATAACTATACCAAAGGCCGCATACTTATGTCATAGTTATGCACGAGCCGCTTCGGCGCGACATGTGACCTCCGTGGTCCGGCTCCAACCCTTCTGGGTAGGTTCACGGTGTTCGACGAGCCGGGAGGGCCGACGTGCCTGCATACCTGGAGATCGCCCGGGGCTCGGGGATCGATCGAGTCGCGCTCGGGGTCGACGAGCAGTTCATGATCGGGCGGCACCCAGGGAGCGACCTCGTCGTGACGGACCCCTCGGCGTCGCGCCTCCACGCGGTCATCGACCACTTCGGCCCGAGCTGGTGCCTCTCGGACGTCTCGGCCAACGGCACGAGCGTGAACGGGGCCCCGATCCGCGCTCGGCGCATCTCCATTGCCTCGGGCACCACCATCGTCATCGGAGACGTCTCGATCGCCTTCTACGAATACGAAGCACCGAGCCAAACCGACGACGAGACGCTCGAGCCCCCCACTCCCCGACCGGCCCTCACGCCAGGCGAGCGTCGCGTGCTCGTCGCCTTGTGCCGTCCGCTCGCCACCGATGGGCTGGTGCGGGCCCCGGCGTCGGTGGGCGAGATCGCCGAACGCCTGCGCGCGAACTTCCAGACGGTCAAGTTCCACCTGCGGAACCTGTACGCGAAGTTCGACATCCCCGAGGCCGGCGCGACCCGCCGCGCGCTGCTCGCCGAGGCCGCCGTCCGCTCCGGAGCAATCACGCTCGTCGACCTCGGGCCGGACTGAGTCGCTTCCTGCGCGCCCGCCGACATCTCCGGCGACTGCGCCTCGAGGGAGGCCACCTCGCACGAGCGCTCGCGCGACACGCTCCGTAGGCTGCCGGCCATGAACGACACCAGCGACGGCGACGGCGTCGGGCCGCTCGAGGAGCTCGACGGACGCCTCGGATGGTCGGTGCCCGAGGTCGCCGCCTCCGCAGTGCTCCTCGTCGTCGGCCTGCTTGCGGCGGGCGGCCTCGCAACGGGGATCGTCACCGTCGCCGGCGATACCAGCACGCTCGGGTTGACCACCAGGCAGGTCGCGGGCTCGGCGATCGGGACGGCGGCCTCCTGGGCGAACCCGCTGCTCGCGGTGGCGCTCATCGGGGTGCTCGGTGTCGCCTGGGTCCAGGCCCGAAGCTCCGCCATCGGGGTCGACGGCTCGGACTCGAGCAAGCAACGCCAGGGGGCGACGCGAACCTGGCGCGCCTGGCAACTGCGCCGTTGGGCACTGGTCGGGCTCCTCGTCACCTCGGCGGGTTCGGTGGCCGAGCTCGTCGGCGCCCTGATCATGCTCACTGCCCCGCCCGGTGCGGGCATCCCCTCCTTCGAGTGGGCGCACGACATACTCCTCGGTGCCGGGGCAATCACAACCCTCATGGTGGCGAGCGCCGGCATCTGGATCGGGGCGCGCGTGCGGGAGCTCACCTGGACCGGCGAGCGGCCGGGCGACGTCAGCGGCGACAACCCGGGTTGAGCGAACGGCGGCAGGCCCGAATCGCACCGCCCAGGCGCCGCCACGACCGAGCCGAGCAAAGCGTCAGAGGGGCGCGGGGGCTGCCGGCCCGCGGGCGGACTCCCCAAGCGCAGGCGCCCGACACCATCAGGAGCAGGGGCGGAGCATCACGCGCCCGACGCACGCCGGATGCGCCTTGGCCCTCGGGGGATCGCTCCGCCGCGAGCGATGGACCTCGAGGATCGTGGGCGGTCCCGATGCCCACAGCGGGTCGCTCGGGGGGATCACGATGGGGCCCTCCGGCCCGAAGACGAGGCGCGCGAGCGCGGCCGGGCGGGGATTGGTCGAGGCGGGGTTGGCCGAGAAGGGCGCATAGAGCATCCACCACCTCGACCCGTCGTAGAAGAGCGATTCCTCGCCCGGCCCCTGCCCCTGTGCATTGGAGGACATCCACGGACCCGTCCCGGTCGCGACGCACGGCCCGGTCGGGCTGGCGCACTCCGAGACGCCGATCGCGTAGGAGGGCTGGTTGAACCAGTTGCCCGAGAAGAACAGCCAGTAGTGGCCGGCTGCGAACGCCATGTCGGGCGCCTCGACGATGCGGCCCTCCCAGCCCTGGTCGGCCGTGAGCAGCGGGATCGGCCGGCCGAGGAGCCCGAGGCCGTCGGGGGTGAGCTGCTGCACCCAGATCGTCGTGTGCGAGGTCCCCTGCACGTCGGCGTTGTCATCGGACTTCCAGAGCAGCCACAGCCGTCCGGCCGGGTCGACGAAGGTACGCGGGTCGATCGATCCGAGATGGTCCAGCTGGCAGACGAGCGGCGCCGTCGCGCTCGAGGTGTAGGGGCCCGCGAGGTGGCTCGCGGTCGCGACCCCGATGCACTTGGTCTGCCCAAAGGCCCGCCCCGCCAGCCCGGCGTTGAACCACATGACCCAACGCCCGTCGAGGCGGCGCACGTCGGGTGACCAGGTGAACCCGGGCGACGCCCACGGCGGGAGCCTCGGCATCGCGTCGAAGGACGCTGCCCCCTGCCAGTCGGTCAGGCTCGGTGACACCATGACCGGCACGTTGGGGCCGTAGAACTGCTCCTGGGAGGCGAACAAGTAATAGAGCCCCGAGCGCCGCACGACGAAGGGGTCCGGGACATCCTCGCCCGGCGTGACGATCACGCCCGGGTCGCCGAACGCGACCGGCTGGACCGACGCAGCTGCGAAGACCGGCTGCAGCGCCGCGCCTCCGAGGGGCGAGCCGGCGGCCACGAGCCCGCCGTGGGCACCGAGGAGCGCCCCGAGACATGCCGAGGGCCACGACCGAGGTGCCCTTCGGCCCGGAGCCCTATCTGCCATCCGCCCCCCGACTCAGCGAAGCACCGCCCCCATCTGGCGTTGCGCCGCCTCCACGCAGGCCGCGCGCAGTGCGCCGACCTCGCGGTCGGTGAGCGTGCGGTCCGGTGCACAGAACCGGAGTCGGAACGCCAGGCTACGTCGGCCCGGCTCGAGCCCCGGGCCTCGATAGACGTCGAAGAGGGTAACCGACTCGAGCAGCTCCCCCCCGGCCGCCCCGAGCACGTCGGCGACCTCGTCGGCCGGGACCGGGTCGGCGACCACGAGGGCGAGGTCGATGTCCGAGGACGGAAAGCGCGAGATCGGGCGGGTCCGCTCGTCGCGTCTCGGGACCACCGCGCGATCGGCGAGGATGCCGAGGTCGAGCTCGAGCCAGCCGAGCCGGCCCTCGATCCCGAAGTCCTCCGCCACCTCGGGGTCGATCTCGCCGAGCACCCCCACCGGCACGGCACCCGAGAGGATCCGGGCCGAGCGGGTCGGATGCAGCCCCCCGAGGGCCGCGCCTTCCTCCGGTGGGCGCACCCGCAGGCCGGCCAGGCGCAGCTCGGCGCCGATCGCATCGAGCGCCGCCACCGCGACCCGGGCGTCGTCGCCTTCCGCGGCAAGCAGGAGCGACGCGAGCTCCCGTTCCGTGGGCAGGTATGCCCCTTGGGCGCCCCCGGCCCCCGAACGCTCGGCGGTCGAGCGACCCGGCGTCGGCTCGCCGAAGACCACGCCCACCTCGAAGAGCCGGACCGATCCCTGGCGCCGGTCCCGGTTCCGGCCGAGCGCGCGCAGGAGGCCGGCCATCTGGGTCCGCCGCAGCCACCCCTGGTCCTGTGCCATCGGATTCGCGATGGCGATGGGCGCCGCCGTGACCCCCACCCGGGCGTCCTCGCCCGCATCCACGAGCGAGGGCGTCCACACCTCGGTCGCGCCGAGACCGACGAGCGCCTCGCGCACCCGGCGGCGCATCCGCTGGGCCTCGGTCAGCCCGCCGGGCTCGGCCCAGGTCGGTTGGTGCCGTGCGATGCGGGAATAGCCGTAGGTCCGGGCCACCTCCTCGGCGAGGTCGGCCACCCCGTGGGGGGCCGGCCGCACGTCAGGCCGGTTGGAGGGGACGTCGACCGCTAGCACGCCCGGCGCCTCGGGCGTGCAGCGGAAACCGATCGGGCCGAGCAGCCCTGCGATCTCCTCGGTCTCGAGCGCCGTGCCGAGCAGGTCGTTCACCGCCTCGGTCCGGAGCGTGAGCACGATCGGATCGCGAAGCGCACCGCGTACGTCCAAGGTGCCCTGCGCGACCCGGGTGCCCGGCGAGCTCAGCGCGAGCAGCTCGCAGAACCGCTCCGTCGCCCGGTCGATCCCGAAGGGGTCGCAGCCCCGCTCGAAGCGGGCCGAGGCCTCGGTGCGCAGCCGCAGGGTCTTGGAGGTCCGCGCGATCACCATCGGCTCGAAGTACGCCGCCTCGAGGAGCACCCGGGTCGTCTCGCTCGAGATCTCAGAGGAGGCCCCGCCGAAGATCCCGCCGATCCCGATCACCGTGCCGCCGGCGTCGCAGATCACGCAGTCCTCGCCGGTCTCCCCGAGGCCCCGGCCCGGGTTGCCGAGCGTCCGCTCGACCCCGTCGAGGGTGGTCAGGGTCTCACCGGGGCGGGCCCGCCGGACGAGGAGGCCGGGCGCCCCGAGGCGATCGAGGTCATAGGGGTGCGTTGGCTGGCCGAGCTCCAACATCACGTAGTTGGAGGCGTCCACGACGTTGTTGATCGGGCGCATGCCGGCCATGGTGAGGCGTCTCGCGATCGCCGGTGGCGAGGGTCCGACGTCGATCGCCTCGAGCACCCGCACGGTGAGCCGGGGGCACATCTCGGGCGCCTCGACCGCAGCGCTCGCGAGCGTCTCGACCGGCGGCCCTGCTGGCGTGACACCGGGTTCGGGGAGCGAGAAGGGCACGCCGAGGCGGGCCGCCAGGTCCCGGGCGATCCCGGCCATGCACCACGCGTCGGGACGGTTGCCCTCGACCGTGATGTCGAAGACGACGTCGGGCTCGATCCCGAGCGCGTCGACGATGGGCACGCCGGGCCCGGCGCCGTCGACCCCGCTCAAGACGAGCAGACCCGCGCCGTCGTCGGAAAGGGCGAGCTCGCGTCCCGAACACAGCATGCCGTTGGAGGTGACCCCGCGCATCGTGCGCCGGCCGATCTCCATGCCCCCCGGCAAGACGGTGCCGACCGGGGCGAGCGGCACGAGATCGCCCTGGCCGAAGTTGAAGGCACCGCAGACGATCTCGAGCGGATCGCCGCCGGCGTCCACGACGACCCGTCGGATCCGGTCTGCACCCTCGATCGCTGCGACCTCGAGGACCCTCGCCACCACGATGTCGCCCAGGCCATCGCCCACCCGCTCCACGCCCTCGACCATGAGCCCGAGATCGTCGAGGGACGCGACGAGACCATCGACGTCACCATCGATGGGTGCGAAGTCCCTGAGCCACGACAACGGAACGCGCACGGCCCCTCAGAACTGCGCCAAGAAGCGCAGGTCGTTCTCGACGAGCGCGCGCATGTCGGGGATCTGGTGGCGCATCTGGGCGCAGCGGTCGATGCCGAACCCGAAGGCGAAACCGGACCACTCGGCGGGGTCGATGCCGCATGCCATGAACACCGCCGGGTCGACCATGCCGCACCCGCCGAGCTCGAGCCATCCCGTGTTCGAGCACGTGCGGCAGCCTGCCCCGAGGCAGATGGTGCAGGTGATGTCGTACTCGGCCGAGGGCTCGGTGAAGGGGAAGTACGAGGGCCGCAGCCGCGAGTGCACCTCGGGCCCGAAGTACGCGGTGGTGAAGGCCTCGATGGTCCCGGCCAGGTCGCCGAAGGTGATCTTCCGGTCGACGACCAGACCCTCCACCTGGTGGAAGACGGGCAGGTGGCTGGCGTCGGCCGTGTCGCGGCGAAAGCAGCGACCCGGTGCCACCGCGTGGATGGGCAGGGTGCCCGCTGCCACCGCCGCCTCCATGAGGCGGATCTGGACGGGTGAGGTGTGGGTGCGCAAGACGATCGTCTCGGGCTCGCCCAGCTCCAAGAAGAAGCTGTCGTACATGCCCCGTGCCGGGTGCGAGGGGGGCATGTTGAGGGCCTCGAAGTTGTACCAGTCGGTCTCGGCCTCGGGCCCCTCGGCGACCTTGAAGCCCATGGCGACAAAGACGTCTTCGAGGGCGTCACGGCTCTGGGTGACCGGGTGGGTGCGACCCCGGACGATCGGCGAGCGCAGGTCGGCCACCACCACTTCGCTCAGATCGAGCCGGTCGGCCTCGAGCGCCGCCGAGCGCTCCTTGGCCTGGAGCTCGAGGCGCAGCGCAGCGGCGAGTGACTCCATGCGCTCCCGCAGCTCGTGGAGCTCCCGGCCGACCCGGCGCCGCTCCGACTCGTCGAGGGCACCGAGGGTCCGATGCGCCCCGGCCAGCTCGGAGCGCTTGCCCAGCGCCGCCGTCTCCGCCTCGGCGAGCTCGGCCGTGCTGGTCGCGGCGCGAAGGACGCGCTCGGCGGTCGATTCGAGCGCGTCGAGATCGAGCGGACGGGCGTTCGTCATGCTCGCTCCTCGCTCCCTTGGGCGGCCATCGCAGGCATGCTAGGCGGCGCGGTCGCGCCCCTTTAAAGCGCTCGGGGCTCGCTCCGGCGCTGGCGGAGCGCCTCGAAGCACAAGACGGCACAGGTCACGCCCACGTTGAGCGACTCGGCGCGCCCGACCATCGGGACGCCGAGCATGCCGTCGAGCTCGCCGCGTAGGGCCTCGGGCAGCCCGGCGGCCTCGTTGCCGAGCACGAACGCGCTCGGGACGGTGAGGTCGGTGGTCGCGTAGTCGCTCCCGTGCGCGTCGGTCCCGTACACCTGGAGCCCGGCGTCGTGCAGCCAGCGCAGGGTGGGCAGGACCTCGGGTGCGACGACGATGGGCACGTGGAAGATGGAGCCGGCCGAGGCCCGCACCGTCTTGGGGTTGAAGGGGTCGACGGTGCCCCCGCAGCACACCACGAGGTCCACCCCGGCGGCGTCGCAGGTCCGAAGGACGGTCCCGGCGTTCCCCGGGTCCCGGACGTCCACGCAGGCCACGGCGAGGCTGGGGCCCGCGACGGCGTCGAGGGACACGTCGGTCATGGCGAAGATCGCGAACAGTGGGTGGGGGGTGACGGTGTCGGCGACCCGCGCCGCCACGCCCCTGGCGAGCGGGAACACGCGACAGCCGCGCGCCGAGACCTCGGCCACGAGGCGCTCGACCTCGCGACCGCCCCGGCCCTCGGCCGCCACGAAGAGGGCCTCGGGAAGCGCACCGGCATCGAGTCCGCAGCGGATCACCTCGGCGCCCTCGGCGACGAAGGCGCGCTCGCCCCAGCGGGTGGCGCGCTTTTGGAGCAGCCTGCGCAGCCGGCGGACCCGCTGGTGCGCATAGGCGAGCTCCTGGCTCAGGAGGCGGCCTCCCCGGCCGGTTCCGGCGCGGCGGCCGCCAGCGCGACCAGCGCGCCGAAGGCCTCGGCGTCGCTCACCGCGAGATCGGCCAGGATCTTGCGGTCGACCTCGACGCCGGCGCGGTGCAGCCCCGAGATGAAGCGGCTGTAGCTCAACCCGTGCTCCCGGGACGCCGCGTTGATCCGCTGGATCCAGAGCTTGCGGAAGTCGCCCTTGCGGGCCCGCCGGTCCCGGTACGCGTACTGCAGCGAGTGCAGCACCTGCTCGTTGGCGGCGCGGTAGGTCCGGCTCTTGTTCCCGTAGTAGCCCTTGGCCTGCTCGAGGACGGCGCGGTGGTGCTTGCGTCCGTGTACCGAGCGCTTCACTCTCGCCATCGAGGTCCTCCTTCGTGTGTCGTGTCGATCGTCACGGCGCGCCCGGGGATCCACCCGTCGCGGCGCGCGCCTTGTGGCTTCCGGCCGGTGGGCCGGTCCGGCCCTAGATGCCGAGCATCCTCCGCACCTGGCGCTCGTCGGCCGGGGCGATCTCGGTCTCCCGACCGAGGCGGCGCACACGAACGCTCGACTTCTTCTCCAAGAGGTGCGACCGGAAGGCCTTGCGCCTCCGGAGCCGGCCCGAGCCGGTCACCTTGATCCGCTTCGCCGCACCGCGGTCGGTCTTCATCTTCGGCATGTCAGTCCCCTGATGCCGCAGTCGCTTCGCCACCAGCCGGCCCGGCGCCGGCCGTCTCGTCTGCCGCCTCGGCCGCGGGCGCCTCCTGTTGCCGGCCGGCCTTGGCCGCCGCCGACTGGCGCGCCCGCTTGTCGGGTGCGAGCACCATCACCATGTTGCGACCGTCGAGGCGCGGCTCGAACTCGACCTTGGCCGAGTCCCCGAGCGTCTCGGCGACGCGGTCCAAGATCCGCTTGCCGAGCTCTGGGTGGAACACCTCGCGTCCCCGGAACATGATCGTGAGCTTCACCTTGTGACCCTCGTCCAGGAATTTCGCGACCTGGCGGGTCTTGGTGTCGAAGTCGCCCGGACCGATCTTGGGCCGGTACTTCATCTCCTTGATCCCGACGTGGACGGCCTTGCGCCGCGACTCCTTGGCCCGTTGGGCCTCGTCGAACTTGAACTTGCCGTAGTCCATGATCCGACACACGGGAGGTGCGGCCATCGGCGCCACCTCGACCAGGTCGAGGTCGAGGTCGCGGGCGATCGAAAGGGCCTCGGGCAACGGCTTGATGCCGAGCTGCTGGCCGTCGGGATCGACGAGGCGAACCTCGCGCGCACGGATACGGTCATTGATCCGGTGCTCGTTGGTGGCTTCAGTGACTATGCGGCATCACTCCTCTCGGTCGGGCACGCGGGCGTCCACGTGCCATGGTGGCGGAGAGCGGAGTGCATCCGGCGAGGCCGGAGGTGCCGTGTCAACCTGGCGCACCCAGTGCCCCCGAGCCCGGGGGGAGTGGCCAGGTGGAGGCGGCCCGGTGGCAGCCCCGCTTTCCGTATAGCTCGGCTGTGTAGGGTACCAGCATGTCCAGCCTATGGACACCCTCGGGCGAGCATCGCGTCGACAAGACATCCGACGCTAGCGGCAATGCGGCCCCCTCGAGCGCACCCGGTGGCGAGGCCGAGGCGCCCGAGACCGGCGACGCCGAGGTGCAGGTCGAGGCGCTGCGCCAGCGATTGGCCGAGACGCCGGCCGAGACGGTCGTCGCGAACCACTGCTACGGGCTCTTCGAGCTGGGCGCCATCTACCTGTCGGCCAACCCCCCGCTGCTCGTCGAGGCGAAGCTGGCCATCGACGCCCTGGGGATGCTCGTCGAGGGCCTGGACAAGCGGCTCGGCGAGTCGGCGGGCGCACTTCGCGACGCGCTCGCGCAGATCCGGCTCGGCTACGTCCAGGTCCAGGCGGCCCAGCGCGCCGCCGAGTCGGCTGCCCAAGCGCCCCCCGACGGCAGCGCCGGGGGCTGAGGGCTTCAGCGCTTCTCCACCCGCGAGGCCTCGAGGCGCCCCCGGTGCCCGGGGCGCACCACGAAGGTCACCGGCGCGCCCACCTCGATGCTCCGGGTCCCGTCGGCGATCGCGGTGCAGTGAAAGCCATAGGCAACCCCGGCTTCGTCGGTGATCGTCCCGAGCCCGCGCTCCTCCTCGAACGCCGAGACGACACCGGGTCGCGGGTCGCGCCCGATCGGCCAGCTCTCGGCGCTCAATGGACGATCTTGGCCAGCGCGAGCTCCAAGATGTCGGTCGCCCCGAGCTCCTTCAGCTCGGGGATGAGCGTGTTGATCTCGTCCTTCATGACGACGGTCTCGATCGCGAAGCCGCCGTCGCCGGCCAGCTCGGAGATCGTGGGCGAGCGAAGCGAGGGCAGGCGCTCGAGCACGGCCGCTCGGCGCTCGGCCGAGACGTTGAGCTTGACGAGCACCTTCTCGCGGGCCTCGAGCGTGCCCATGAGCAATGTGTAGATCTGCTCCATGGCGCGGCGCTTCACCGGGTCGGCCGCCGACTCGGGGTTGGCGATGAGCTCGGTGAACGAGACGAGCAGGGTGTGGATGATCCGCAACCCGGCGGCCCGCAGGGCCCGCCCGGTCTCGGTCAGCTCCACCACGCAGTCGGCGATGTCGGGCACCTTGGCCTCGGTCGCCCCGTAGGAGGTCGAGATCTCGGCCTCGACCCCCGCCGCCTCCATGGCGCGCCGGGCGAGCTCGGGGTACTCGGTCGCGACCCGCACCGGCCGCTCCCCTCCCGCCATGTCCTCGATCGTCGTGCACGGCGAGGCCTCCGGGACGGCGAGGACGATCCGGATCGGGAACCCGCTCACCACCTTGGAATACGGCAGCTCGCCGAGGGAGACCACCTCGACCCCACGCTCCTCCACCCAGTCGCGCCCGGTGATGCCGAGGTCGAAGAGCCCCTGGGCCACGAACACCGGGATCTCCTGGGGCCGAAGGATGCGGACCTCGCTGAACCGCTCGTCGCGGATCGAGGCCCGGTAGTCGACCTCCGAGGAGCGATACACCCGCAGGTCCGCGTCGGCGAACAGCTGGAAGGTGGCCTCCTCGAGGGAGCCCTTGGGCAGCACCACGCGCAGCATCAGCCGGCGACCCCGGCCTTGGCCCGGCCGATGGCGCGCAGCGTCGTCGCCATCTGCACGGCCGCGAGCCCCGCCTCGCGGCCCTTGTTGGTCTCGTCGTCACGGGCCCGCTCGAGGGCCTGTTCGACGTTGTCCGTCGTGAGCACGCCGAAGATGACCGGCAACCCGGTGTCGAGGGCGACGCGGGCGAGGCCCGACGCGCACTGCCCGGCCACGAAATCGAAGTGCGAGGTGTCGCCGCGGATCACCGCGCCGAGGCAGATCACCGCGTCGACCTCGCTGTGGGTGGCAAAGCGCTGGGCGGCGAGCGGGAGCTCGAAGGCGCCCGGCACCCAGGCCACCGTGACATCCGCGCGATCCACCGCGGCCTCCTGGAGGCCGCCGAGGGCGCCGTCCAAGAGGCGAGAGCTGATGCCGCCGTTGAACAACGCACAGACGATGGCGATGCGCAGACCGCTCCCGCGGGCACCCTCCAGGAGCCCCGCGCCGGCCTGGCGCCCGACGCGTCCGGACAACGAGTCGAAGACGGCCGGGTCGAGGCGGGTCGCGTCGGACCCGGTCACGAGGATGGTTCCCGGTCCTCGATCACGTCGTCGAGGTGGTCGAAGAGATGCCCCATGCGCTCGCGCTTGGTCCGCAGGTACTCGATGTTCTCGGGATTGGCCCGCAGCTCGAGGGGCACTCGCTCGACGATATCGAGGCCGAACCCCTCGAGGCCGCCGCGCTTGGTCGGGTTGTTGGTCATGAGCCGCATCGTGGTCACGCCCAGGTCGACCAGCATCTGCGCGCCGATGCCGTACTCACGGCTGTCGGCCGGGTGCCCGAGGGCGAGGTTGGCGTCGACGGTGTCGTGGCCCTGCTCTTGGAGCCGGTAGGCCTGGATCTTGCCTGCGAGGCCGATCCCACGGCCCTCGTGGCCTCGCAGGTAGATGATGACCCCTCGGCCCTCCTGCTCGATGAGCTCGAGCGCCGCGAGCAGCTGGGGGCCGCAATCGCAGCGCAACGAGCCGAAGACGTCACCGGTCAGGCATTCGGAGTGCACGCGCACGAGCACGTTCTGTTCGCCTGCGACCTCCCCCATGACGAACGCGAGGTGCTGCTCGCCGTCGAGGATCGACTCGTAGACAAAGGCCCGGTGATCACCGCCGCGCGTCGGGATGCGGGCCTCGGCCACCCGCCGCACCAGTTTCTCGTTCTGGCGCCGGTACTTGATGAGGTCCGCGATCGTGATGAGCGGGAGCCCGTGGCGCTCGGCGAAGGTCTCGAGCTCGGCCAGGCGCGCCATCGAGGTCTTGTCCTCGGTCACGATCTCGCAGAGCACCCCGGCCGGGCTCATGCCGGCCGCCCGGGCGAGATCGACCGCCGCCTCGGTGTGCCCGGCCCGCCACAGCACGCCCCCGGCCCGGTAGCGCAGGGGGAAGATGTGCCCGGGCCGGCGCAGGTCCTCGGGCTCGGTCTTCGGATCGATCAAGGCGGCGATGGTCGCGGCGCGGTCGCCGGCCGAGATCCCCGTCGTCGTCCCCTTGGCGGCGTCCACCGACACGGTGAAGGCGGTGCGCTGGGACTCGGTGTTGTTTGCCACCATGAGGGGCAGGTCGAGCTCGTCGGCCCGCTCGGCGGTGATCGGCGCGCAGATCACCCCGGAGGTGTGCGCGAGGAAGAAGGCGATCTTCTCCGGGGTCGCCGCGTCGGCCGCCATGATGAGGTCGCCCTCGTTCTCACGGTCGGCGTCGTCGACGACGACCACCATCTCGCCGCGTCCGATCGCCGCGATCGCCTCGTGAACCGACGCAAAGGGCATCAGGCACCCACCTCCACTCGCAGATCGTCGCCGAGGCGCTCGACCGACACCAACCGACCCCGCCAGAACCCCGTGATCGCGGCGGCGCCCGGACCGCTGAAGACCGGCCGCGCGTCGTCCCCGCCCGCGAGGGCGGGCGCCAGGTAGAACACGTAGCGGTCCACGAGGCCCGCCTCGTGGAAGTCGTGTGCGACGTGCGCGCCGCCCTCCACCAGCACCTGCAAGGCGCCGCGCCGACCGAGCTCGTCGAGCACGCCGGTGAGCTCGCCGGTGAGCTCGAGCGCCGGTCGCACCCGGGCCTCTCGTGGCGCCGTGCCGAGCACGACGCGCAAGGGCTGGCGCTCGGCCTCGACCCCGCCGTCGCGCACCGTGAGGGCCGGGTCGTCGGCGCGCACGGTGCCGGCGCCGACCACGATCGCATCGGAGCACGCGCGCAGCCGGTGCGCGTCGGCCCGGGCGGCCTCGCCGGTGATCCAACGGCTGGAACCATCGGGCGCCGCGCTGCGCCCGTCGAGGGTGAGCGCCATCTTGAGCACGACCCACGGACGGCCCGTCCGGCGGTGCTTCAGATACGCCGCGAGCTGCTCGCTCACGGCATCGGCAAGCACGCCCACCGTGACCTCGATCCCGGCCGCCTCAAGCGCTGCGATGCCCCGCCCGCGCACCTGCTCGTCGGGGTCGACGATGCCGATCACGACCCGGGCCACGCCCGCCGCAATGATCGCGTCGACGCACGGCGGGGTCCGGCCGTGGTGCGAGCACGGCTCGAGCGTGCTGTACAGCGTGGCCCCGGCGGCGACGCCGGCGGCGAGCGCCCCGTTGAGCGCGCCGATCTCGGCATGGGCCCCCCCGGGCGGGGCCGTCATGCCCTCGTGGGTCGCCCCCCCGCCGGCCGGGACGACCACCGCGCCGACCCAGGGGTTCGGTGCGGTGAAGGGCCTGGCCAAGGCGGCGAGCTCGACGGCGCGCGACATGAAGGCGATGTCCCGGGCGTCCTCCCGCACGCCCGAACCAGGCCGTTCGGGGGGGCTCATGGCGCACCGATCCTACCGGGCGCCCACAGAAGCCCAGGAAGCGGGCCACCTCGGGCCCCGGTCGAGGGCTAGCGGACCTCGAGGGCGCTGCGCCGGATGGCCTCGACCGCCTCCCAGGGGGCGCTTCGCCCGAACACCGCGCTGCCGGCGACGAACACGTTCGCGCCGGCCTTGGCGGCTCGCCGGGCGGTGTGCTCGTCGATCCCCCCGTCGACCTCGAGGTCACACGCGAGCCCCCGGGCGTCGATCGCGGCGCGCACGTCCATCACCTTGTCCATGACCTCGCCCATGAACTCCTGGCCCCCGAAGCCGGGGAAGACGGTCATGCACAGCACCAGGTCGACCTGGTCCAAGAACGGGTCGATGGCCGAGAAGGGCGTGTCGGGGTTGGCGGCCAGCCCGGCCCGCACGCCGAGGCGCCGGATCCGGGCGAGGAGCGACGCGGTGTCGCCGATCTCCACGTGGATCGTGAGCGAGTCGGCGCCGGCGTCGCCGAAGGCCTCGAGGTAACGGCCCGGCTCGGTCATCATGAGATGGCAGTCGAAGAAGAGGCCCGAGTGGCGCCGCAGCGAGGCGACGACCGGCGGCCCGATCGTGAGGTTGGGGACGAAGTGGCCGTCCATCACGTCCACGTGCAGCCAGTCGGCCACGCTCGCGACCTCGCCGACCGCCTCCGCCAGGTTGCCGAAGTCCGCCGAGAGCACCGAGGGGGCGACCTTGAGCGCGCCGAGGACCCCCGGGTCCCGGCTCGGTCGCGCCCCGCTCACCATCCCACCCTACGAGGAGCCCACCGGGCTAGGAGAAGCGCGCCCAGCCCAGGATCCGGCGGAACGCGTAGAAGTAGGGCCGCTGCTGACCGAGCTCGGAGAGGAGCCGCTCCCGGTAGCGCTCGAGGTACGCCTCGAAGCGCTCCTCGCCGAGACGGGCCCGGATCGGGGTGAGGAAGGAGCCCCGCACCCATTCGACGACCGACTCGACCGATGGCAGGACGTGCCCATAGACCTGCAGCCGCGCCGTCTGTTGCACCGCGCCGAGGGAGTGCAGCAGCTCGGCGTAGCGGGCCGGGCTCAGCACCGCCGCACCGGGGTCGTCGCCCTGCTCGCCCAGCCCCGCCGCGAACTGCGGCTCGGCGGCGACCGCAGCAGCGGTCACGTGGCTCGGGTGCCCGAAGGTGGCGGGCACCTGGAAGGCGAGCTGGTCGCCGGGGGCGAGCGAGAAGCGGAGCCGGGCGAGCAGGGTCTCGTGGCCGGGCACCCAGTGCAACGAGGCGTTGGCGAAGATGAGGTCGATCCCGCTCGCGCGCCACTCGCTGATGTCGCCGAGCTCGAAGCGGAGGCCCGGGACCTCCTTGGCGAACCGCGCCGCCTCGGCCAGCATGGCCTCGGAGCGGTCCACGCCGAGCGTCTCGGCCGCGCCCATGGAGCGATGGAGCTCGGCCGTGAGCTCCCCCGTCCCGCACCCGAGATCGACCACGCGTCCGCCGGGCACCGGCATGCACATGCTCCTCAGATCGTCGAAGGGCTGGCGGCGCTCGGCTGCGAACCGCAGGTACTGCTCGGGGTCCCAGGCATCGCTCACGAGCCGGTCCCCCCGAGCGCGAGCGTCTCGGGGAGCCGAGTGCCGCGCAGCCAGTCTCCGGCGGACATCGGGCGCCCTCCTTCGGGTTGGACGACGAGGAGGCGGACCGCCCCGTCCGCCGTGTTCACGAGGTCCGCGCAGAGGGTACCGGGAGGGTGGCCGCCGATCGGGGGACCTCCGGTGTCCTGGGCCTCGAGGACCCGGAGGCGCCGACCGAGCACGCTCGTGTGGGCCCGGTCGAGGCGCACCACGGCGAGCACCGCGCGCGTGGCCCTCGTCCAGTCGATCGCGAACTCGGCCGGGTCGAGCTTCGCCGCATAGGTGGGCTCGCCCCGCTGGGGCACCGGCGCCGGCAGCCCGTCGACCCCGCCGGCCAGCACCTCGACCACCAGCGCGCTCCCCCGCTCGACGAGCCGATCCCGCAGGGCGCCCAGATGCTCGTCGGGGCCGATCGCGAGCTCGGCCGACGCGTAGATCCCGCCGGTGTCGAGGCCCTCTTCCACCGCCATGACGCAGACCCCGGTCCGCTCGTCGCCGGCCAGGATCGCCCGCTCGACCGGGGCGGCGCCGCGCCAGCGGGGCAGGAGGGAGAAGTGGAGATTGATCATGGGCACCCGGGCCAAGACGGGCGGGCGGATGAGCCGGCCGTAGGCGACCACCACGCCGAGCTCGGGCGGCTCGCGCGCCGGCTCGAGCAGGACGCCGATGTCGGTCGTGCGCTCGAGCCCGAGCTCGATGGCGGCGGCGGCGACCGGCGATGGCGAGGTCGCCGAGCCGCGACCGCGGCGACGGTCGGGGCCGCTCACGACGATCTCGACCGCGTGGCCCGCCGCCACGAGCGCATGCAGCGGGGGCACGGCGAGCTCGGGGGTGCCGAGATAGGCGAGCCTGGCCATCGCCCCAACCTAGGGGGCCCGGCCCTCGGGCTCAGGCCTCCTGGTGCGAGAGCCGCTCGCGCAGGATCGAGCGGGCCTCCCGGCGCTGGTCGTCGTCGAGGTGCTCGATCAAGAGGCGGCCGTCGAGATGGTCGACCTCGTGCTGGAAGGCGCGCCCCTCGAGCTCGTCGGCCTCGATCGACAGCTCGTTGCCCTCGAGGTCGAGCCCGACGAGATGCACCGTGTTCGGGCGCACGATCGGCCAGCTGAGGCCCGGGATCGACAGGCAGCCCTCCTCGTAGGTCCACTCGCCGTCGGTCTCGACGATGCGCGGGTTGATGACCACGACCGGGCCCGTCCCCGTGTCGTAGACGAACATGCGACGCTGCACGCCGACCTGGTTCGCCGCCAGCCCGACGCCGTGCGCGGCGCGCATCGTCTCGATCATGTCCTCGGCCAGCTTGGCCACCGACGCGTCGATCTCGTCGATGTCCCTGGTCGCGTGCCGGAGCACGGGGTCCCCGTACTGGCGGATCGGGAAGGTGGCCACCGCCGCATCGTATCGGGCCGGGCTCAGAGCCCCGGCGGGTCGACCACGACCCGCACGCGCTCGCGAGGGCGCGGCGCCTCGGCCAGCCGGTCACAGAGCACCCGGTGGTCGGCGGCGCGCACCAGCCAGCGGGCGTCGGCGACGAGGGAGCCCTCGAGCCCCAGGTGCGCGAACAGCTCGGCGGACCCGGGCCCCGACAGCTCGGCCAGCGCGGCGAAGGGCGGCAGCGAGAGCTCGCGGCGCAGCGCGAGCTCGGCGTCGAGCAGCGGCCCCGGATTGCCCGAGACGACCGCCCCCAGCACTTCGTGATCGGCCAGCCGGGTCTGGACGACCACCATCCCGGACCCCGACGCGCTCCGCGCGCCGACCATGCGCCCGGCCCGCACCACGAGCGCGAGCGCCTCCTCGGTCCCAGAGAGGCGCGGCGCGAGCAGGTGCAGGTCGAAGTCCAAGAACGCCACCATCGCTGCGCTCCGGACACGGTGCAGCACCGCCTCGGTGCCGACGAGGACCCGCGTCTCGGCCACCGCCTCCTCGGTGCCCGAGACCTCGGCCACCTCGGTGCCGAGCAGGGCCTCGAGCTCCTCGCGGACCCTGCTCACCCCGACCCGCAGCGCCTTCAGCACGAGGTGCCCGCAGGCGGCGCAGACCCCTGGGCGCTGTGCGCCACAGGCGCCGCAGGCGAGCATGCCGTCTACCTCGGCCATGGCGCGCCCGCAGGTCTCGCAGCGCACGAGCTCGCCGCAGCGCCCGCAGGCCAAGAGCCGGACCCGTCCCCGACGGTTGAACACCATGACGACGCGCCCGACGGTCGCGCGCACCATGCGCACCAGCTCCTCGGAGTACAGGCCGGTGCGCGGGTCGTCCCCGCGGCGGTCGATCACGTGCAGCCTCGGCCATCCGGAGCGCTCGAGGTGGGCCGGCAGCTCGAGCACTGACCACTCGTGGAGCTGGGCCACCGTCGGCACGGCCGACGTGCACAGGCACGGCGCCCCATCGCGCGCCGCTCGCTCGGCGACGACGCGCGCTGCGTCAAAGCGCGGGGAGCGCTCCTCGCGGTAGGCCTCGTCGTGCGCGTCGTGCACGACCGCCGCCCCGAGGCGCGGGGCAGGCGAGAAGGCGGCGCCGCGGCTGCCCACGACGACCGGCCATCCCCCGGCGGCCTGGGCCCAGGACCGGGCGACGGGCACGCCCCGCCGCTCGAGGCGGGCCCGCATGCGCTCGGCCCACCCGACGCTCGGCACGAGCACGAGGACCGGGCCGCCCGAGCGGGCGAGCGCCACCTCGACGACGGGCAAGAGGTCGGTGGCGGGCGGGACGCGCAGGAGCGAGGCGCGCCCCGGCGCCTCGAGCGCCCGGGCGGCCCACTCGGCGAGCGCCCCCTCCAAGGGGCGGCCCGAGGCGGCGGCGGGCGCGGGGGTCTCGGGGGCCGCCACGACCCGGTCGGGCGAGGCGACGCTGAGCAGCGCGCCGAGCGGACCGGCCCACCTCCAGGCGGCCCACTCGGCGAGCGCGACGACGTGGGGCGGCGGGCCCATGCCCGAGTGCTTGGCGAGGGGCTTCAGGTCCATCCCCGCCTCGGGCTCGACGTCGTCGTGGACGACCCAGCCCCCGACGCGCCGACCGTGCAAGGAGATGCGCACCCGGGTGCCGACCCGGACCGGGGCCTCCCAGGCTTCGGGCACCGTGTAGTCGAAGGACCGGCCGAGCGCGCGGACGTCGGGCAGGACCCGGACGACGTGCACCGTGGCGCTCCCCGCTGCGCGGGGCGCTAGAGACCGAGGGCCCGCTTCAGGTCGTCGACCTTGCCCGTCGTCTCCCACGTGAACTCCTTCTCACCCCGGCCGAAGTGACCGTAGGCGGCGGTTCCGCGGTAGATGGGCCGACGCAGCTCGAGCTCCTCGATGATGGCGGCCGGCCGGAGATCGAAGAGCTCCTCGACGCAGGCCGCGATCTTGGCCGGGTCGACCGCCTCGGTGCCGAAGGTCTCGACGAGGAGCGAGACCGGGTGGGCGACCCCGATCGCGTAGGCGACCTGGACCTCGCAGCGTCGCGCGGCGCCCGCCGCCACGACGTGCTTCGCGACCCAGCGCGCCGCGTAGGCGGCCGACCGGTCGACCTTGGAGGGGTCCTTGCCCGAGAAGGCGCCGCCGCCGTGGCGGGCCATCCCGCCGTAGGTGTCGACGATGATCTTGCGGCCGGTGAGCCCGGTGTCGGCATGCGGGCCGCCGAGCTCGAAGCGACCGGTCGGGTTGATCAGGATCGAGACGTGCTCGGTGTCGAGGTCGCTCGGGAGCATCGGCTGGATCACCTGCTCGGTGACGTCGGGGACGAGCAGGGTCTGGAGGTCGATCCCGCTCTGGTGCTGGGTGGAGATGAGCACGGTGTCGATCGAGACCGGCCGGCCGTCCTCGTAGCTCACGCTCACCTGGGTCTTGCCGTCGGGGCGCAGGTACGGGAGCGAACCGAGCCTGCGCACCTGGGTGAGGCGCTGGGAGAGCCGGTGCGAGAGCCAGATCGGCAGGGGCATGAGGTCGGGCGTCTCGTCGCACGCGTAGCCGAACATCATTCCCTGGTCGCCCGCCCCCTGGGCGTTGCGCATGTCCTCGCCGCCCGAGCCGGTCCGCAGCTCGTACGCCGCATCGACGCCCTGGGCGATGTCCGGGGACTGCTTGTCGAGCGAGACGAGCACCGCGCAGGAGTTCCCGTTGAACCCCTTGTCGTCGGCGTCATAGCCGATGTCGCACACCGTCTCGCGCACGAGCGCTGTCACGTCGATGACGGCGTTGGAGGAGATCTCGCCGGCCACGACCACGAGGCCGGTGGTGAGCAGCGTCTCGCAGGCGACGCGGCTCATCGGGTCCTGGTCCAACAGCGCGTCCAAGACCGTGTCGGAGATCTGGTCGGCCATCTTGTCGGGATGGCCCTCGGTGACCGATTCCGACGTGAAGGTGGTCCGCATTGGCTAGCTGTCCTCTCCGCGCGCTCGTGGCGCGCCCTGATCTCGGCCGAGCAGTTCGACCACCTCGTCGAGTACCGCGTCGGCGACCGCCTCCTTCGCGCTGAGCGGCACCTCGTGCTCGGCGTCCTGCGCGATGATCGTCACCGCGTTGGTGTCATGGTCAAATCCGACGCCCGGCGCGCTCACGTCGTTCACGACCATGAGATCGACGCCCTTTGACGCGCGCTTGGCCCGGGCCCGGCGCAGGGGCTCGTCGGTCTCGGCCGCGAAGCCGACGATGACCTGTCCCGGTCGTCGCCGCGCCACGAGCGCCCGGAGGATGTCCGGCGTCTGCTCGAGGACGATGTCGGGAATGCCGTCGTCCTTGGTGAGCTTCCGATTTGCCACCTTCACCGGGCGGAAGTCCGCCACCGCCGCCGCCATCACGATGACGTCGGCCTTCTCGGACTCGATGCCCATCGCCGCCTCCATCTCGGCCGCGGTGTCGACCCGCACCACGCTCAGGCGGGGGTGGGCCGGCATCGGGGTCGAGACGGTGGTGACGAGGGTCACCTCCGCCCCGCGGCGCAGGGCGGCGCTGGCCAGGGCATGGCCCTGCTTGCCCGAGGAGCGGTTGGACAGGTGGCGCACCGGATCGAGCGGCTCGCGCGTCCCGCCGGCCGACACGACCACCCGTCGCCCGGCCAGATCGCCGCTCGAGCCGAGCATGCCGAGCACGACGGCGACGATGTCCGCCGGGCCGGCCAGCCGCCCGACCCCCACGTCGCCCGCAGCGAGCGGGCCCTCCCCGGGTGGGACCACCGCGACCACCCGGCGCACCAGGGTCGCCAGGTTCTCCCGGACGCTCGGGTGCTCCCACATCTCGGTGTGCATGGCGGGGCACACGACCACCGGTGCCCTCGTCGCGAGCAGGGTCGCCGTCAAGAGGTCGTTGGCCATCCCAGCGGCGTAGCGGGCGAGGAAGTCGGCCGTCGCCGGTGCGACCACGACGAGGTCGTCCGCCTGGCCGAGCGCGGTGTGCGGGATCGGCGAGGACCCCTCGAACAGGCTGCTCTGCGCGGGCTCGGACCCGAGCGCCGAGAACGTGGCGGCACCGACGAAGCGCATCGCGTCGGGGGTGAGCACCGGCGCGACGTGGACGCCGGCATCGACCAGGCGCCGGCAGACCTCGATGGCCTTGTACGCGCTGATCCCAGCGGTGACACCCAGGACGACCCTCTTCGCGGGAATCTCGCTCGCCGCCATGGGCGCCGCCTAGCCGGCGGCCGGGCCTTCGTCCTCGGCCGACGCCTCGGGCTCGGCCGCCTCGGACTCGTCCGCGAGGCCGCCCTCCACGGCGAGCAGGTCCGCCTCGGCCCCCTCGAGCTCTGCCATCTCGGCGGCGGCGAGCTCCTCGGGGGTCGGACGCGTGTAGGTGGCCTTGGCCTCGGCGATCTCCTCGAATGCGATCGACAGCGGCTTGCCCGACACCGAGGCGACCTGGGGCGGCACGACGCGCCCGAGCCCCTCGCCCAGGCTGTTGTAGTAGGCGTTGACCTGGCGGGCCCGCAGCGCCCCCAGGGCGACCAAAGTGAACTTGGAGTCGACCTTGTCGAGGAGCTCCTCGATCGGCGGGTCCATCAGCGTGAGGCGGCCCTGGGCCATCGGTCCTCCGGGATCTGTGGGGGGTCCGTTTCAGGAATGCTCGAGGCGAGCGGAACGGGCGGCCTCGATTATACCGGCCACCCGGGCGGTGGCCCGATCCACGTCGTCGTTGACCACCTCGAAAGCCGAGAGCTCCCTCGCGACGCGCACCTCCTCGCGGCCCTTCTCCATGCGCAGCGCCACCTGGTCGGCGGGGTCCCCGCGCGCCTCGAGGCGCCGCTCTTGGATCTCGAGCGACGGTGGCATCAACAAGATCACGACCGCGTCCGGGCGCTTCTCGAGGACCTGGCGTGCCCCTTGCACGTCGATCTCGAGCAACACGTCGGTCCCCGGCGGCGCCTCGGGGGTCGGCGTGCCGTAGAGGTGGCCGAGGAACTCCGCCCACTCGAGGAAGCCGTCGTCGCGCACCTGGGCCATGAACCGGTCGCGCTCGACGAAGACGTACGCGTCCTGCGCCTCACCGGGCCGTGGCGGACGGGTCGTCCAGGATCGGCTGAGCCACAGCGTGGGGTCACGGGCGACCAGCGCTCGCGACACCGTGCCCTTCCCGGCCCCACCGGGACCGATCAGCACGAAGATGCGCGGCGCGGCCTCCAGCGGGTCGCGCCCCGTTGCTAGCGAGCGGTTGCCTTCAGCAGGTCGGCACGCTGCTTCGCGCCCAACCCCTGCAGGCGACGGCTCTCGCTGATGCCGACCGTGTCCATGAGACGGCGGGCCTTGACCTTGCCCAGTCCCGGAAGCGACTCGAGCACCGAGAGGACCTTCATCTTCCCGACCGTCTCGTCGCCCTCGGCCTTCTGGAGCAATTCGGCGAGCGTGAGGGAACCAAGCTTGAGCTTCTCTTTGACGTCGGCGCGCTCGCGGCGCACCTTCGCGGCCTTCTGCAGCGCAGCTTGACGCTGCTCAGCGGTGAGTGCAGGCGGTTGAGGCATGTCCCGACGATAGCGCCTCAACCCGCAGAAAGGCGCAACCCCGTCGCCACCTCGCCGCGAAATCGTGCCGCCGCTTCTCGCATCGCGCGCACCTCGGGGCCTGCCCGGTCGAGGGCCCGGGAGAGGTTGACCACAACGGGCGTCGATGCCATACCCCCGAACTGCGCCGCCAAATCGGCCACCGTCGCCCCCTGGGTGCCGAGCCCCGGGGCCAGGTAGAACGCGCTCGTCGGGAGCTCGAGGGGTGGGTAGCCGGCCATCAGTCCGATGACCGCACCGAGTGTCTCGGGGCGAGATGCGACCTCCTCGAGCACCGCCGCTTCGACGCTCCGGCCCCCCTCGGTGGTCGCCAGCTGCACCTCGCGGCCCTCGACGTTGGAGCTACGCGCCACGACGAACAGGCCGCGACCGCCGTGCTCGGCGACATCGAAGAACGGTGCCAACGCGCGCGTGCCGAGATAGGGGGCGACGGTCATCGCGTCGGACGCGAGCGGCCCGTCGCCGAGCCACGCCCGCGCATACGCGCCGTTCGTCGAGCCGATGTCGCCGCGCTTCGCGTCGGCAAGCGTGAGGACACCCTCGCGGCGCGCCGTCGCGAGCAACGTCTCGAGCGCGTGGAGGCCCGGCGCGCCGTACTGCTCGAAGAAGGCGACGTTCGGCTTCACGATCGCAACCTCGTCGCGCACCGCTTCGAGGACGCGCATCGAGAACTCGGCGGCCCCCGCGGCCGTGTCGGGCAGGTCCCAGCGGGCCAGCGCGTCTTGGGAGGGATCGATCCCGGCGCACAACGGGCCGCGCGCCGCGATGGCCGAGGCCAACGTGGCC
>DAHUZM010000032.1 GCA_027306525.1 Acidimicrobiaceae bacterium
GATCCGGCGCTCGGTGCGGCGGCCAGGTTGGCTACGGCACACGGCCTCACCCGCTGAGAGCTGCTGCCTTCCGACCCTGACTCGGTTCACGAGCGGCCGTTGCGCAGGACCCGGCCGCCGCACCCAACGCCGGTGCGGCGAGACGACCGAGGTTACCGGGCGATCAGCCGGCGAGCAGCTCGGCCATCCCGGCCCGGGTGGCCGCGAGGAGTCTCGGCTCGGCCGAGCCAAGGCCGATTCGCAGATCGGTGACCCCGGCGTCCACGTACTCGGCGAGCCCCAGAGCGACCTCCTCGACCGATCCCGCCACGACCAGCTCGGCCCCGCTGGTCACGCCCTCGAGGTCGAGTACCCGGCGGTAGGACGGAAGGTAGCCATTCGACGCCTCGATCGCTCCCTGCCGAGCGGCCACGGGATCGTCGGTGATGACGACCGAGACCAGCGCCATGATGCGCGGCCTCGGGCGCCCGGCCGCCTCGGCGGCGGCGTTGAGCACGGGCGCGACGTGGGCACGGATGGTCTTCGGACCACATTGGCCGAGCGACGTACCGGCCGTGCGCGCCCCGGCGAGCGCGAGCATCCGGGGGGCGAGGGCGGCGAGCAGCACCTGGCATGGAGGTGCCTCGATCGCGAGCGCGCCGCGCGCCACGATCTGCTCTCCGCAGACCGCGGCCTCGCCACCCTCGAGCAGCGGAAGGAGGGCGTCGAGGAACTCCTTCGTGCGCGAGTAGGGCTTTGCGTAGCTCTCACCGAAGGCGCGTTCGGCGACCACCTGGTGCGAGGCGCCCACCCCGAGGACCAATCGCCCCTCGAGTGCGCTCTGCACCGTGCGCGCCTCGGCCGCGAGGGCGAGCGGATGACGCCCAACGAGCGGCACGACCGAGGATCCGAGCTCCACGAACTCCGGCACGTCGCGGCCGACCGCCGCCAAGGCGACGAGAGGATCGACGCCGAGGGCCTGGGAGACCCAGAAGCTGTCGAATCGGGCGTTGGCCGCCCACAGCGCCTCCTCGCGCACCTGGGCGACGGAGCGCATCGCAGTCCCAGCGGCGAATCCGACGCGAGCTCCGAGTGCGTGCATCGTGGCGGATCATACGGGGCGAACCGGCACAATCTTGGGGCGGTGATCCGCGGCGATAGCCTGACCACCCGTCGTTGGAGGAGTGCGAGAGCGGCCGAATCGGCACGATTGGAAATCGTGTGACCTTCACGGGTCCGTGGGTTCAAATCCCACCTCCTCCGCTCACACCAGATCCCCGCCGATCGCGGGCCAGCGCGGAACCGACCGCCGGTCCGGGTCAGCCCCCGGACCGGCCGCCGCCGGCGTCGAGCACCTGGGCCTCTCGAAGGAGCGAGACGGCCGAGACGCGTGGGCCCCCTGGGTCCAAGACGACCAACACGAGGGCGTGGCAGTTCTCCCCGTTCGCCGTGCGCAGCTGGACACCCAGGTTCACGCCCAGCCGTCCGACCTGCAACGCCACCACCTCGGCGGTTCCTTGGGCGACGCACTCGCCGAGAGGAGCGAGGACCTCCTCGGGCGTGGCCGCCACCGTCACCCCTCCGATCCCGACGAGGTACACCGGGAGCCTGACCGCACCGCCGACGCCCCACACATCGCCACGGCCCGCCGCGGCCGAGAGTCGGTCCCACGCCGCCGTCGCGCGGCCGACGGCAGCGAGGGGGTCCTCGGGTGCCGCTGAGTCCACCCCGAAGCGGCCCTGGATCCCCCATCGTCCGCCGACCTCGGTGATCACGTAGGACACGTTGTTCGGCAGGATGCGGTCGCCTGCGGCGTTGTAGCGACACCATTGCGCCGAGGCGTGAATCTTGGTCGGCGACACCGCGAGGAGCTGCTTCGTGTCCCAGGCCGAGTGGTGCCACCCCATCGCGTCGGCCGCGTCGTAGCTCGCACGCGCCGCATATTCCTTCGCATCGGCCAGGACGGTCGCCACCGCCCGTCGCGACGAGACCCGCACGTGCGGGTACGAGAGGCTCCCCGCCCAGGCATGGGCATCACGGGAGTTGAAGGTCTCGATGAAGCGGTCGAGGGCCCGCGAGCCCGCCGCATGGAGCGCATCGTCGTTCATCGGTGCGCAGAAGCTACCAACCGGGCATGGGCAATCGGGAAGCCCCCCCCCGGCCAAGGCGGGCGAAGGACGGAGGAAAGAAATGGGCGGTGACCTGCGCTTGGAGGACTACCCTGGCGGCAGAGGAGACCGGGGCGCGCCTCGTGGCCGTGTGGCAATCGCGGGTCTGGGCGTCAACCCGCGCCTCTGCGATGAGAGACGGAGTCACCCGTGTCGCTGCACCAGCCCGAGCCTCTCGAATCCGACGAGGCGGCAATGCGCCTCGCGATCGACGAGGCCCGACGAGCCCTCGATCACGAGGACGTTCCGGTTGGGGCGCTGGCCATCGTGGGGGGGAAGGTCGTCGCACGCCGGCACAACGAGCGGGAACTGCGAAAGGATCCCACGGCGCACGCGGAACTTCTGTTGCTCCGCGACGTCGCTCGGGCGCGCTCGGACTGGCGGCTCGGCGAGGTCACCCTCGTGGTCACCCTCGAGCCTTGCCCGATGTGCGCGGGGGCGATGGTCAACGCGCGGCTCGGACGCCTCGTGTTCGGCGCGCTCGACCCCAAAGCGGGCGCGGTCTCGTCGCTCTACGCCCTCTGTGCCGATCCTCGGCTCAACCATGAGGTGGCGGTCACCGGAGGCGTGCTCGCGTCGGACTGCGGTGCGCTGCTGACTTCCTTCTTCGCCGAGCGGCGCGGTCGACGATCGATGGGTTGAGCACCTCGGCCCTCACTCGGGTGCTCCGATCGCACCTAGATTGGGCAACGGAGGGATGCGAGAGTGGCCGAATCGGACGGTCTCGAAAACCGTTGTGTCCTTTAGGGCACCGTGGGTTCGAATCCCACTCCCTCCGCTGGCAGAAGTCCCCGGACAGAGGCCCTCCCGAGTCGCTCGGAGGGGCCTCTGTCGTCGTCCGGCCCTCCCTGAGGGACGGACGTCATCTCGGCGCGGCGCCGGAGATCCGGTCACCTGGTGCAGTTGGCGATGCACGAGCGCCGGACGCGCTGATGCACGCCACGGCAGAGCGGGCGGCGCCAAGCACGCAACGCGCCAGCACATGGGAGCTCGCGCGGCGTCCAGCATCCGGTCACCCGCCGTACGGGGAATTCCGGCCCGGTGGTAGCCTGATGGCACCGCGCGAGCACGCCGGCACCTCGATGGGGACGGGCGGGGACTCGGGTTGCTCACCCGCCAGCGGCTCGCACAAGGTCGTACTGGCCGGCCGCCTTTGAGAGGAGTTGGAGATGGCACCTTCGCGCTCGACCGTGGGCAAGCTCCAGCGAGACCAGGCCAAGCGGGCCAAGGCCAAGGCGAAGCAAGAGGACCGTCAAGCGAGGCGGTCCGGGCGCGCCGAGGCCACGGACGAGCCCGCCGAGCCCGGCGCCCAAGAGGACCAGACCAAGCTGCTCGAAGAGTTTGCCCGCCTCCACGAGGACCTGGAAGAGGGGCGCATCTCGCTCGACGACTTCGAGGTGCGACAGGCCGACTTGCGGTCCCGCCTGCGGGTCGATTGATGCGGCGCTAGCTCGCCTTCGGGCGATCGCGGGTCTCGAGCCAGCGGTGCAGCCCGGCCGCGTTTGAGTGCACGCCGTTCATGACCTCGAACTTCTCGAGGTGCTCGTCGGCGACCACCCCGGGCGCAGGGTCGAACCGCTTGGCCAGGGCCTCGGCGATGTCCTCACCGGCCCGGTACGCCGTCTCGGCCGTCTCCGCCCATTGCCGCAACGTTCCCTCGGCCTCCTTCAGTACGTCGCCGGGGTCGTGCAACAGCCCGTAGTGGGCGAGAGCCAGGCCGGAGGGACGACGGGCAGCGAAGCGCTGGAGCGAGTGCAGCGCCTGATCGAGGTCGAAGTCCGGGGGCGGCGTGGACGGGCGCAGCACGCCCACGTCCGGGAGGCGCACGCCGACCGCGTCGCCGACGAAGAGGATCCCCGACTCCGAGTCGTGCAACCCGACGTGGTGCTTCGCGTGCCCGGGTGAATCGACGGCCGTCAGCGAGCGACCAGGCCCGATCTCGATCTGCTCGCCGTCCTCAAGGACGTGGAGCCGTTCGGGTGGTGTCGGATCGAGCCGTCCGTAGAGGGAGTCGAGAAGCGGTCCGTAGACCCGCGAGGCCGAGTCCACGAGCCGTGTGGGATCGGCGAGATGCCGCGCTCCCTTCTCGTGCACGTAGACGGTCGCGTCCGGGAACGCGTCGGCGACGTTGCCCACGCCGCCCGCATGGTCGAGGTGGATGTGGGTGACGACCACGCCGGCGAGGTCGTGCGCCCCCAGGCCCAGCCTGGCGAGCGCCTCGAGGACCACCGGGACCGAGGTCTGGCTGCCGGTCTCGACGAGGACCGGTGCCGGACCCTCGATCAGGTACCCCGCCGTCACGCGATGCCAGCCGCCGAGCAGCGTGTCGATCTCGATGACCCCCGGGCCGATGGCGTGGGGTTCCGCCCCGCCCGGTGCGCTCAAGATCCGACCTCGACGACCACCTTGACGTCGTCGGGCTCGCGCTCGAGCGCCGACGCCCAGTCCCTCAGTCCCACCTTGCGCGTGATGAGGCGCTCGAGCCACGACCGGTCGGCCTTGGCCAAGGCCTCGGCCCCGGCCTCGTAGTGGCGACGGTTTGCGTTGACCGAGCCCGCGACCGACTCGTTCTCGAGCACCATGTTGCGGTTGAGGGTGCCGGCATCCACATCGAGTGCACGGCCACCCGAGGACACGCCGGTCAGACAGACGACACCCCCCGGTCCGATGTGCTCGATGGCGTCGAACACGAGAGACCCGACCCCGGTGCACTCGACGATGACGTCGGGCGACGGGCACGCGTCCGAGATGTGACCGGTGTGGTACTGACCGCCGAGCGCCCGCACGAGATCGGGCTTGAGCCCGGTCTCCATCTGGTCGATGACATGCACCTCGAGCCCGCGCTGGATGCCGATCAACGCTGCGAGCAGCCCCACTGGGCCCGCCCCGGTCACCACAGCCGTCTTCGGCTCCCAGTGGGCGCGCCCGCCGATGCGCTCCACCTGCTCCCACGCCTTGGCCACCACGCTGGTCGGCTCGAGCAGGACGCCGAGCTCACCGAGGGCGGGATCGACCTTGACGACGAACTCTGGAGTGATCCGGTAGCGCTCCGAGAGATACCCGTCGTGCTGTTTGATGCCACGCTCGGTGTACTCGCCGTTCCTGCAGAAGTCCCACTCCCCCACCGCGCAGTTGGCGCAGGGCACGGGATCTGGACGGCGCACGATGCCGACCACCAGGTCGTCCTTGGCCAGCCCGGAGCCCCCGGGCGCCTCGACCACGCGCCCGAGCGACTCGTGTCCGAGCACGAGCCGCTCCCTGCCCGGCGGCGCCCACCCGTAGGCACCCGAGAGGATCTCGGCGTCGGTGCCGCAGATCCCGACGGCGATCGTCTCGACCACGACCGGGCCGTCGGACTCCGGTGGTTCCTCGACATCGGAGAGCTCCGCCGTCCCCTTCTGCAACGGGATCACGGTCAGTGCCTTCATCGGTTCCTCCTCGTGGGCTTTGCCTCGTTCGAAGCGTTGGCCCGCCTCTTTATCGCCGGCCGGACGTGCAGGCGCTGGCCCTGTGGATGGTCCTGGTCGGCGGTGATCCGCCCGGCCCCCCACATCCGCCAGGGGTGCCGGGTCGCCTTGCCCAGGGCGACGAGCGGGGCCCCGAGTGCCGCCACAGTCGCCCTCCGGGCACCATCTTCGGCGGCCTCGACGGCACTCACCTCGTGGCCGCTCAGTCGACACGCCGCGTTGACGAGGGAGACGTGGGAGAACGCCTGGGGAAAGTTGCCCACCTGGCGCCTGAGGACAGCGTCGTACTCCTCGCTCAGGAGCCCGACGTCGTTGCGCAGCGACAAGAGTCGCCGAAAGAGCGTGTCCGCATCCTCGACCCGACCGATCATGTGGAGGCAGTCGACCATCCAGAACGAGTAGGCGAGGAAGGCCCCCTCCCGCCCCGTCAGGCCGTCGACCTCACCGTTGTCACTCGTGCGGTAACGCAGGACGAAGCCGTCCTCCATCAGCTCTCGCTCGATCGCCTCGACCGTCGAGACGACCCTCGGGTCCGTGGCCGGCAGGAAGCCGACGAGCGGGATCATGAGGATGCTCGCGTCGAGGGCATCGGAGCCGTAGTACTGGGTGAAGGCGTTCTTCTCCTTGTTGAAGCCCTGATCGCAGACCTCCGCGTGGATCTCGTCCCGCAGCTTTCGCCAGCGGTCGATCGGGCCTTCGAGCGACGGCCAGGTCTCGAGGGTCCGCACGGCACGGTCGACGGCGACCCAGGCCATCACCTTCGAGTGGGTGAAGTGGCGTCTCGGGCCCCGCACCTCCCAGATCCCGTCATCGGGCTCCTTCCAGCCCTGCTCGATGAATTCGACCATGTTGCGCTGGAGGTCCCACATCGCTCGGCTGGTCACCCCGTCGAACTGGCACGCCGTGAACAGGGCCGACATGACCTCGCCGTAGACATCGAGCTGGTACTGCCCCGAGGCGGCGTTCCCGATCCGGACCGGGGCCGAGCCCTCGTAGCCCGGGAGCCACTCGACCTCCCACTCCTCCAGCCGGCGCTCGCCCGCCGTGCCGTACATGATCTGCAGGCGCGACACGTCGCCCGAAGCGGCGCGCAGTAGCCAGTCGCGCCAGGCCATCGCCTCCTCGTGGTACCCGCCCCGCATGAGTGCCTCGAGCGTGAGGGTGGCATCACGCAGCCAGCAGTACCGGTAATCCCAGTTCCGGTTGCCGCCGACGGCCTCGGGCAGCGAGGTCGTGGCGGCGGCCACGATGCCGCCGGTGGGCTCGTAGGTGAGTGCCTTGAGCGTGATGAGCGACCGGAGCACGGCGTCGCGGTGATCGCCCTCGTACGAACACCCGGCCGCCCAGGCGCTCCACCACTCCGAGGTGGATTCGACCGAGTACCACGGGTCGATGGGCCGCGGCGGGAGTTCGTGGGAGAGGTACCAGGTGAGGATGAACGGGACGTGCTGGCCCTCCGACAAGGTGAACTCCGACACGGTCCGCATGTCTTCGCCGTGGGTGTCGGCCAACGTGTAGAGCGCGACGGAGTCGGGGCCGGCCGTGGCCGTGAGGAGGTTCTCGCACCGCGTGACCCAGGGAAGCACCTGCCCGTAGCCGAACCGGATGCAGAGCTCCATGCGAATATCGACGGTGCCCTCCAAGCCCTCGGCGATGCGGACGATCTGGGGGTGCTCCTCTCGGATGGGCATGCAGTCGGTCACCCGCACGCGGCCGGTCTTGGTCTCGAACTCGGTCTCGAGCACGAGGGTCCCCTCGCGGTAGCGGCGCTCGTTCTTCGTCACCTTGGCGGTCGGGGCGATGCGCCAGAACCCGTGGGACTCGTCGCCGAGCAGCTTGGCGAAGCATGCGTCCGAGGAGAATCCCGGCAGGCAGAGCCAGTCGATCGACCCGTCCCGCCCCACCAGGGCGGCGGTGTGCAGGTCGCCGATGACCGCGTAGTCCTCGATCGAGAGCGGCATCCCGAGCATTCTTACCCGCTGGTGGCGCCGAGAGCAGGGCGGCCTCCGGCGGCCGGCACGTCAGCCGGTGACGCAGGCGCCGGTGGAGGCCGCGGTCGACGTCGCCCGCGCCCGGTCCACCCGGGTCGACACCCCCGGCGAGGTGAGGGCGTAGCCGACGTCGGTGTAGACGGTGGAGCGGGAGAAGACCACCCCGATCACCTGGCCGCTGCCATCGAGCAGCGGACCGCCGGAGTTGCCCGGCTCCACCCTGGCGTCGACCTGGTACACCTGCCGGCTCACTGTGCCCTGGTTGTAGATGTTGCGGCCTCGAGCCGTGATGACCCCATCGACGGCCGCCGGCCCCACCGTCAG
>DAHUZM010000016.1 GCA_027306525.1 Acidimicrobiaceae bacterium
CGGCGAAGACCGCGAGCAGGAGCGTGACGGTGGAGGCGGCCACGAAACCCACGATAGGGCCCCGGCCGGCGGCCGGCCGCCAACACCGGGGCTGGCCCCCGCCCGCCGCGCCGAGCCCGCGTGCGGCACCGAGGCAGGGACCAACGGCCCCAATTCCTCGACCGGGGAAGCCCGCCGCCCGCGCCGTCGTTGGCACAGGAGAGAGACCGGGCGGCGATGCCCGGTGAGGAGGTCCGACGATGAGGCTGATCCGGTTCATGGAAGGCGGCACCGGGCGGCTCGCCCGAGGCGTCGGGGGCCTGGTGCTGGTCGGCGTGGGCGCATGGCTGGGCGTGACCTATGGCGGTGGTTGGTGGGCGCTGTTCGCGCTGGGCTTCGTCCCGCTCGCGGCAGCGGCGTTCAACGTGTGTCTGGCGGCGCCCCTGTTCGGTGACCCGCTGCACCACACCCCGAGGAGCGCCTGAGGGATCGCCTCCCCGCCGCGATGGGCCGGGGCATCCCCGGCGCGCTCAGGGCTCGGCCGGCACCGGCGCCTGGACGAGGGCGTCGGGATCGGCGGCCGATGCGGCGAGCGCTGCCCTCCGGTCGATCGCCAGCAGGCGCCGGTAGCCGACGAGCCCCGCCCCGAGCGTGGTCCCGCCGCCCACGACGAGGGTCCAGCGTGACCCGAAGCTCTGGCCGATCCACCCGATGATCGGCCCGCCGATCGGCGTGGACCCGAGCCAGGCCACCGACCACAGTGCCATGACGCGGCCGCGCATCGAGGGGACCGCCGCGAGCTGGAGCGTCGTCTGGGCCACCGAGTTGAAGCTCACGCTCCCGTAGCCGACGAAGAGGAGCAGCGCGTACTCGCTCGGCAGGTTCGGCGCGAGGGCCGCGGCGACGATGGAGAGCCCCCAGCCGATCGACGAGTGCCCGAGCCCCACCGCGCGCACCGTCGTGCGCCTGGCGGTCACGAGCCCGCCGGCCACCGCGCCGATCCCCATGAAGGCGAGCATGGTGCCGTAGGTGGCGGCGTTGCCGTGGAACGCGTCGCTCGCCATGAGCGGGAGCGACACCTGGAACTCCCAGGCGAGGGTGCCCACCACCGTGATCATGACGAGGGGGACGAGCAGCTCGGGCGTGCGCCGCACGTATCGGAGCCCCTCGCGCACCTGGCCCGACCGGCGTGCGAAGCGCGCCGGTCGCAACAGCTCGGGGGCGCGCATCATCGCCAGGCTGACCACCACCGCAGCGAAGGACAGCGCGTTCGCGAGGAAGCACGGCGCGATGCCCACCGTCTCGATCAACGCGCCGGCGACCGCGGGCCCGATGGCGCGCGCGACGTTGACGGTGACCGAGTTGAGCGTGATGGCATTGGCGAGGTCGCGCTCGTCGACCATCTCGGCGATGAAGCTCTGCCGCGTCGGGTTGTCGAAGGCGTTGACCAAGCCGAGCGCGAGCGCGATGACGGCCAGCATCCACAGCGTGATGACGTGCGTGGCGTCGAGGAGGGCGAGGACGCCGGCCAGCAGCCCCGAGAGGGTCTGGGTGACATAGAGGATACGCCGCTTGTCGAGGCGGTCGGCGACCAGTCCGCCCCACGGCGAGAGGACCAGCATGGGCAAGAATCGCGCCGCGGTGACGAGCCCGAGGTCCGTGCCGCTGTGGGAGAGCCGCAGCACCAGCCATCCCTGGGCGACGGTCTGCATCCAGGTGCCCGAGACCGAGACGATCTGGCCGAAGAAGTAGAGCCGGTAGTTGCGGGCGCGCAAAGAGGCGAAGGTCGAGGCGCGGGCGCGTGCCTTCGGGCGACGGGGGCGCATCGCCGCCATCCTGTCACCCGCCCCGCTCGGCCGGCCGTGGCGCACCCGTTACGATGCACCCGTGCGCTGAACACGGAACGCCAGTCCCCCGCCCCTCGGCACAAAGGAAAGCAGCGTGTCCGCGCCCCACGCATCCCAGGCGACCCTGGTCGCCCAGCACCTCTCGCTCGCCCGCGGCGACCGCCTCGTGCTCGACGACGTCTCGCTCAGCGTCGCGCCAAACATGCGCATCGGGGTCCTCGGCCCCAACGGGGTCGGCAAGTCGACCCTGCTCGCGCTGCTCGCCGGCCGGCTCACGCCGGACCGAGGCCTGGTGCGCCGCGACCCGCCGCATGCGACGGTCGGGCTGCTCGACCAGGAGCCTGCGCCACTCGAGGGCGAGACCGTCCGCCGGGCGCTCACCAGGCGGACCGGGGTCGAGGCGGCCGAGGTCGAGCTCGCGGCGGCCGCGGCGGGGCTCGAGCACGGCCGGCCCGGGGCCGACCAGCGCTACTCGATCGCGCTCGAGCGCCTCGTGTCGCTCTCGGGGGGCGATCTCGACGCCCGCATCGACGCGCTCCTCGAGGACCTCGGGGTCCCCGGGCTGGGCGACCACCGGCACACTGCCCTCTCGGGCGGCCAGGCAGCCAAGGTGGCATTGGCCGCGATCGAGCTGTCGCGCTTCGACGTGACGCTGCTCGACGAGCCGACCAACGACCTCGACTTCGCCGGGCTCGAGCGGCTCGTCTCCTTCGTCACCTCGCGGCCGGGCGGCGTCGTGATCGTCTCGCACGACCGGGACTTCCTCGCGCGCACCGTCACCTCGGTGCTCGAGATCGACGAGCACGACCACCGGGCGAAGGTGTTCGGGGGCGGGTGGGCCGCCTATCTCGAGCAGCGGGCGACCGACCGGCGCCACGCCGAGGAGTCCTACCGTGTCTATCGCGCCGAGCGGGCCGGGCTGCTCGCGCGGGCGCGCACCGAACGGGAGTGGGCGACGCGCGGGGTGGCCCGGGAGCGGCGCCGGCCGCGCGACAACGACAAGGCCCAGCGGGACTTCCGGATCAACCGGACCGAGCAGCTGGCGTCGCGCGCCCGGCGCAGCGCGCGCGCCCTCGACTCCCTCGAGCCGGTGGACAAGCCCTGGGAAAGCTGGCGCCTCGAGTTCACGATCGCCGCCGCGGAGCGCTCCGGGGCGCTCGTGGCCGGCCTGCAGGAGGCCGTGGTCGAGCGGGGCGCCTTCTCGCTCGGGCCCTTCGACCTCGAGATCGGCTGGGCCGAGCGGGTCGCCCTCGTCGGGCCGAACGGGTCGGGCAAGTCGACACTTCTCGGCGCGCTCCTCGGCCGCCTGGCGCTCACGAGCGGCCGCCATCGCCTGGGCGCCTCGGTCGTCGTGGGCGAGCTGGGTCAGGACCGCTCGACGATCGGCTCGAGCGCCTCGATCGCCGAGCGGGTCATCGCCCGCTGCGGGCTCACGACGAGCGAGGCCCGCTCGCTGCTCGCCAAGTTCGGCCTCGGGGCCGACCAGGTCGCTCGCCCGGCGAGCTCGCTGTCACCAGGCGAGCGGACCCGGGCCGAGCTCGCCACCTTCCAGGCCCTCGGCGTCAACCTCCTCGTGCTCGACGAGCCGACCAACCACCTCGACTTGCCGGCGATCGAGCAGCTCGAGTCGGCGCTCGCCGGCTTCGGCGGCACGCTCCTCCTCGTCTCGCACGACCGCGCGCTGCTCGAGGCCGTCGACATCACCCGGACCATCGACGTCCGCGAGCTCGCCGGGGCACGCGGCGGGCAGCGATCTAGTCTCGCCCCATGACCATCCAACGACCGATGCGCATCGCCCCGCTGCCCGACGAGGGCCGCGACGAGAAGGCCACCGAGCTCCTCGCCCCCCTCCAGGTGCACGGCCGCGACCTCAACATCTTCGCCACGCTCGTCCGCCACCCGCGCCTGTTCCAGCGGTGGTCGGCCTTCGGCGGGACGCTCCTCGGCCGAGGCGAGCTCGCCGACCGCCACCGCGAGCTGCTGGTGCTGCGCACCGCGTGGCACTGCCGGGCCGACTACGAGTGGGGCCAGCACGTCCGCATCGCCGGCCGGGCGGGCCTCGACGACGATGCGGTCGCCCGGGTGATCGAGGGCCCCGACGCCCCCGGCTGGTCACCGATCGAGACGGCGCTGCTCAAGGCCGCCGACGAGCTGCACGGCGCATCGTGCATCGGCGACGCGACGTGGGACGCGCTCGCGTCCGAGCTCAACGAGCGCCAGCTCATCGAGGTGTGCATGGTGGTCGGCCAGTACCACCTGGTGGCGTTCACCCTCAACTCGCTCGGGGTCCAACCCGAGCCCGGCACGGCGCCCTTCCCGGGGTGAGCGCCTCGCTCGGCGGCGCGCGGGTGCTGGTGGTGGGCGCAGGCACCCGGCCGAGCCCGGATCCCGAGGCCCCGCCGGGCAACGGGCGGGCGATCGCGCTGGCGGCCGCCCGGGCCGGCGCCGCACTCGCGCTGGCCGACCGCGACGAGGCCGCAGCGCGCGAGACGGCGCGCCTCGTCGAGGCCGAGGGGGCGCCAGCCGAGGTGCTCGTGGGCGACGTCGCCGACGACCACGCATGCCAGGCGATCGTGGAGGGGGCCCTCGTTGCGCTGGGCGGGCTCGATGGGCTGGTGCTCAACGTCGGCATCGGGGCCGGCCGGCGCCTCGAGGGCACGACCCCCGAGCAGTGGGACCTCGTGTTCTCGGTCAATGTGCGCGCGCACTTCCTCGTCGCCCGGGCCGCGCTGCCCCACATGCGCGACGGGTCGATCGTGTTCATCTCCTCGGTCGCCGGGCTGAAGCCCGGGAGCTCGATCCCCGCCTACGACAGCTCCAAGGCGGCCCTCGCCGGGCTGTGCCGCCACGTCGGGCTCGAGGGGGCCCGGCGCGGCGTGCGGGCCAACGTGGTCGCGCCGGGGCTCATCGACACCCCGCTCGGGCGGCGGGCGTCGGAGGGCCGGCCGAGCCGCGAGCGCACCGACGTCCCGCTCGGCCGCCAGGGCTCGGCGTGGGAGGTCGCGGCGCCGGTCGTGTTCTTGTTGTCCAAGGACGCGAGCTACATCACCGGCCAGGTGCTGGCGGTCGACGGCGGCCTCTCGACGCTCGCCTGAGCGCCGGGCTCAGCGCGGCGGGCGGCCCGTCGCCTCCTCCTGCTCGGAGGCCGGGCCGAGCGGCATCGGGACCCGTGCCACGACGATGTCGGTCCGGGTGCGCAGCGCCCGGCTCATGAGCAGGTCGATCTGGTTGTGCAGGACCCGCTGGCGCAGATGGCGCGGCACGACGACCGGGATGAGGACGACGATCTGGTGGTCGCCGGCCGCCCGGGCCTGATCGATGAAGGCCACGATCGGCTGGACCACCGATGCGTACTCGGTGCGCAGCACGACGAGCTCGACGCCGGGGTCCCAGGCGTGCCAGTCGCGCTCGAGGCGCTCGGCGGCCCGGTCGGCCCCCTCCCCCTCGTCGAGCACCACCGAGACCGCCACCACCTCCTCGCCCATCGAGAGCGCCTCGGAGAGGGCGTGCTCGGTGAGCCGGGAGATCCCGTTCACCGGCACGATGACCTGGGTGCGCTTGCCCTCCGGGCGGGCGGGGCGGCCCCGGACGCCGATCATCGCCCCGGCGCGGCGGTAGTAGAGATGCACGCGGGTGAAGAGGAGCACGAAGAGCGGGATGGCGACGACCACCACCCAGGCGCCGTTCACGAACTTGGTGATGAGGAAGATGACCGTCGCCACGAAGGTGACGAGGGCGCCGAAGGCGTTGATGGCGGCCCGCCGCCGCCACCGGGGCGGCCTACGCCGCCACCAGTGCACGACCAGCCCGGACTGGGCCAGCGTGAAGCCGGTGAACACCCCGATCGCGAACAGCGGGATGAGCGAGTTGGTGTTCCCGCCGACCGCCACGAGGAGCACCCCCGAGAGAACCGAGAGCACGACGATGCCGTTCGCGAACACCTGGCGGTCCCCGCGCAGCGAGAACAGGTGGGGCAGATAGTCGTCCCGGGCGAGCAGGCTGGCCAAGATGGGCATCCCCCCGAAGGAGGTGTTGGCGGCCAAGGCGAGGACGAGGGTGATCGTGATCGAGACCACGTAGTAGGCCCAGTGCCGCCCGACCGCCATGCCCATGATCTGGCTCAAGACGGTCTGGCCCGAGCGCGGGCCGACATGCCAGCGACGGGCCAAGACCGCGAGCCCGAGGAGCATGACCCCGAGGATCACCCCGAGCAGCAGCTCGGTCCGCTTGGCCCGCGCCACGCGGGGCTCCTTGAACAACGGCACGCCGTTCGCGATCGCCTCCACCCCGGTGAGCGCCGAGCACCCAGCCGAGAACGCCTTCAGCACGAGCAGCACCCCGACCGCCTCGAGGCCGCGGGTGGCGAGCTGCGGGCGGCCCGGTTGGTGGACGTGCAGGGCGAGCGGGTGGAACAGCCCCACCGCGATGATGGCCAGCAGCCCCACGATGAACACGAGCGTCGGCAGCAGGAAGGCACGTGCCGTCTCACCGAGCCCGCGCAGGTTGAGCACGGTGATGAGCAAGAGGATGCCGAGGCAGATCGGCACCGTCGCCGAGGAGAGCTGCGGGAAGGCCGAGCTGAGGGCGCCCACGCCCGCTGCGATCGAGACGGCGACGGTGAGCGTGTAGTCGACCACGAGGGCCGCCCCGGCCACGAGGCTCGCCCGCCGCCCGAGGTTGGCCCGGGACACCGCGTAGGCGCCGCCGCCGCGTGGGTAGGCGTCGATGACCTGCCGGTAGGAGAACACGAGCACGGCCAGGAGCACGACGATGGCGACGGTGATCGGCAGCACGTCGCCGAGCGCCCCGGCGCCGGCCGCCCCCAGCACGACGATGATCGCCTCGGGGCCGTAGGCGACCGAGGTGAGCGCGTCGAGGGAGAGCGCCGAGAGGCCCTCGACGGGGCTGATCTTCTCCTTGGAGGTCTCGCTCGCCCGGAGCGGCCGGCCGACGAGCAGGTTCCACAGCGAGGTCCTGGGCGCTCGCTCCACTGCCTGCTCGGGCACCGCCGCATCGTAGGAGGCGGCCCGGCTCGACGGGCGCCCACCTCGCCCCTCGCGCGACGGCCGGTGGCGATGCCCCGCTGAGCTGGTGGGCGACCGTCACCCGCGGTTGACGGGGCCGCTTCGCCGGGCGACCAGGGGAAACGACAATGGCCCGCCGGGATCGCCTGCCGTAGTCTCCGGGCGAGACCGGTGCCTGACGATACTCACCCACCCTTGCGGCCCGAGCTGCTGGCCGCCGACGAGGCGACGGCGGCCGCCGCGGCGGTCGCCGAGCGCTGGATCGAGCGCTACCGCAAGACGGCGAGCGAGACGATCTCGACGCCGGCCCTCGACGAGCTGCTGCGCGACGCGCTGGGGGCCGTGGCCCGCCTCCTCGACGCGGACGCGGTCTCGCTCCTCCTCGCCAACGAGGACGGCACGGCCCTCATCAGCCGGGCCGCATACGGCCTCGAGCTCGAGGTCGACCTCGAGGTGTCCATCCCGCGGGGCGCCGGGGCGTCGGGGCCGGTCCTCGAGACCGGCCGCGCCCACTTCATCGAGGACCTCGCCCGGGTCGCCGTCGTGAGCGACGTGCTCCGCATGAGCGGCCTTCGCTCCTACCTCGGCGTGCCCCTCGCATCGGGCGGCCGGGTGCTCGGGGTCATGCACGCCACCCGCCGACGGGTCGCGCCCTTCGAGGCGGGCGACGCCGAACTGCTCAGGCGCTTCGCCGAGCCGCTCGCCGCCGCCATCGAGCGCGTCCGGATCTTCGATGCCGAGCGCGAGGCGCGCCGGGCCGCCGAGGAGGCGACCGCGCTCGCCCGGCGCGCCACCGAGCGGCTCTTGGGCCTCCAGCGCATCACCGCCGCCCTGGCCGGCGCGCCCAGCGTGGGGGAGATCTGCGCCATCGTGATCGACCACGCTGCGCCGGATCTCGACGACGAGGGCGAGCGCGCCATCTGGATGCTGCGCGACGGACGACTCGAGCTCGTGGCCGGTCGGGGGCACAGCGCCGAGTACCCCGAGATCCCCCTCGACGGCTCCCTTCCGGGTGCGGCGGTCCTGGAGAGCGCCACGCCCCTCTTCATCGAGTCGCGTGCCGAGCTCGCCGGGCGCTGGCCGGCGCTCGCCGACGGGGCCACCGTGTCGTTCGCCGCGCTCCCCCTCGTCGTCGAGGGTCGGCGCATCGGCCTCATGGCAATCGGGTTCCGCCACGAGCACGCGTTTGCGCCCGACGAGCGCGGCTACCTCGTCGCCATCGCCGAGCAGGCGGCGATCGCGCTCGCCCGGGCCGAGTCCCAGGCGGCGCTGGTCGAGTCGCGCCGGGTAGCCGAGGACCGGCGCGAGCAGCTCGACTACCTGGCCGAGGCGAGCGAGCGGCTCAGCCACTCCCTCGACCTGGACGTGACCCTGAAGGCGGTGGCCGAGCTGGCGGTCCCCCGCCTCACCGACCGCTGCGCCCTCTACATGGTCGAAGAGGGCCAGCGGATCGAGCGTCGGGTCATCGCGCCGCGCCTCAACGACGACGAGTGGCGGCTCTTCACCGGCGGCGAGCTCGCCCTCGACTCGCCCCAGGGCATCGGGGCGATCATCCGCACGGGGCGCCCCCAGTACCTGCGCGACACGACCGACGCCATGCTCGCCGCCGCCGCCCCCTCGCCCGAGGCGCTCACGCTCATGCGCCGGGTGGGTTTCGGCGGGATCCTCGGGCTCCCGCTGCGCTCACGGGGCCGCACCATCGGCGCGCTCGCCTTCTTCAACCGGGCCGGGCGCCCGATGGAGCCCGAGACGGTCACGCTCGCCGAGGAGCTGACCGCCCGGGCGGCGGTGGCGATCGACAACGCCAGGATGTTCAGCGAGCGCAGCCACGTCGCCCGGCGCCTGGTCGAGTCCCTGCTGCCGGCGAAGCTCCCCGAGATGCCCGGGCTCGACCTCGCCGTCCACTACCGGCCGGCCCGGGCCGGGCTCGAGGTCGGGGGCGACTTCTACGACGTGATCGCGATGGGCCCCGACGCGTGCGTGGTCGTGGTGGGCGACGTCCAGGGCAAGGGGGTGGAGGCGGCCGCGCTCACCGGCTTCGCCCGCAACACCATCAAGGCGGCGGCGCGCTACGAGACGAGCCCCGCCGCGATGCTTGCCCACCTGAACGCGTCCATGATCGAGCACATCGTCGAGCGGGCGCCTGACCCCGCGCACCCCTGGGACAGCGCCCGGCTGTGCACGGCCGTCGTGCTGCGCCTGGAGCGCCGGCCGAGCGGCTGGCGGGCCCTCGCTGCGAGCGCCGGCCACCCGCTCCCCCTGCTCGGCCACCGCGACGGCGGGGTCGAGCCGGTCGGTCGCCCCGCGCTCTTGCTCGGGGTGGATCCAGAGGCGCGCTACGAGGACAGCGCGATCGACCTCGAGCCCGGGGCGACGCTCGTGTGCTTCACCGACGGGGTCTCGGACTGCGAGGTCGAGGGGGACCCCTTCGGCGCCGAAGGGGTCGCCTCGGTGCTCCGCTCGGCGAGCGGGACGGCGGGCGAGACGACCGAGGCCGTCGCGGCGGCGATCGCCCAGGGCGCCACCAACGACGACATCGTCGTGCTCAGCATCGGGGTCGGCCCGCCCTGACCCGCTACTGGACCAGGAACCCGCCCGACTGGTGGGCCCACAGGCGCCCGTAGAGGCCGAGCTCGCCGTCGAGCAAGAGCTCGCGATGGGTCCCTTGCTGGGCGATGCGCCCCTGGTCGAACACGACGATCCGGTCCATGCGGGCGATGGTGGACAGCCGGTGGGCGATCACGATCGCGGTGGCCCGCTCCATCAGGCGCCACAGCGCCTCTTGGACGAGGTGCTCGGACTCCGAGTCGAGGGCCGAGGTGGCCTCGTCGAGGACCAGGATCGGGGCGTGCTTGGCCATCGCCTGGGCGATCGCCACCCGCTGGCGCTGGCCGCCCGAGAGCTTGAGGCCGCGCTCGCCGACCACGGTGTCGTAGCGCTCCGGGAGGTCGTAGACGAACTCCTCGACGTGGGCCGCCTTGCCCACCGCGTGCACGAGGTCGTAGTCGACCTCGGGCTCCTCGCCGTCCCGGTCGGCACCCAGGCCGTAACAGATGTTCTGCGCGATCGTCCGGTGCAAGAGCTGGGGCTCCTGGGGCACGTAGGACACCCGGGCGCGCAGCGAGGCCATCGTCACGTCCCGCACGTCCTGGCCGTCGATGCGGATCGCCCCTTCCTCCACGTCCATGAACCGCAAGAGCAGCTTGGAGAGGGTGGACTTCCCCGACCCCGACGGCCCGACCAGGGCCACGTGCTCCCCGGGCTTGATCGACAGGCAGAGCCCCTCGAAGAGGCGACCGGCCCCGCCGTAGGAGAACCCCACCTCCTCGAAGTCCACCCGCCCCCGGGGCACCACCAGGCACCCCGCCCCCGGCCGGTTGGTGATCTCGGCCTCGGTGCGGGCGATCGCCGCGAACTTGGCGGCCCGCCCGAGCGAGCGCGCCGTCGAGCGAAGGTGCTCGAAGGACTGCTCGAGGCTGAGGGCGACCTGCGCCGAGTAGTAGAGGATCAAATAGAGCGCGGCGGTGGAGGACCAGCGGTGCACCGCCATCGTCGTCCCTGCGACCAGCGCGAGCAGCGTGCCCACCACGATGGAGGACTCGAGCTGGAGCTGGGTGCGCATGAAGATCGAGCGCCCGCGCAGATCCGCGTCGACCGAGCGCTCCATGAGCTCCTCGACCCGGACCCGCTCGAAGGGCTCAGCGGCTGCGCTGCGCACCGCCATCAGGTTGGTGACGGTGTCGGAGACCACGCCGGTGGCCTTCGAGTGGTGGTCCTCGAACTCCTGGGAGGCCGCCCGCACCTGAGGGAGACGGCGCGCGAGCACGACCACGAAGGCGCCGACCATCACCACCAGCGCGAATGCCGCCGGCCAGGCCTCGACCGAGAGCACGACGATCGCCGAGAGCACGACGATCGCGACGGGCAGCAGGCCCCAGGAGACCACGTCCACCAGCTCGACGAAGGCCCACGAGAAGTTCCCGAGCGACGAGATCACCTCGCCGGCCGGGTGGTCCATGTGCCAGCGGTAGCTCAGGCGGAGCAGGTGGCGGTAGCCGTTGTTGAGGCCCCTGGCGAAGGCGCGCACGCACGCGCCCCACTCGAGCCAGCCCGCGACGCGCCAGCAGACGATGCCGGCCACCCCCGCCACGCCGTAGGCGAGGAGGAGCGGCCCGAAGCGCTGCCACTCCCCGACGGACCGCTGCCCGCCCAGGGTCGCCACCCGGGCCAAGATCGCGGCGAAGATCAGCGGGCAGACGATGTCGGCGATGACGACCGCCATGACCATGACGGCCCAGGAGACGACGAGCGGCCGCCTCTGGTCCTCGAGCTGCTCCCAGCAGAACGAGATCGTGTCCTTGGCGGATGCGGAGGGAAAGTCCTTGCGTTCGGCCATGGCCGGATTCCTTGTGTGACGAGCGCCCGGGCCGGCGTGCAAGCGCTGGCCACGCGGGCGTGGTGAGAAGGCGGACTGGGGGTGGGGGGTCCCACCTCGAAGATCGGCCGACCGGCTGCGGTCGGGCTGCGCCGAGTCAGGCCCCCCGGGGGGCCCCTCGGGAATCAGTGCCTGCGCGCGCCGCCTGTGCCGGGAAACGAGACGGCCGACGACGCGGGGCGCTGCGCCCCCACGATTGGCTGTGCTGTGGTCATCTCGAGGGTCATCTCGGCTCGCTCTCGACGGAGCGGACAGACTACCCGACAGACGACGCCGCCTTCGACTTGTGTGGCGAGCCGGCGTGGCAGGCGGGCCGGCCCTCGGCGCACGCGATGTCGTGATGGAGGACCACGAGCGCGCTGTCGCCCTCCCCCCCGTAGGTGTAGCCCTGGGTGTACTCGGTGCCCGTCGGGCTGTTGTCGCGGGTGGTGGGGGTCCCGGGCACCGGTTGGACGCCGGTGTCCTCGTTCCACTCGTTCCACGCGGTGATGAAGATCATGGGCACCCGCGGGTCGACCGAGGGCAGCGCGAACTGCCTGAAGAAGTGGTCGAGCGTGGAGGCCGGACCCTCACCGGGCAGCCACTCGCGGGGCACCGCTGGGTGGTTGATCGCGAGGCGGACCCCCCGGTCGTTGTAGCCGGGCGAGATGTCGGGGATGACCGGCACCCGACCGCCCGTCGCGTCCCGGTAGCGGGCCATGAGGGAGAGCTGGTCGGCGATCACGTTGGTGTCGCCCGGGTACCCGCTGTAGTCCTGGGTGGGCCCGTACTGGGCCGGGTTGTTCCCGAAGTAATAGGTGTACGCGGTGATCGCGTCGAGCTGCTCGATGCGCGACACCTGGGGCGTCGTCGTGAGCGGCGGCTGACCGGGGACGAGATGCTCCTCGGTCACCCGCCAGTAGACCTCGTCGCCGATGAAGTAGGGGTTCTTGTACCCGTGGGCCTCGAGGAAGCGCCGCGCCCCGCCGATCATCCCGGCCACGTCCCCGGTCAGGGTCCTCGTGAGGTACAGCACCACCACCGGGCGCCCGTGGATCCGAAGGTAGTTCTTGTAGGAGAAGTAGTGGCGGGCGAAGAAGAGCATGTCGCCGTCGAACTCCTTCTCCATCGCCGGATTGACCGGCGTGCTCTCGTCGGGCGGGTAGAAGTCCAGGCCGAAGGTCTCGTAGAACATGCAGAACTTGATGCGATCGAGGTTCTTCGCCGCCAAGAAGGCGGCCGTGTTGTTGTCCTCGGAGACCTTTTGGGCGAGCGTCCTGCCGTACCAGTTGTTCTTCGGCCACCAGTCGAGGGCGAAGAAGTTCACGCCCGCATATCGCGCCTGGTCGATCGCGATCTCGGCGGTCTTCGGGTTGGCCGAGTTGTCGGTCTTCGGGTTGGGCCCCTGGGGCGGGATGAGGTCGGCCCGCAGGGTCCCTTGGGCCAGGTTCTGGGGGAACCACTGGTAGTAGTACGCGCCGACGAGCAGCTTGTGTCGGTCGTGGGCGTTCCAGCTTGTGAACGACGTGCTCGCAGCGGCCGGGACGACCCACAGGACGGCGCCGAGCACGAGGGCGACGGCCGACCCCCCGGCCAACACGGCGCGCGCCGAGCGGCGCGTCGGGCGAGGAGCCATCAGGGCATCCTTCCCGACGCGGCCCCCGGCGCGCGTGCACCGGGTGGTGGCTGGAGGTTCAGCCCACCGTTGGGACGACGACCACGTCGACGCCGCCCATTACGCAGCGATGCGGTCGGGCGCCGGGCACCGCCACCTCGAGCTCGCAGATCCCCTCGCCCCGATGGTCACGCAGGGGGACGAAGCGCAGCTCCCCCCGATCGAGACGCACGAGGGCGGTGTCACCCTCCACGCTCAGCTCCCGGTCGAGCACCGCCGCCCACTTCCCGGCCAGCTCGCCCGGCGCGTCGCTCTGGACGCTCAGGGCGCTGATGCCGCCGGCCCGGTGCGCCGGGGCCCCGCCGGTCCACGCCGGCCCGGCCCAGCGCCAGGACTCGGGCGGTGCGGCCCAATCGATCGAGACGAGTGCGCCCGGGAGGTCCTTTGGATGCAGGTGGGTCCCGGCGATGTCGGGATGGTCCGAGCGCCAGACGACCCGGATGCCGAGCGCCTCGATCCTGGCGCGGGCCGCCTCGAGGTCCTCCACCTGGAAGATCGCCATATAGCCGCCGTCTCCGCCGCGCCGCTCGAGGTAGCGGCCGGCGGTCGTGCCCTCCTCGATGGGCGAGACCACCTCCAAGAAGGTGTCGCCGAGCGCCATGACCGCGTTGTGCAGCCCGAAGGTGGCGACGCCCTGATCGGCGAAGGGCTCCGCCTCCACTGCGAGCTCGCGTCGGGCATCGGCCACGACCGGGGCGAGCTCCCGCGCGACGAGGGCCACCTGGCGCAGACGCACCCCAGACACGGCTAGCGCCCCTTGAAGACCGGCTCGCGCTTCTCGACGAAGGCGGCGGCGGCCTCGCGGTGGTCCTCGGTCAGGCCGGTGCGGTTGTGGTGCGCCGCCTCCATGTCGAGGCACTCGCCGAGCTCGCCCAGGATCGCCCGGTTGAGGTTCTCCTTCATGTAGCGGTAGGCGACCCTCGGGCCCGACGCGAGCCGGCGGGCGATCGCCATCACCTCGTCCTGCAGGCGGTCGTCGGGGAAGACCCCGTTCACGATGCCGAGCGCCGCGGCCTCGGCCGCGTCGATGCGCGGCGAGAGGAAGTACAGCTCGCGCGCCTTGGACGGTCCGACGAGGCGGGTGAGGAACCAGGTCCCGCCGTAGTCCCCGGCGAAGGCGACGCGCGCGAAGGCGGTCGTGAAGATCGCCCGCTCGGCCGCATAGCGCAGGTCACAGGCGAGCGCGAGCGAGAAGCCGGCCCCCGCTGCGGCACCCGGGATGGCGGCAATCGTGGGCTTGGGCATCTCGTGCAGCCGACCCGAGGTGGCCCGCTGGCTCAGCCGCTGGACGTGGATGCGCTCGTCCAAAGACGGCGAGCGGTCGGTGCGCGTGCCCCCGCTGCGCTCGTTCATCGCCTTCACGTCACCCCCGGCGCAGAACGCGCCGCCGGCGCCCGTCACCACGATGCACCCCACGTCGTCGTCGACCTCGAGGTCCGCGAGCGCCCGACCCATGGCCGAGAGCATGGGGTCGGACAGCGCGTTGCGCCGCTCGGGACGGTTCATCGTGAGCACCGCCACCCCGTCGTCCACCTCGACGAGAAGGTCGTCGGTGCCCGTGTCGATCGCTCCCATGCCTGCCTCCCGCGCCGCTCGAGGGTCGTCCCGCCCCACGGACCTTACGCCCCGCCGCGCGGCTCGAGCAGATCGAGCGGCCCGCTATTGGAGGTCCCCGGCGTGGGCCGGCTCGCCCCCGACCGAGCGGCGCATGGCCGCGTGCAGCGCGTTCGGGGTGAGGATGCCGAGGTACCGCTCGCCGTCCACCACCGGGATCCAGCGCACGTCTCGCTGCAGCATCTCGCCGAGCGCCGCCCGAAGCGAGGTGCCGAGGGGGATCTGCACCTCGAAGGGCACCACGTGGTCCTCGACGACCCCGCCCGCACCCGGCTCGAGGTCGATCCATCCGAGGAGGCGACCGGCGTCCTCGACGACGAGGGCCCAGCGGCTCTCGGCGCCGGCCGATTGGGCGCGTGCGTCGAGCATGGAGGTGCCCGGCGCGACCGTCGGCGGCTGGAAGAGATCGTCGAGCCCGACCGCGGTCACCCCGAGG
>DAHUZM010000017.1 GCA_027306525.1 Acidimicrobiaceae bacterium
TCGATCGGCTGGGTCGCGGCCGATCCTCGCCACGAGGATCCGACCACCCTGCTCGTCCGGGCCGACCGCGAGATGTACCGCCGCAAGAGCGCGCGGCACCGGGCGGCGGAGGCCGCAGAACAATGAGCACGCCAACCTTCCCCACGAACGGACAGGAGCTGACCGCCGACCAGGCGCGAGCCATCGGCCGCCAGCTCGCCGAGCACCCGCTGCTCGCCGCCCGCAGCGAGGAGGCGCGCCCGGGGCTGGTCGAGGTCTTGAGCGACGCGCGGCCGTTGCTTAGCACCCACGGGGTCGGCTTCGAGCTCCTGCGGACCCGTCCCGGCCTCGTCGTCGTGCGGGCCCGCTCGGAGGGCACGCTCAGCGCGCTCGCCGCCTGCGAGATCGTAAAGGGACTGCTCGGCGCCGTGGCCGAGGAGGTGTGCGACGTGCGCGCCTCGCTCGTCGAGAGCACCTGTGCCGCGCGCGGCGCAGCGGCCTGCCTGTATTCGATGGTCTGGGAGGACCAGCCGGCGCACCCCGCTCCCCCGACCGAGGCGACCCCCGTGCGTGACGAACCCACCGAGGGTCCCTCCGAGCCCGAGGACCTCCCGGCCTGGGACGCCCCGCTCGCCCCGCCCCCGGCGCCCGCCGCGATGGTCGAGCGTTCCGTCGAGCCGATGGCCAAGGCGCAGAGCACCACGGTGCGCCCCGGCCCCGACGCGGTCGCGAACCCGACCGCGTCGTCGTCGACCTCGTACCAGTTCCAGGTGAGCGCGACGAGCGCGATCGTGCTCCCCGCGTCACAGGCCCCGGCCACGCCGGAGCCCGAAACCGAGCGCGCCCCGGAGACGGTGCCCGCCGCCACCATCGGGCATCGCAAGTTCCCAAAGGGTCTGCTCCGGCGCAGCTGGCTGGTGGTCCTGGCGCTCGTCGCAGGCTCGGCCGGTGGCTGGTACGCCGGCCGTCACGCAGGCACCTCCTATGGCGCCGAGGCCGTCGTCGTGGTCCAGTCGGGCGCTGGCAAGGCCGGCCCGGGGAGCGCGAGCGATGCGATGGCGCTGGCCACGACCTACGCGGCACTGATCCCGAAGGACGCGTCGATTCTCTCGGCGGCCGGGGGCGTGCTCAACATGTCGAACGCCGCCGTGGCGAAGGCGCTGGACGTCACCGTCGAGAGCGGGACGTCCCTGCTCCAGATCAACTTCACGGCCTCGAGTGCCACGAAGTCGGTCGCCGGTGCACAGGCCGTGGCGCATGCGATCGCGAGTGCCAAGCCGCTCACCGCCGCGATCGCGGTCGGGTCGGTCGCGGTCGTGAGCCTGCCATCGAGCGCCCATCTCCAGGGCACCCTGCACAAGTACGGGATCGTGATCGGGGCGTTCCTCGGCCTCGTAATCGGGCTGATCCTGGTGCTCGCGGCCGAACGGGCCGATCCACGCATCGACGACGCGCCCGCCATGGCCACGGCGAGCCGGTGCCGCGCTGCGCTCGTGCCGGCCGATCTCTCCTTCGAGGAGCTCGCCCGGGTGCTCGCCGACGCCGGACACGACAAGGGCCTCACGATCGTCCCGGTCGTCGCGGGCGACAACGCGCCCACGATAGAGCTCGCCCGGGGTCTGCGGTCATGCTGGCCCGCCGACGGTCCCCCGGTCACGATCAGCCCGCCGTTCGCGTCGGGCATCGCCGAGCTGTCGCGGGGCAGCGGCCCTACGGTGCTCGTCTCGCACCCGGGCACCCGCCAGCGCGACGTGCTCGCGGCCGCCGAGCGGCTTCGCATGATCGGGCGCTCGCCGGTGTGGGCCGTGCTCGCCAACCGGCGGCTGCGAAGCCGAGTGTCGGGTCATGTGGGCTGAGCCGGGCGACGTCGCCGTCCTCACGCCATCACGCCGGCTGCGCGTCGGGGCGCCGGGAAACGGCTGGTTCACGGACCGGCCACGACCCCTCCTGCTCGCCCTGGCCGCCGTGGCGGCCGCGTTCATCGTCGGCTACCTCGCGGTGCACAAGCTCGACCTCGGGATCGCTGCGGTGGCCGGCCTCGCCCTCGTGGCCGCCGTGCTCGTGCGGCCCGTCATCGGCGGCCTCGTGCTCGTGGGTCTCGTGCCGATCCTCTCGGGCATGCAACCGGGGGTCCCCGTCTCCCACGTGCGCATCTCTGAGCTCCTCATTGGCGTGGTCGGCGTCACCATCCTCGTCTCGGCGCGCCGCGCCGATGCGGTGCCGTGGGCCGCCCTCGACTCGCTCCTGCTCGCGTACGGGCTCGGCTGGGCGGCGTTCGGGATCCTCGACGCCGTCACCCTCGGCCAGCACCTGACCATCACCGACTGGGGCACCGTGTTCGGCCAGCTCCAGTTCTTCCTCATCTACCGGGGGGTGCGCACCGCGTTGCGGACCGCCGCCGAGCGCAAGGTCGCGCTCGGGGTCGCGCTCGTGGCGACCATCCCCGTCGCCCTCCTAGCGGCGCTCCAGGTGTTCCACGTGGGGGCGGTCGAGCGGTTCATCAACCGGATCACCGGAGGGGTGGCCGGAGCGGTGCTGTCGGGTTCCATCTCGAGGGCGACAGGACCCTTTGACAACTGGGCCGTGCTCGCCGGCTACCTGCTGCCGCTCCTGCTCATCCTCTTCGCCCTCACCCTCGCCGGCCAGACGGCCCGCTACCGGAGGGCCACCTGGGCCGTCGGGCTGATCGCGCTCGTAGGGTTCCTGCTGGCAGAGGAGCTCTCCGCCATCGTCGTGCTCATCGTTGGCACGGTGGTGCTCGCCCACCAATACGGGTTCGGCCGTCGGGCACTCAAGTTCCTCGGCATCGCGATCATCATCGGGGGGATCGTCGCCGCCCCGTACCTCGCGACGAGGATCAACCGGGAGTTCTCCTCCACGGCCGGCTCGAGTCGTCCCGCCGGGGTCCCCCAGACCCTCAACTTCCGCTGGCGTGTCTGGAGCACCCAGTACATCCCGGCCATCGAGGCGAGGCCGCTCACTGGCTACGGCGAGCAGCTGCCCGCCTCGATCCAGTGGCAGTACCCCGAGTCCCAGTACATCGCGTATCTCATGGAGGGCGGGCTTCCCCTCGTGGCGCTCTTCGGCGCCCTCGCGTGGGCAATGCTGCGCGGCACCAGGCAGGCGGCACGCAGCGAGGATCCCTTCGAACGGGCCCTCGGGCGTTCGCTCACCGTCATGATCGTCGCCCTGTTGATCGTCAACCTCATCTGGCCCTTCATGAGCAATGCCGGCCTGCCCCAGGTGCTCTGGTGCCTGCTCGCGATCGCGGTGCCGAGACCGGCGCGGCCCGAGAGGAGCGTGGCTCCCGATCGGAGCCCCGTCGCCCTTCTCGGAGGTGTGTCGTGAGCTTCGATCGCCGGTGGCGAGCGCTCCGTCGCCGTGTGGCGCGCCCGTTCACCCCGACGCGGCTCTTGGGCTCGCTCTCGCTCCTGGTGGCGCTCGGCGTGGCCGTGTGGCTGATCACCCTGGTGGTGTCGGAGGGCGCGGTCGTCCCGGCGACCTCGAGTGCTCCCCCCGCCACGGCACCCCCGACGACGGCCCCGCCGGCCACCAAGACGACCGCGCCCAAGCGGGCGACCCCGCCGGGACGGACGCCGAAGGCGCCCCACAAGCCCAAGGTCGTCGCGCCTGGCGTGCCACTCGGCGTCTACGCCGGTCCGGGGGCCTCGGTCGCCGCCACCACCTTCAGCGTCGACGCCGGCGCGCCCGTCCCCTACGCGTTCGACTTCCTCGGAGGGACGACGTGGAGCGCGATCGCCGATCCCCGCTGGTTCCTCCAGCAATGGAACGGATCGGGCTTCAGGATGATCTGGGGCGTCCCGATGCTCCCGAACACCGGCAACGTCTCGCTCGCCGGTGGGGCGACGGGCGCCTACAACGTCTACTTCGACGAGCTCGGCCAGGCGCTCGTCGCCAACGGCCAGGCCAATTCGGTGATCGTGCTCGGTTGGGACCCCCAGGACCCCTCCCTCCCCTGGTACGTGGGGAACCCGGCCGATGCGGTCCAATACGTCGCCTACTGGCACGAGATCGTGACGACCATGCGCTCGGTGCCCGGCGAGCAGTTCCAGTTCGTCTGGGACAGCGCTCCGGGTCCCGCAGCCGTCCTGCCCGGCCAGCTCTACCCGGGCAACAGCTACGTGGACGTGGTGGCGACCGACGCCTTCGACGACGACTCGCTCGTGGGACTCGGATGGAACGCCTTCACCACCACCCCCTATGGCCCCGATTGGTACGCGACCTTCGCGCTCCGCCACAACAAGGCGCTCATGATCGCCAAGTGGGGCGTCGTGCCGACCAACGCCGAGGGTGGTGGCGACAACGCCACCTTCGTCCACCAGTTCTTGCACTGGGCGGACGTCAAGCATCTCTTCGCCGCGGTCACCTGGGACTACGGCAGCTGGGCGGTGACCGGCGGCGCCTTCCCGAAGGCCGAGGCGGCGCTGCACACGATCGACGAGGCCAGCGCGATCGCCCCCGAAGCGAAGGCCGTCGACACCTAATGGGCGGCGGGGTCGGGGGCAGCGAACCGACCCCGACTAGCGCTCCCTCCCGAGGGTGGGCACGAGCTCGAGCTCGCCCCCCGACCTCCAGCGGGCGAGGGCACCGGTGTCAAGGGAGGTCCGCTCGACCGAGGAACCTGCCGAGTCCGGTGCATCGCCACCTTGCACCGATGGCTCGAGCCCCTCAGCGGTCACGACCAACCGGCCGACCAGTCCCGGTGGCACCGGCCGGCCGTCTTCGTCGAGCACGTCGATCCGTGCGTGTGCGATCGGCGCGCCGATGGTGATCGGCCGGCCGCGCTCGATGCGACCGAGCGCGGCGTACAGGCCGCTCGGGTGCGCGCGAAGCGTGTGGAAGACCAACCGGTACCGGTCGCTCAGCTCGTCGGCCAGCTCCTCGTCGAGCGGCGCGTCGCACAGCACGCTCACCCCGCGCGCCGCCCGAAGGCCCGAGGCGAGGAGGGAGCGCCAGGTCTCGGGCGACGCGTGCAGCACCGCGATGCGCTCGGAGGCGATGAGGCGGCTGAGGTTTGCGCCGTCGAAGCTCAGGGCCTCGGGGGCGAGCACGATCCTCGCCCCCGAGATGAGGGGCATCCACAGATCGAGCGCCGCGGTCGCGTGGAGTGCGTGAGCCAGCACTGCGGTGGCGTGGTTCGGGCCGATCCCGAGCTCAAGGGCAAAGGTCCGCGCCATGTCGAGGACCGCGCCGTGCGACATCCCCGCGACCCGGGGCGGGCCGTCGGGGTCGCTCGCATGGACGAGGCAGCAGCGCGCCCCCTCCCGGCCCGCCGCGGGCGCGCCGCGCGCCTCGGGAGAGCTCCGGCAGGCCACGGTGGGGTCGAGGAGGACGGCCCCGCTCGCTGCGACGACGCGCCCGAGTGCCTCGCTCGGGAGCCCGGGATCGATGAGCAGATGGGCGGCTCCGGCCCGGAGCACGCCGAGCGCAGTGACGACCAGCTCGATCGAGGGCGTGGCCGGGAGGGCCACCACGGCGCCCTCGCCCACCCCGTTCGCCCGCAGGCCCCGGGCGACACCCTCGGCCCGCTGACAGAGCGTCGCGTAGGAAATCGACTCGGCCCCGAAGCTGACGGCCCGTGCGTCGGGTCTCGTCCCTGCCCGCTCTTCGATGAGGCCGTGCACCGTCGCGGGGGCCCATCGGATGGAGGCGGCATGCCGGTCGCGCAACCATCGCCGATCGGCCTCGGTCGTGATGGACACGCCGAGGGCGTCGGCGTCGGGATCCGCTGCCAGCGCGTCGAGGACGCGAGCGAAGTGGCCCGCGATCCGCTGCGCGCTGGCCCGCTCGAAGAGCTCGCGGTCATAGAGCAACCGTCCGGCAATGTGACCATCGGGGCGTTCGTCGAGCTGGAGCTCGAGGTCGAGCCGGCAGCCACCCACGGCGTCGGCCAGCTCGACCTCCATGAGTTGGAGGGACCACGCCGGGTCCGGGGAGGGCATCGTCGGCTCGAAGATCACGATCGTCTGGTAGAGCGGGTTCGCGCCCGGCGGCGCTTTGGGCTGGAGCTCGCGCACCAGGCGCTCGAAGGGCACGAGCGTGTCGAGCGCGTCGAGCGTTTCGTTCCGGACCCGTCCGATCAGCTCGCGGAAGCTCGGCCGGCCGCCGAGCGCCACCCGCAGCACGACCGGGGTGAGCGAGTAGCCGACCACCGACTCGAACTCGGGGCGCCGGCGAAGATCGGCGGCGGTGCCAAAGGCCACGTCGTCGCGCCCGCCAGAGCGGGCGAGCAGCACGGACCATGCTGCGCCGAGCACCTGGAAGAGGGTGGCCCCCGCCCCCCGGGCGATGCCCTTCAGCCGCTCGACCAGCTGGGCGTCGAGCGAGATGGCCACGGCGGCGCCACGGAACCCCGGGGACTCGCGGCGGGAAAAGTCGAGAGGCAGCGAGGCGACCGGGGTCCCGCCGAGGCGCTCGGCCGCCCGCGCCATGCGTCGCCTGGCCCGGGGGCCCTCGATCCACTCCTGCTCGTCGCGTGCGTAGTCGCCATAGTGCGCCGGCTGGTCGCCGAGCGCCGCGTCGTCCCCCGAAGCGGCCGCGTCGTAGAGGGCGACGAGCTCGGGCAACACGATTCGATAGAGGCTCACACCGTCGAAGACGATGTGGTGCAGGCCGAGGTAGAGCCGGTGCTCGGCGCCCGGGAAGCGCACGAGCAGCGGGCGTACCAGGGGGCCCCGGCGCAGGTCGTAGGGCACCTTTGCCATGCGGGCGACCTCCTCGACGGCGCGGCGCTCGGCCGCCTCGGGATCGAGGCGGCCGAGGTCGGGCAGCGGGAGCTGGACGGGCTCGGGTGGGTGCACGATCTGGACCGGGGTGCCCGAGCGCACCTCGAAGGTCGTCCGCCAGGCCTCGTGGCGCGCGACGAGCGCGTTGAACGCAACGGCGAAGGCGTCGGGATCGAAGCTCCCATGCTTTCGGATCGAGACGGTCTCGTTGTAGCCGATCCCGTTCGGTGCGAGCAGGTGGAGGTACCAGAGCGCCTCCTGGGCGACCGAGATCGGTGCCGGTGCCTCGGTGCTCCCGGCGGTCATCGGGCGGCCACGCGCAGCTCGGTGAGCCCACGCAGGCCGAGGTTGGGGCGCCAGCGGACATCGTCGCTTGCGAGGGACAGCTCCTTGAAGCGACCGAGGAGGGTCGAGAGCGCAAGCTGTCCCTCCAGGCGGGCCAGCGGCGCGCCGAAGCAGAAGTGGGCGGCCCATCCGAACGCGAGATGGCGATTGTCGGCGCGCCCGACATCGAGGAGGTCGGGATCCTCGAAGCGCTCGGGGTCCCGGTTGGCCGCCCCCATAACCGCGATCACCGCTGCGCCCTCGGGGATTGGGGTGTCCCCCAGGACCGCGCCGGGCGGCGCGATGCGCGCCGTGTGCTGGCTCGGGCTCTCGTAGCGGAGGAGCTCCTCGACCGCCGGCCCGATGAGCGCCGGCTGCTCGCGCAGCTTGCGTAGCTCGCCGGGATGGCGAAGCAGGCTGAGCAGGCCGTTGCCGATGAGGTTGGTGGTGGTCTCCTGGCCGCCGATCATGGTGACGATCACGTTGGCGACGACCTCATGCTCGCTCAGCCGATCACCGTCCACCTCCGCGGTGGCGAGCGCGTTGACGAGCCCCTCGGTGGGGTGCGACGCCTGGCGGGCGACCGCCTCGTGGAAGTACGCGGTCATCTCGGCCACCGTCTGCAGCGTCTTTCTGGCCCGACCCGGGTTGTGCTGGAAGTTCCCGAGCATCTCGGCGAAGTCCTGGGACCAGCCCTTCAAGAGCTCGTGGTCCGAGGTCGGCACGCCCAGCATCTCGGCCGTGACGATCGCCGGCAACGGGTTGGCGATGGCCTCCATCACATCGAAGCTCTCCGCGCCCACGAGGTCCTCCACGAGCGCGGCGGCGATGGTGGCGATGTGCTCTCGCAGCACGGCGACCCGGCGGGGCGTGAACGCGACCGAGGCGAGCCGACGCACGCGGCCGTGCTTGGGCGGGTCGAGGAAGAGCATCTGGTCGACCATGAGCGCTGCGATGGGGGTGATCTCGCCCATGCCAAGCTGCTCGAGGCGCTCGGGGCTGGGGGTGCGGTCGGCGTGGAAGTGGTGCAGCACCTCGACGACGTCGGGGTACCGGGTGACCACCCAGGCGTGCAGGTAGGGGTCCCAGTGCACCGGCGACTCCTCGCGCAGACGCCGGTAGAGGGGGTAGGGGTTGGCGAGCACCTCGGGGTCGAGGAGGTGGTAGAGGCTGAGCGGCGCTTCTTGGGGTTCGCTCATGTCACCTCCGAGAGCGCCTCTTCGACGTAGGCCGCGAGCTCGGCCACGGTCGGATGATCGAAGAGGTATCTGAGCGAGATCTCGACGTCGAAAAGCTGTTCGAGGCGCACGATGAGCTGCGCTCCGAGCATCGAGTGGCCGCCTAGTAGGAAGAAGTTCTCCTTGACACCGACCTCTCGGGCCTCCAAGAGCTCCGAGAGGATGCCTGCGATGTGCTGTTCGGTCGTGCTCGGGGTTCGTCCGCCGGTGGCGGGGCGGAGATGGCCGGCGTCCTCGGGAGCACGGAGGGCGTCACGGTCGACCTTGCCGTGGGCGTTGAGGGGGAGCTCGTCCATCCACACGAAGCGCGACGGCACCAGGTGCTCGGGGAGCGCGGCTCCGAGGAACCCGGCCAGCTCGTCGTCGCTCGGACGAGCGGGCGTGGCGGGGACCACGTAGGCCACGAGCCGGCGTTCGACGCTCGACGTGCCGACGCCGACCACCACGCTCGCGGCGATCGCCGGGTGCCGCCCGAGGAGCGTGGTGATCTCCCCCGGCTCGACCCGGAAGCCTCGGATGCTCAGCTGGTCGTCGAGGCGTCCGAGGAATTCGAGCTCGCCGGTTGGCCGCACGCGCACCAGGTCTCCGGTGCGATATCGGCGGCCCGTTGGGCCGACGAGGAACCGCTCGGCGGTCAGCTCGGGTCGGTGCAGATACCCCCGGGCAACGGCCACGCCGCCGATCACGAGCTCCCCCGCCTCGCCGGGGCCGACCGGGTCGAGATGGTCGTCCACCACCTCGGCGATGACGCCGCTGATCGGCGTACCGATGCTCGGCGGTCCTTCCCCGTGGGGCTCGACGCACCCCGAGGTGGCCACGACGGCGGTCTCGCTCAGCCCGTAGTTGTTCACGAGCGTGAAGGGCAGCCCCTCACTCGGACGAACGCTCAACGCGTCGCCTCCGGTCAAGAGGTACCGCAGCGGCGCGCGCGAAGGCCAGGAGATCTGGATCATGGTCTCCGCGATCGCAGTGGGCAGGAAGCCCACGGTGATGCCCTTGGCGATCAGCCAGTCACGCAACGCCACCGGGTCGCCACGCAGCGTGTCGGGCACCACGTGGAGGGATGCACCCGCTGTGAGTGCGGGCCAGATCTCCCAGACGGCCGCGTCGAACCCGGGGCTCGCGATCTGGGTGCAACGATCGTCGGGACCGAGCGAGAAGGCCCGACGGTGCCACTCGATCAGGTTGCTAAGGCCACCGTGCTCGACGACGACGCCCTTGGGGAGTCCCGTCGAACCCGACGTGTAGACGACGTAGGCGGCGTCGCTCGTGCCGGCCGGCGCCACTCGCCGCGCCGGGGCCGGCGCGCCCGGGGTGTCGCTTCGCCCTCCTCGGCCGAGCACCACGACCGGCCGCGGCGTGGCGATGCGCCGCGCGCTGGCCTCGTCGCAGACGGTCGCAACGGACCTCGAGTCCTCGAGCATCCAGGCGATGCGATCGTCGGGGTAGCTCGGGTCGATCGCCACGTAGGCGGCGCCACTCAGCATGATCCCGAGGGCCCCGACCACGAGGCTCGCCGATCGTCGAACGCACAGCCCGACCAGCTGACCCGGCTCGATGCCAAGCTTGACAAGCTCGGCGCACAGGCGAGTGGCGCGATCGAGGAGCTGCTCGTAGCTGAGGGTGTCGTCAGCGGCGTGCACCGCCAGGCGGTCGGGTGCCATCGAGGCGATCGAGTGGAGTCGCTCGACGACCGTGCCGCGGGCGGGGCCGTCGAAGACTCGGGACCGATCCTCGTGATCCGGGGGCGAGGGGGGCGCGGACAACGAGCAACCTCCTGGTGATGGCGGCGTCATCGCGATACCGGATCCTGCACGCTGCGGAGCACGAGCGATCCGCCGCTCGATCCGTCGTCGCGAACCGCTGCGACGGGCCGGGTGAGCGTCGGCGTCCAGTGGTCGCAGCCCTTCAGCGCGACGGCGGCCGCGTAGCCGGCCCCGGGTGCGATCCGGTGCACCCGCCAGACGTCGATCGCAACCGGGCTGACGCCGGCCCGCCAGACGTCGATCGCGCGCATCTCGGTCTTGAGTCCGACGCCGAGCGCCTTCAGGTAGGCCTCCTTGGCGGTCCAGCACGCAAAGAACGTCTCGAGCCACTGCGGGTGCGGCGTCAGCTCGAGGTCGGCCCGTTCGTTGGGGGCGAAGAACCGCGCCGCGACCAGCTTGGCCTCCGCGTCGGCGCGAATCCGCTCGATGTCCACCCCCATCTCGACCCCAGATGCGAGACCGATGAGCGCCATGGGGCCGCTGCTCGAGACGCTGAAGTCGCTCGCGCCATCCGCGAGGCGCGGCCTCCCTCCCGGCTCGCGCTCGAATCGCAGGCGTGCCGGATCGGTGTCCAGCCGGGCGCCGAGCAGCGCTCGCAGCCAGCCGCGCGCGGCGAGCCGGCGATCTCGGTCGATCGACCGCCGCAGCCGAGCAGCGACCGCCCGCTCCTCGTCGCTGAGCGAGCGTGTGAGCGCGTCGTGGACCGGGCGCGCAAGGTCGAGCGGCACCCCGAAGAGCTGCGGGTTGCCGTCGACGACCCCCCTGGCGGATCGTGTCATGGCCCCTCCTGGCCGGGCCGATGGGCACCGGTAGACCCCCACCCTAGAGCCGCCGACGCCGAGACGGAAGGCGGCAACGCTCATGCACCCCCTTTGAACAGGGAAAAAGGTGTCCACTTCCGTTGGTTGAACTTGGGACATCGGGCAGACGGCGCTGGGACGCAGGCTCCCTACGCTGTCCGCACGAGGCGAGAGCATTGCATGGGCCCGAGCGGACCGGACCCTTGCATCGGCGCCGATGGCCCATCCCCCCGGGCCCACGACAGGAGCGGGAGGCTGCAGAGCATGACTGACCAAGGGAGCACCAATGGGACCCACGGTGGGGTGGGCCATCTGCTGCGGATGGCGAAGACCCAGTGCGGTGTGACGATGGCCTTTGCGGCCCTACGCAAGTCCGACGGCGGGTTCGCCATCGCCACGTTCCCCACCCTGACGGCCGATCCGACCTGGTCGGTCGAGGCAATCGACGAGCTCGTCCGCCAGACCTGGGATGACCCCAACCTGAGCGGTGGAAGCGTGCTCGTGCGGAGCGGCCGAGTGCTGAAGGGCATGTGGACCGGGCAGGCGCACCACATCAAGCTCGCCGCGGCTGCGTTGAGCGACCCCGACTCGCCCGAGCACCCCTGGGGCCTGCTCTGCGTCGCCGAGCCCCTGGCCGGCCACTTCGAACAGGACCAGCTGAACCTCCTCGGTGGCCTCTCGGTCCGACTGACCGCCTACCTCAGGGCGCGCCAGCAGGTCCTCGAGGGCTCGCCGGCGTTCGAGACGAGTGCGCCTCAGCAGGCGCCGGTCGAGTCCGGCTACGAGCCGATGGTCGAGACGCCGGTCGTCACCGAGGCACCACCCAGGATCTCCGAATCGACGGCCCCCTTTGTCGGATTCGAGGAGGCACCGAGCCAGAGTCCCTTCGACGAGCTCTTGGATGCCGAGGATGACGCCGAACACCCCCTCGATTTCGCGGCCGATGCATACGCGCCCGAAGAGCACGGTTGGGGCCTGCCGACCGAGGCGCGCCAACCCAGTCCCGACGATTGGGAGTTCCTCGGTCTCGACGAGATCGAGTGGGTCGAAGCGGCAACGCCGATCCCCCCGCCCCCCGAGA
>DAHUZM010000021.1 GCA_027306525.1 Acidimicrobiaceae bacterium
GCAAGAACGCCAAGATCCGCCGGCTGCGCGAGCTGTACCCCGAGGTCTCCCTCATCGTGGTCTACCAGCGCGACTTCCTCTCGCTGCTCGCCCGCAACGGGCTCGACCCCCGGGGCCTCCGGGCCGCCTGAGCCCATAGGCTGCGCTCTCGGTGAGCCCGGCCGCGCAAGGACCCAAGCACTCGGCGCTCCACGGCGAGCACGTGGCGCTCGGCGCCAAGCTCGTCGAATTCGGCGGCTGGGAGATGCCCCTCTCGTACCCCTCGGGCACCATTGCCGAGCACCGGGCGTGCCGCAGCGGGGCCGCGATGTTCGACGTGAGCCACCTCGGTACCGTCCGGGTCGAGGGCAACGGGTCCTTCGACGCGCTGCAGCGGACCCTCAGCAACGACCTGCGCGCCATCGCCCCGGGCCGCGCCCAGTACACCCATTTGCTGGCCGACGACGGCTCGGTGGTCGACGACATGATCGTGTGGTGGCTCGGCGCCGAACGCTTCGACGTCATGCCGAACGCGTCCAACACCGAGCGGGTGCGCGCCGTGCTCCCGGGCACCGACGTCACTGAGCGCCGGGCCGTGCTCGCGGTCCAAGGGCCCGCCGCCCGCCGTATCCTCGCCACCGTGTCGCGCGAGGCCGCAGCGGTCGGCCGGTTCCGCGTCGGCGAGGTCTTCTGGCGCGGGCACCCCCTCACCGTGGCGGGCACCGGCTACACGGGCGAGGACGGGGTCGAGTGCGCCGTGCCCGCCGAGGCCGCGGCCGCGCTGTGGCGGGCGCTCCTCGAGGCCGGGGCGACCCCGGCGGGCCTTGGCGCACGCGACACGCTGCGCCTCGAGGCGGGCCTGCCCCTGCACGGCCACGAGCTCGGGCCGGGCATCACCCCGCTCCAGGCCGGCCTGTCGTGGGTCGTCGGCTGGGACAAGGGGGAGTTCTCGGGCCGAGCCGCGCTCGAGGCCGAGCGCCAGCGGGGGGTGCGCCGGTCGCTGAAGGGGCTCGTCACCGAGGGTCGCCAGCCCCCGCGCGAGCCGGCGGCCGTCTCGCTCGGGGGCGTGGCGATCGGGCGGGTCACGAGCGGCAATTTCTCGCCGATGCTCGAGGTGGGCATCGCACTCGCGCTCATCGACACCGAGCCTGGGCTCAAGGCGGGCGATCCCGTCGTCATCGACCAGCGCGGCCGCCAGCTCCCGGCGCGCGTGCACCGGCTCCCGGTCTTGGCCTCGGAGGCCTGACGCGGTGCCCGACTATCTGCCCCACACCCACGAGGACATCGCCGACATGCTCGGCTTCCTCGGGCTCGGCTCCCTCGACGAGCTCTTCGACGCCGTCCCCGCAGCGCTCCGGCTCGCGTCGGGCCTCGGGCTTCCAGAGGGCCTCCCCGAGCCCGACGTCCTGGGGCGGGCCGCCGGGCGCGGCGCCGCCAACGGCGCGGCGGGGCTCGTGTGCTTCGCCGGGGCCGGCGCGTACGACCACGAGGTCCCGCCGGTGGTCCGCGCACTCGCCGGCCGCTCCGAGTTCGTGACCGCCTACACCCCCTACCAGCCCGAGGTCGCCCAGGGCGGGCTGCAGGCGATCTTCGAGTTCCAGACCATGCTGAGCCGCCTCTTCGGCCTGCCCATCGCGAACGCCTCGCTCTACGACGGGGCCAGCGCGCTGGTCGAGGCGGTCAACCTCGGCGTCGGCGTGACCAAGCGCGGCGGCGTGCTCGTCTCGGCCGGGGTCCACCCCCAGTGGCGCGCCGTGCTCAGGACCTTCGCTGCGGGGACCGGCCATCGCATCATGGAGGTGCCCCTCCGTGAGGGGGTGACCGACTGGTCGGCGGTCGAAAAGGAGAGCGGCATCGGCGTGATCGTGGCCGCCTACCCCAACTACCTCGGCTGCCTGGAGGACCTGGGCCCGGCACGGCGCATGTGCGACGAGCGCGGCGCTCTGCTCGCGCTGGCGGCGGACCCGGTCGCCGCGGCGATCGTGCGCAGCCCGGCCAACTGGGGGGCCGACGTGGCGGTGGGGGAGGGACAGCCCTTCGGGACCCCGCTCTCCTTCGGCGGCCCGTATCTCGGCCTGTTTTGCTGCGCCGCTGACCACGTGCGCCGCCTCCCGGGCCGCCTGGTGGGCGAGACGCTCGACGCCGACGGGCGCCTCGCCTATGTCACGACCCTGCGGGCCCGCGAGCAGGACATCCGCCGGGAGAAGGCGACCTCCAACGTCTGCACGAACCAGACGCTCATGGCGCTCACCGCAGCGGTCCAGCTCGGGTGGCTCGGCACCTCGGGCCTCGCCGAGGTCGCCACCAGGTGCGCCCGGGGGGCCCGCTACTGCCGCGACGCCATGGTGGGCATCGATGGGGTCGAGCCGCTGAGCGGGGCCACGCCCACGCTGCGGGAGTTCGCGCTGCACCTCCGCCTGCCGGCCGAGCTCGCCATCGAGCGCCTGGCCGAGGAGGGCTACCTCGGTGGCGTCGCGCTGGATGCGCTCGTGGGGGAGGGGGGCGACGGCTCCCTCGGGGCGGACGCGGCGCGCCACGGCCTCCTCGTCGCGGTCACCGAGCGGCGCACGAGAGACGAGATCGACGGCCTCGTCGCCGCGCTCGACAAGGTGCTCCGCTGATGGCCGCCTCGGGAGGACGGGCGTCGAGTGCCCCCCTCGTCGGCCGGGACAACGAGCCGACCATCTTCGAGCTGTCGCGTCCGGGCCGGGCGAGCTGGCAGCTGCCCACGACGAAGGTCCCCGAGACCCCCCTCGAAGCGCTGGTGGCGCCCGAGCATCGCCGGGCGGCGCCGGTCGACGTCGCCGAGGTCTCCGAGCGGGACCTGGTCGGGCACTTCACCCGGCTCAGCCACCGCCAGTACTCGGTCGACCTCGGGGCCTACCCGCTCGGCTCGTGCACCATGAAGTACAACCCCAAGGTCTGCGACGCGGTCGCCGCGCTCCCGGGCCTGGCCAGCGTGCACCCCGCGGCTCCAGCGGCGCTCGCCCAGGGATGGCTCGCGACGCTCGTCGCGCTCGAGGCGGCGCTCTGCGAGCTCGCCGGCATGGCGGCGGCCACGCTCCAGCCGGCGGCCGGTGCGGCGGGCGAGCTCACCGGGCTGCTGCTCATGCGGGCCCACGACGAGGCGCGGGGCGAGCGACGCCGGCGGGTGATCATCCCGGACTCCGCGCACGGCACGAACCCGGCGTCGGTGACCCTCGGCGGCTACGAGACGACGACGGTGCGCAGCGACGAGCGGGGCCTCGTCGACCTCGAGGCACTGCGCGCTGTGCTCGACACCGACGTGGCGGGGATGATGCTCACCAACCCCAACACCCTCGGGCTCTTCGAGGAGGACATCGCCGAGATCGCGCGCTGTGTGCACGAGGTGGGCGGGCTCATGTACTACGACGGCGCGAACCTGAACGCCATCTTGGGCGTGGTGCGGCCCGGCGACATGGGCTTTGACATCGTGCACCTGAACCTGCACAAGACCTTCGCCACCCCCCACGGGGGTGGGGGACCGGGGGCCGGGCCGGTCGCGGTGGCCGAGCACCTGGTCGAGTTCCTCCCCGGGCCGCGCCCGGTCCGCCTGGACAGCGAGGACGGCGAGGCTCGCTACGGATGGCACACCCCCGAGCGCTCGATCGGCCGGGTGCACGGCTGGCACGGCAACGCCCTCGTGCTGGCCCGGGCGCTCGCCTACATCGAGGTCCACGGCGCCGACGGCCTGCACAAGGTGGCCGAGCGGGCCGTGCTCAACGCGAACTGGATCCGCGAGCGTCTCTCTTCGACCTTCGACGTCGCGTTCGACAGGCCCTGCATGCACGAGGTCGTGTTCTCGGCGGCCGCGCTCCACAAGCGGACCGGCGCCTCCGCCCACGACGTGGCCAAGGGACTCATCGAGGAGGGCTTCCATCCGCCGACCGTCGCCTTCCCGCTCATCGTCGAGGACGCGCTCATGGTCGAGCCGACCGAGACCGAGAGCTACGAGACGCTCGTCGCGCTGGCCGAAGCCCTCGAGCGGGTGGCCGCCCGGGCGCAGGAGGGCACCTTGGAGGGGTCGCCGCGCACCACCCCGGTGCGCCGGGTCGACGAGGCCCGGGCGGCGAGGACGCTCGTCGCGACCTTCGACGCCCGCCGCTGAGCACCCCCGGCCCGGGCGTCGCCCGCCGAGCGCTCGTGGCCGATGGCCTTCGGGGTCGTCGTCCAGCGCCCGGCCCGGCGCCCGCGCCGGGTCCCGATCAGTCGAGCAGGTCGGGCTGCTCGGCGACGATGCGGTCGAGGAGCGGCTTGAAGTTGATCCGGCCGGCCATCGGGTGGCCGATCTGGGCGTGGGTGCGCGTGGCCTGGTCGGGATCGATGAGCACCGTCGTGCCGGCCGCCGACGCCAGCAGCTGGGCCTGGCACGAGCGCTCCATCGTGATGAACCACCACGCGGCCTCCTCGACGCTGTGGCCGACGGTCAAGAGCCCGTGGTTGCGCAGGATGACCGCCTTGTGCTCGCCGAGCGCGTGGGCGATCCGCTTGCCCTCCTCGGTGTCGAGGACGACCCCGGTGTAGTCGTCGAAGAGCCCGTGGTCCTCGTAGAAGGCGCACACGTCCTGGGTGATGGGCTCGAGGAGCCTCCCGAGCGCCGACCAGGCCTTGCCGTGGACCGAGTGGGAGTGGGCCGCCGCGACCACGTCGGGGCGCGCCGCGTGCACCTGGGAATGGATGGCGAAGGCGGCCCGGTTCACCGGTCGGTCGCCGTCGATGACCTCGCCCGAGGCGTCGACCTGGATGAGGTCCGAGACCGAGATGTGCCCGAAGTGCATGGCGAAGGGGTTCACCCAGAACGTCTCGGTGTCCTCGGGGTCCCGTGCGGTGATGTGCCCGGCCACGCCCTCCTCGAAGCCGAAGCGGGAGAAGAGCCGGAACGCCGCCGCCAGGCGCTGCTTTCGATAGAGGCGCTCGGTCGCGGGGTCCTCGTAGCGACCGGCGGGGGGCGAAGGGAGCAATTCGGCCATGGGAGCCTCCTCGAAGGCGGAACTCACGACCAGCTTAGGGTGCGGCGCACCGGGACCGCGGGCGTCGGCATGGATGAGTCACCGTCGCTCCCGCGTGGGTGACGGCGGCCGGTCGCGCGTCGAGCCGGCGGCGATCGTGGCCCTCAGAGCTTCACGCAGGCGTAGCGGGCGTAGGTCCGACGCCGGTCGACCTCGGCGTCCATGGCCCGGAAGCCCGCGTGCGCGAGCATCGGCTCGAGCAGCCAGGTGAAGGTCGAGAACTCGGTCCGCACATGGGTGGCGAGGTCCTCACGCGTGTAGCCCTCGAGCGGATCGTCGGCTGCGGCTGCGAACCATCCGTCCATCACGATCGCGACCTCGCTCGGCTCGAACGCGTAGAGCAGGTCGCGCAGCCACAGCCAGGCACCCCGCTTCATGACGGCGGCGAGGCGGCCGAGCGCGATGGCCTTCCAGAAGTCGGGGAGGTGGTGCAGCGCGTTGCGGGTGAACACGAAGTCGACCGGGGGCCCCTCGTGGTGGTGGGTGAGAAAGCCGCCCTGGATGACCTCCACGTTCGCCAGACCGCGGGCTTCGGCCGCCGCGGCGACGTGGGCGACCATCGCCGGGGACACGTCGACCGCGATGACCCGCGCGCAACGCGGGGCGACCGCGAGCGCAAAGGTCCCCGTCCCGCAGCCCATGTCGAGCAGCGTGGAGCTGTCGTCGAGCCCGCGGCGAGCGAGCTCCTCGATGTCCGCGCTCGGGTCGTACTTCTGCTTGCGGTCGTAGGCGGCGACGTAGGCGGGTTCGAGGTGCTCGGGGCCCGCGTAGCCGAGCTCGTCGGGCACGTGCCCTCCCGCGAGGGGCCGGCGTTCGAGGCTCATCGGCCGATCACCTGCCGGCTCGGGGCGTTCGCCAAGCGAAGGACCCCGCTCGGCGGCCGGGCGCGGACGTGGCCGCAGCCGGGCTCGTCGACCGGCGTTGCGAGGCGGCGCGCCTCGGGTCGGGTCATGGCCCCCACGGCTCCTCCTTGGGTGGTGGCCCGGCCGCCTCGGCCGGGCCGGCCAATTGTCGCAGCGAGGCGGGTGGGTCCGCGCCGCCTCGGCCTGCTAGAAGGGTCGGACCGCACGAAGGGGGGAGCGATGCCCGAGTTCCGGGACCTGGACCACGACGGGAAGATGGCGCCCTACGAGGACCCCGCAGTGCCCATCGAGGTGCGGGTGGCCGACCTGCTCGGCCGCATGACCCTG
>DAHUZM010000023.1 GCA_027306525.1 Acidimicrobiaceae bacterium
CACCGGTGGCGTGGCCGCCGACGCCACGCCGGGGGCGATCACCGCGGCGCTGAGGACACTCAGCACCCCGAGACCGGCCCCTGCGGCCGTCACGACCAGGCGATGAGGCCGGAGCCTCTTCAGGATCTTCAAACTGTGGTCTCCTTGTCTCCACGGGATGCCTTCACCCATCCCGTCCTTCCGCACTCCCACTCCACGCGTGATCCGCCGACGGGCACCACCCGTCGGAGAGCCTGAGGGTGGCCGAGACGATAGGGCAACCGTTCTCCTCGGCCCAATTGGTTCAACTGCCTCGACCCTCTTGGAATGACAGATCCCGAGCGAATTTCCCGAACGAGGGCGAGGGCGAGGGTGAGAAACCGTGCTGGGCGTCGATCCGCGCCGCAGATCCGAACGATGGCTCCGATCGCGACCCTCCAGCCAGCGTCATCGCACCGATCTCGAAGCCCTGCCAGGCTCCGAGGCCAACCCAACGGCGGCCCTGGCGTCCTGCGTGCTCATTGGGACTCGGTTCCCTGGCGCCCAATGGACGGGAGCGCTGGAGCGCTCCTGATCCAGACCCCTGGGGTCAGCTCGCTGAAGGCAGCACCACGACGGAGAGATCGGCGTTGCGCGACCCGGCGATGCCCGTCTCGGTGATGAGGCCCTTCGCTCTCTGGTACTTCCCGGTGCCGCCGTTGACCGGCATGGTCATAACTCCCGCCGAGAACGTCGCAGCAACCTGGTGGGCCGTGACCTTGGAGCCCTTGACGGTGATCTGGTAGTTGCACTTCGCAGTCGTCGCGCTGGTGTACGTGCAGGTGAGACTGTCGGTCGCAGCAACCCGCTTCCCATGGCGCGCGTGACTCCCGCTATAGGCCTTGTCGAACAGGTGCAGCGTGTCGCCCTGTCCGGCGGGGGTACCCGGATGCAGCTTCTTTCCCGTCGCCGACGTGAGCGTCTTCTTCGTCGGCTTCAAGAAGAAGCTCAGTGTCACGGCGTGGCCGAGCGGGGGCGCCTTCTTCGCCTTCTGATGATGGGCCTTCACACGGGTCGTCGGGGTGCCGCGCGGCTTGTGCTTGGGTGTCTTGGTCGCTCCGGCCTGTCCAGCGGCAGTGACCAGCGAGAGGGCGGCCGCGCCAGCAGCAACCCATTGGATCGAACGGGGCATGGCGCGACGAAGTTGAGGGGTCATCGATCACCTCCGGGAGTGGGCTCAACCGTGGGTGTCATCGAGACTACCGGCGTCCCCGCGAGGATTGGGCTCGCGCGTTCTCAGCAGCATCAAGGCCCTACAGGGCAGTCCAGGACGCCTCGGGGCCTCGTCCTCGGACGGCAGGGGCCAAACGAACGACCCGTCCTCCACGCAAGGCGCCATGGCCTCGGCCGCTCCCGGGCTCCGGGCCTGAAGCACCCGGAGCCCGCCGCAACAAGGCGCCCTATCCGACGGCCTGCTGGAGGGCGGTGAGCACGCTCGGAGCGATGGCAAGCGGTCCACCAAACACGTACCCCTGCGCCCCCGGGGTCAGGCTTGCCAGGTAGGGCAGGATCTCGGCGGGCAAGGGCGTGTTGGGGTCGACGATGAGGAGCGGTCCGGATCGCCCACCGGTCGCCATGTAGACGCCGCCACCGAGCGCGTCGGTGAAGGTGGCCGAGGTCGCCGCTCCGAAGATGGTCGCCGAAGGGAAGAACGTCGAGGCCACCGCGGCCGACGTGGCGTAGAGGTCGTTGCCGTAGATGGCCGTGGCGGTCGGGTCCGCGCCCGCTGCCGCCAACGGCCCGCCGATGGCGTAGCGGACATCGGAGGGGTGCGCACTCAGGTACGCAGCCGTCTCGGGTGCCTGCACGTTGCCGTTGGTGAGCAGGATGGCCGCATGTTGCTTGATGGCGGCGGGCACGGCGGAGAGCGCGTCGTAGTAGCTGGTCCCGGTGGCCTCGAAGATGGTCGAGGGGTTCCCCATCTGCTGGGCGATGTCCACCGCCGTCGCGTACGCGTTGACCCCCGCCTCGCGAACCACCTGGTAGCCGAGCGTCCGCAGGGTGCTGTCGACGGTCGGGGAAATCGCCAGGTTGCCGCCCAGGATGTACACGGTCCCCCCTGCCGGCAGCACCCGCTGGATCTCGGCCTGGGTGCGGGGATCGAGCGTCGCGCTGATCGGTGCCCCCTCGGTCAGCAGCATCGGACCGTTCAGCGCAGCGGCCAGTGGGCCACCGGCGAGGGCGTCGGAGAAGAAGTCGTCACGGGCGAGCACGACGGCCGAAGCCGAGCCGTTGGTCGGGTACTCGGCCTGGGAGATCGCGATCGACGTCCCGATCGGGTCGGTCCCATAGATCTGGATCGGCAACGGCGTGTTGTTCGTGAAGAAGCTGAGGATGCCCCCGTTGCCATTGGTGCATTCGAGCTGGAAGTAGTAGGTGGTGTTGGCGGTCAGGCCGCTGACCGAGACACTCTCGGCAACCGCGCTGCTCCCCGACCCGGGATTCGGTGCCGCAACGATCGTCGCCCCCGCCAAGACGCCCGAGGTGCCGTAGGCGAAGTTGCAGGTTTGCGCGACCCCGCCCGAATTCTCGGTGCCGTTGAGCGTCGCGCTGTTCGGGGTGATCGACGTGGCGGCGGTCGTCGTCACCACGCCGGTGCCGGTGAAGAAGCTGACGATGCCGCCGTTGCCGTTGGAACACTCGAGCTGGAAGTAGTAGGTGGTGTTGGCGATCAGGCCGGCGATCGGGAGCGTCTCGGCGACCGCCACGTTCCCGTTGCCCGGACTGGGGGCCGCAACGACGGTCGCCCCCGTGAGGACGTTCGATGTGCCATAGGCGAACTTGCAGCTCTGGAGCGTTCCGCCGGGGTTGACGGTGCCGTTCAGCGTGGCGCTGCTCGAGGTCACCGCGGTGGCGGCGGTCGTGGTGACCACCCCCGTGCCGCCAATGACGATGGAGGTGGTCGGCGAGTTCGGGTTGGTGTCGAGATCAGTCCACACCTGGAAATCGGTGTTCGTGTAGGTCCCCGCACCCGGGTTCACGATCCCGAGCAGCTGCAGGGTCAGCGGCGTCCCGCCCGGGATGAAGCAGTTGACGCCACCGAGCGCGAAATCGACGGTCGTCCCGCCACCGGTTCCCGAACCCAATGAGCAGGAACCAAACCCCGAGGTCGTCCCAGGGAACACGGAGCTCGGAATGCCGAACCCACTCGCAAACGTGATGTAGATCTGGGCGCCCGAGCTCAGGCTCGTCGCAGGGGTGAAGCCGACCGTCCACGACGTCGTGGCGTTGGGCGCGTACGACGCTGCGGCAAAGGTCACGTTCGAGACCTCCCCGACCGAGCCGTTGGTGATGGTCACGGTGGGCTCAAGATAAAAAGGAGGACTATCGGCGCTGGTCGGGGTCTGGTCGTGGCTGGTGTAGACGGTGAACAGGGTGCCCGAGTAGCTCCCCGGCCCGGGGTTCGTCACGTTTCCGATCTGAACGTAGAGCGGTTGCCCGGGCCCGATCGCGCAGGTCTGGTTGGCGCTATTCGCCAGCGTGATGGTGATCGTCGGCCCCGACGTCGAGTTCGTCTCGGCACACGAGCCGAACCCCGAGGCCAGGGTCACCGGGGCCGGGTTCGTCATGGAGAAGCCGGGAGCGAAGCTGATCGTGATGGTGCTCCCCGCAGAGAGCGACGATGTCCCACCGGTCGAGAACTGCACGGTCCACGTGGTCACGACGCCCGCAGCCTGACTGGCCCCGCTGAAGTACACGCTGTTGACCGATGACGCGCCAGCGGTCACCGGAAACGTGGCCCCAAGCATGCCGCCGGCCAAGGCCGCGACGATGGTGACCGGCACCAAGCGCGCGAGCAGCCGCGAGCGACGGGGTCCTCGAAGTCGGAACGCAGCTCGACCCTTGGGCATTGAAGTCCTCCGATGCTCCGCATCTTGGTTGCAGGCTTTGATCGGCTCGTCGGCCGATACCGAGACGTTGGCTCCCGAGACATTACGTAGCGGGCGACGAGAGTTCAACGAGAAGTGCCGACCAATATGCCCTCGTCGATAGGCCCTGGTCGACGCCCCTCGATCACGCTCGATCACAACCTTCGCCACACGAGCCCGGACGCTCCCCGCCGCTGTCCCTTGAGGCTTCCATCGCACCCGAGTACGGAGAAGGGGCCCCGAAGGGCCCCTTCTCCGTACTCACGGCTTCTCGAGCGCAGGAGTTTCCTCCCGACCCGGCCGAAGTTATCCCGCAGCGATGGCGTTCAGCGCCGCCTGCAGGGTGCTCGGTGCGATGGCCAGCGGACCACCGAAGACGGTGATCGAGCTGATCGTCGTGCCCGAGCCGGGGATCGGGGTGATCCCCGGTATCGCGTACTCCGGCTGGATCCCATAGGGGCTGCCCGCCTGGTTGAAGAACCCGGTCGCGTAGGTCCCGAGGGTGGTCGGGTTCTCGCTCAAGATGATCGGCTCGAGACTGCGGCCGGTCACCACGCTCGAGGTGATGGCGTCCGAGTAGTAGTCGCCACGGGCGAGCGCGATGTCGGTCGTGCAACCCTGGTACTGCATGTTGTTGAGCATCTTGATGGTTCCACAGCCCTGGTCGGCCCAGCCGAGGCCGTCGTTCACCCCGTAGCGGTTCAGCTCGAACCTCGCCAGCTGGACCGAGGTGTCCGTGCCGTCGGTGCCCGCGATGCGCAGGACGGAGACGTTCTGCGCTGCGAGGGCCGTGTTGACGGCGTCGGAGATGGCGAGC
>DAHUZM010000029.1 GCA_027306525.1 Acidimicrobiaceae bacterium
TGTTGGTGATCTTGTCGTGCAGCGTCTGGCGCCGCGGGTCCCAGGCGGGGAAGAGCAGATCGATGAGCAGGGGGATGAGGAAGAGGGCGCCGAGCAGGCGCTCGAAGAGGTCACGCCCGATCGCTCGCCAGAACCCGATGACCCCACCGGTCGCGACGTCGACGGCCTTGATCCGCGCCGCCATCATGCCGACGGTCTGGCCACGCAGCCCGATCAGCAACCCGGCATAGAGGGCACCCACCACGAGCAGGACGAGCACCCCTCCGCTCGAGACGCTGCCGCGCGCGTGGACCCCGTTGGCCGTGGTGGTCGCCCCCTCGAACGCGTGGCTCGGCACCAGGTAGATGAGCGAGACCACGAAGAGGATCACGGTGTCGATCAGGAACCCGCCCACCCGGGCCCAGTAGCTCGCGAAGGGGGCCCCGGGGGGGTACCCCGATGCGCCGTATCCAGGGCCGGGCCCGCCGTAGGGGCCACCGGGCGCAGCGCGCCCATAGGGCGGTGCGTTCGGGGGGAAGTACCCGCCCCCCGGTGGCGGGTATCCGCCGGGGGGCGGGGGCGGTGGCGCCGGGCGGAACCAGGGGTCGGGAGGAGCCTGGGAGGGCGGAGCCGGGTACGGGGGAGGAGCGGATCCCGGGTAGGGCGGTGGCGCCGACGGTTCGGCCGGGGTGTCGGGGTGCTCGTCGGGCATGCATGGTCTCCTCGGAAGCCTGCGCGGAACTGTAGGGCACGTCGTCGCCCGGACCCCGACACCGAGAGCCGGTCGCCTTCAGGGCAACGGGCGCACCTCGTAGGCGCACACGTGTGCGCCGTCGACCAGGTGGGCCACCCGCGCCACGCTCGCCCCGGGCAGTGCGGCGCGTATGAACGCGAGCTCGCTCGAGCACGCCTGGGCATAGCCGCTCGCCACGGTGAGAATGGCGCAGTTGTGCTCGGTGATGCGCCACCCCCCGCCCTCCAGGGCCTCGACGTCGGCGAGATAGCCGTCCTCGTCGAGGATGCTCGTGAGCTCGGCCACCTGCGCGTCGAGGGTGCGCTCGGCGAGCCGGGGCGCCGCGGCCTCCAGCCGACGCCGCCCCCGGCGCTCGAAGAGCCGGTCCACCTCGTCGCTCTCGGGACCACCCAAGTAGCCGAGGAGCTCGGCGGTCAGGTCGCCGTAGCGTTTGGGGAACAGCGCTTCGGCGGCCGGGGTCAGCTCGTAGCGGTGAGCCGGTCGGCCCGGGCCATCGGTCTCGGGACGGTGCACCACAAGCCCGTCCTCCCCCAGGCGGTGCAGTTGCTGGCGGACCGCAGCCGGCGTGATGCCGAGACGCGAGGCGAGCTCGGCGGCGGTGCTCGCCCCGGCGCGTTTGATGGAGACCAGGATCGCCCGGCGGGTGGTCGGCAGGCTCGCGAGCGGCGCGGCATCGAGCTCGCTCGTCACGGCAGCACCAGGTGCACGTCGCCGAACTCGTGCCACAGGTACTCCTCGGCCACCGCCTCGGCATAGCAGCGCTCGAGCAGCTCGCGCCCGGCGATCGCCTCGAGCATGGCGAGGTGCGAGGCCTCGGGCTCGTGCCAGCCCGTCAGGAGGCCGTCGACGGCGCGTACCGGGCGATCCGGGGTGATCACGGTCTCGGTCCAGCCCCGGCCAGGGCTGAGCGTGCCGCGCCCGTCGACCACGGTCTCGAGTGCCCGGACCACCGTGGTCCCGACGGCGATGACGCGTCCGCCGGCGCGCCTCGTCTCGTTCACCCGGCGCGCCGTGGAGGGCGTCACCCTGAAGTACTCGGCGTAGGGTGCCTCGTTCGCCTCGAGCGAGGCCACACCGGTGTGCAAGAGCACGGGGGCCACCCCGACCCCCTTGGCCAGGAGCCTGGTCAGCACCTCGGGTGTGAAGGGACGCCCGGCGCTCGGCATCTCGGCCGAGCCGGGCTCGGTCGCATACACGTTCTGGTACATGGTGATCGGCCACTCCCCCTGCACGTAGCCGTAGCGGATCGGCGTGCCGTGCGCCGAGAGATACGAGAGCAGCGGCTCGGGCAGCGACAGCGATGCGACCCACAGGCGAACGCCCGAGCCGTGGGGGGCGTAGGCGGCGAGAAGCGAGGCGCGCCCGCCGGCCGGGAGCGTGAGCTCGTCGCCCACCGCCGCCCGCAGATGGGGCCGGCCCTCGCGCCGCAGCTCGAGGGTCCAGAGCCCCGCAGGCAATTCGCTCGACAGGTGCACCTCGAGGGGGCGCCCCGCTGCGTCGCTGGCAGCGAGCGCTGCGGCGAGGGTCCCCGAGGTGTTCACCACGACGAGGTCACCGTCGTCGAGGAAGGTCGGGATCGACGAAAAGCTCGCATGCTCGATCGAGCGGTCGTGGCGGCGAGCAACCATCATCCGCACCGCGTCGCGGGTCAAGCCCCGAGCCTCGGGCGGCGCGCTCGCCTCGAGTGCACGCGGGAGGTCGAAGCTGAGCGCTTCCACCCGGACCGAGGACGGCGCTGGGGGGGTGAGCGTCATCGCGAGGCCACCTCGAACGCTCGCAGCCGCGCGCTCGGGCGGTCGCTCTCGATCAGCGCCATGACCGCCGGCACCACCGCTTCGGGCGGCGGCCGGTCCCCGATGTCCTCACCAGGGAAGGCGTCCTGGTGCATCTGGGTGCGCATGTCGCCTGGGTCGAGCGCCCAGACCCGGAGTTCGGGCTCCTCGAGGGCGAGGACCGCGCTCAAGTGGTCGAGCGCCGCCTTCGACGATCCGTAGCCGCCCCAACCCTCGTAGGCCGCCACCGATGCGTCCGAGGTGAGGTTGACGATCCTCGGATTCTCCGAATCCTGGAGCAGCCCGAGTGCGGACTGGATCAACCCGAGCGGCGCCACCACGTTGACCTCATAGGCGCGCCGGAAGGCCTCCAGGGGATAACGGGACAACTCGGGCATCGGCGAGGGGCCGAGCGTGCTGGCGTTGTTGACCAGCAGGTCGAGCCCTCCGAGCCGGCGGGCGGCCCCGACCAGCGCATCCCGGTGCGCCGCATCGGCGACGTCGCCGGCGATCGCCATGAGCGTGCCGCTGGAACCGGGTGGGCGGCCATGGGCCTCGGCGAGGGCCCGAGCGTCCCGGGCGTCGGTGACCACGGACCAGCCCCTGGCGAGGAGCTCGGCGACGAGCGCCCGCCCCAGCCCCTTCGAGCCACCGGTGACCACGGCGATCGGCATGTGGGCCCCCTTCTCTCGTCGGTTTCGCTAGTTAACGCACATCTTTCTTCCTTTATTTCCGCGGCGGGCCGCGTCGGCGTCGGGGTCAGGGCGCCAGGCGCTCGAGCCGCCAACCGGTCCCCGCTCGGCGGTAGACGAGACGGTCGTGCAGGCGGTGCTCCTGGTGCTGCCAGAACTCGACCGCGCTCGGCACCAGGCGGAAACCCCCCCAGGTCCTCGGGCGCGGCACCGGCCCACCTGCGAAGCGCCTCTCGAGCGCGACGAACGCCGCGTCGATCTCGGCCCGGTCGGCGAGCGGGCGGCTCTGGTGCGACGCCCGGGCGGCCAGCTGGCTGCCTCGCGGGCGGGTCGCGAAGTAGGCGTCGGACTCGTCCTCGCTCGTGCGCTCGACCGCTCCCTCGACCCTGATCTGGCGACCGAGCGGCTCCCAGTGGACGACGAGCGCGGCGCGGGGGTTGGTTGCCAGCTCCTCGCCCTTCCGGCTCTCGTAGTTGGTGAAGAAGACGAAGCCCGCCTCTCCCCACCCCTTCAGCAGCACCATGCGCACCGAGGGCACACCGTCGGCCGACGCCGTGGCCAGCGCGGCCGCCTCGGGCTGGCGGATCGAGCCGGCCGCGGCGAACCACGCCGCGAACTGTGCGAAGGGGTCGGGGGCAAAGTCCGCCGCACGCAGGATCCCCGCCATGGTTCAGTCGGCGTCGGCCAGGAACAGGTTCGGCTCGGCTCCGAGCGACCACGGGCTCGGGCCGCCGTGCGCGAGGCGCCACTGGCCCGCCGCCGCGATCATCGCCGCGTTGTCGGTGCACATCGCCATGGTGGGCACGAGCGCCTCGATGCCGTCTTGCGCACAGGCCTCCTCGATGCGGCGCCGCAGGAGGGAGTTCGCGGCCACGCCGCCGGCCAGACACACGCCCCGCGCCCCGGTCGCCGCTGCGGCCCGACGCGCCTTGGCCACGAGCACGTCCACGACCGCCTCCTGGAAGGAGGCCGCGACGTCCTCGCTCGACGCGTCGGGCGCCTTGTCCACGCTGCGGACGACCGCCGTCTTCAGACCCGAAAAGGAGAAGTCGAAGCCCTCGTCGCGCATGGCGCGGGGGAAGGCAAAGGCCCGGGGGTCGCCCTCCCGTGCAACACGGTCGATCGCCGGGCCGCCCGGGTAGCCGAGGCCGAGATAGCGCGCCACCTTGTCGAAGGCCTCCCCCGCCGCGTCGTCGAGGGTCTGGCCGAGCAGCCTGTAGCGGCCGAGGCCCTCGACGAGCACGAGGACGGTGTGACCCCCCGAGACGAGCAGCACCACGAGCGGCCAGTCGAGGTCGGGGTGGTCGAGGAGCGAGGCAAAGAGGTGCCCCTCCAGGTGGTTGACGCCGACGAACGGCACGTCCCATGCCATGGCGAGGCCCTTCGCGTGGCTGAGCCCGACGAGCAGGGATCCCATGAGCCCCGGCCCGCACGTGACCGCCACCGCGTCCACGGGCGGCTCACCCGCCGGGCCGGCCCGCGAGAGCGCCTCGTCGATCACCGGCGTCAGGCGTTCCAGGTGGGCCCGTCCGGCCAGCTCCGGGACCACGCCGCCAAACCGAGCGTGCAGGTCGACCTGGCTCGAGACGACCGACGACACGACGGTCGGGCCCGGCGCGACCACCGCGGCCGCCGTCTCGTCGCACGACGTCTCGATGCCGAGCACCCTCATGGGCCGACCGCCGGCCTCCCGCGCAGCTCCTCGGCGAGCGCCGACAAGCGCTGTGCGTAGTGCGGGGAGTCGATCTCGTAGGCGAACATCACGTACGCGTCCTCGCCGGTCACCTGGTAGTAACCCTTGCGGACGCCGACGGGCGCGAAACCGAAGCGCCGGTACAGCGCCTGGGCACCGTGGTTGGAGAACGCGACCTCCAAGGACAGCTGGCTCGCGCCGGACTCGATCGAGACCCGCAGCGCGTCGAGCAGGAGCATCGTGGCGATCCCGTGCCGCTGGTACTCCGGAGCGACCGCGATGGTCGTCACATGGGCCTCGGGCCCGGTCAACATGAGCCCCCGGTACCCGACGATTCGTCGTCCGAGGCGCGCCACGCGATAGGAGCGACCGTGACGGAGCGCGAGCTCCGAAGCGAAGATCGTCGAGCTCCACGGCTCGGGGAAGACGCGCTTTTCGATGTCGAGCACCGCCTTCAGGTCGCGGCGGTGCATGGTGTGGATGCTCAACCCCTCGAGCGCCGTCGCCTCACGCACCGCTCGCCCCCACCGGATCGCGCCGCACCCAGTTGATCCGGGCATCGGCGTCGCGCAGGTACATGGCCCCGAGCTCGGCCGGACCGACGAGCCGTGCTCCCGCCGCGATCCGGCGAGCCGCGAGCGACGCGAGCGTCGCCGGGCTCGGGTGGGCGCGGGTGCTCTCTCCCATCGTGACCCCGTCGATCCCCTCGAGCAGGTCGCGGTAGCGCAGCGCGCCGTCGCCGAGCGCGAGCACGCCCGAGAGACCGGTCGCCAGCGAGGACAGCTCCTCGGGCCGGTGCCTCGCCGGCGCCACCAGCTCGACGGTCCCGTTCGTCGCGTCCCGGCCGTAGCGCCCGACGAAGACCTCGCCCCGCCGGGCATCGACCACGGCGAGGACGGTCCCCGACCACCCCTCGTCCAACGCGCCGCACGCGAGCGCCTCGAGGCTCGTGCACCCGAGGAGCCCGGTGCCGAGCGCCTGGCTGAGCCCCTTGGCGGTCGCCAGCCCGACGCGCAGCCCCGTGAAGAGCCCGGGCCCGAGGTCCACCGCGATGGCATCGAGATCGCTGAGCGCGACCCCTCCGGCAGAGAGGACGTCCGCGATCGCCGGCGCCAGTGCCTCGGCGTGCCGTCGCCCTCCAGCCTCGCTCACCTCGGCGCGCGTGGCGCCGTCGACGTCTAGGGCTGCACCGACCAGATCGGTCGCCGACTCGATCCCAAGGATGATCACCTCGGCGCGACCGCCCCGGCGACCGCCGCCCGCCGCTCGGCCCACGACGCCCCCCGGCCGACGAGCCTCACCGAGCGTCGGTCGGGCTCTTCGGGCTCGGGCACGAGCGTGATCTCGAGAGTGGCCTCGCCCAATACCGGCGCACCGACGTCGCCCCACTCGACGAGGGCCACCCCATCGCCGCCGAGCAGCTCGAAGAGCGCGAGATCGGCCACCTCGCTCAGGTGGTCGAGCCGGTACAGGTCGGCGTGCACGAGCTGGCGGACGGGGGCCGTGGGGCCGCAACGGTACTGGCGGACGAGCGTGAAGGTCGGGCTCGTCACCGGACCCTCGACGCCGAGCCCGACCGCGAACCCCTGGGCGAACACGGTCTTGCCCACCCCGAGAGCGCCCACGAGGAGCACGACGTCGCCCGGGCGCGCCAGCGCGGCGAGCGCCGCGCCGAGGGCCCGGGTCGCCTCGGGGCGATCGGTGTGCACGCAGATCGACCACGATCCGCTCACCTTGGACCGCGCTCCAAGGCGGCGGGCCCTGCGCCCGGCCCCGCGGCGAGCAGGCGCTTGGCCCGGATCAGATCGGCCCGCATCTCGGCCACGACCTGGCCGCCCGAACGCAGCGCGAAGGCCGGGTGATAGGTCGGGACGAGGTGCCCGCCCCGGAACCGATAGGCGCGGCCGCGCAGGGACCTGATGCCGTCGGTGGTCTCGAGGAGGAGCCTCGCCGCGAAGTTCCCGAGCGTGACCACGACGCGCGGGTCGATCAGCTCGATCTGGGACTCGAGATAGGGGCGGCATGCCGCGATCTCGTCGGGCAGCGGGTCGCGGTTCTCGGGCGGCCGGCACTTCACGACGTTCGCGATGTAGCACCGGCTCCGGTCCATCGACAGCTCCTCTTGCATCAGGCGGTCGAGCAGCTTGCCCGAGCGCCCGACGAACGGCTCGCCCGCCAGGTCCTCCTCGCGACCGGGTCCCTCGCCCACGAACATCAAGGCCGCGTGGGGATCCCCGACCCCGAAGACCACCTGGGTACGACCCGCCGACAGAGGGCAACGCACGCAGCCCAACGCGTCCGCCCTCAACGCCTCGAAGGCGACGGGCGAAGCCGGCCCGACCACGGCGGCATCGTAGTGGCGCCCCCGGCCGACCCCGCTCAGCGCGATGCGTGTGCCGTCGAGAAGTCCTCGATGAGCCGGTCGAGCTGCTCGGATCGCTCGAGCATGACGAGGTGCCCGCACCCAGAGAGGAGCTCGAGGCGGGCGCCGGCGATGCGAGAGGCCAAGAACCGGGCGCGCCGCGCCGGGGTCAGTGCGTCACGGGTCCCGGCGACGACCAGGGTCGGCAGCTCGATGCGGGGCAGGTCGATACGGACATCGAAGCCCATGAGCGGCCCGAGCAGCTCGGCCATCGCCCGCGGGGACACTGCGCTCGAGAGCGAGCGGACCAGCTCCACGTCCGTGGCTCGGGCGTGCTCGCCGAAGCACGCCCGGGAGCTCCACGTCGCGAGGTCCGAACGGGATAGACGCCCTTGCCGTGCCGCTCGGCATAGCGCGCCGCTCGCCAGGCCACCCGCGCCGTCAACAGCCCCATGGGCCGACCGACCGGGCCCGGGATGGCCGGGCCGGCGTCGGTTGCCACGAAGACCAGGCCGCTCGCGTGAGAGCGGAGCACCTCGGCGCGACGGATCGCCGCGAGCTGCAGGACCATCCCGCCCATCGAGTGGCCGACCGCGACCGCGTCCGTGACGTCGCACGCCTCGAGGACCTCCAGGACGTCGTCGGCCAGGCGCTCGAAGGAGTAGCCGCCCGACCCCGCGATCGAGGGGCCATGTCCCCGTAGGTCGATGGCGACCACGCGGTGGCGCGCCGGGAGCGTTGCGAACTGCCGAGCCCAGACGCCCACGCCGAGCGTGATGCCGTGGATGAGCACGATCGCCGGCCCCTTCCCCTTCTCCACCACGTGGATGCGGCCGCCGTCGCTGGTGGTGACGAAGCGGTGGCCGACGTCCGAGGGCATCGAGAGGCCAGCCGCCGTCAGCTCGTCCTCGCTCGCACGCCACCGCCGCGCAAGGGAGCGTTCGAGCACGTAGCCGAGACCGGCGCCGAGCACGATCGCTCCGGGCACCCAAGAGCGCCTCATCGGCCCCTCGACGCCCGTGGAACCCCGCCGTCGTGCAGGGCCTTCGCGTCGCTCGACGCGATGCGCGGCACGCGCGCCCCGATCAAGGTGAGCACCTCGTGGTGGATCGTGCCGACCACGCGGGCCCACTCGGAGACCGTGATGCGCTCATCTCCCTGGGCCCCGAGCACCACCACCTCGTCGCCCACCTCGACGTCATCGTCGGGACCGCAGTCGACCACGATCTGGTCCATCGTCACGACGCCGGCCAGGGCGCGGCGGCGGCGGCCGATCAGCACCTCGCCTCCAGCGGCGAAATAGCGCCGCGGCAGACCGTCGGCGTAGCCGAGCGGGACGGTGGCGACCGTGGAACCGACGGGGAGCGGCCGGACGCGACCGTAGGAGGGCCGCTCGCCGGCGGCCAGGCGCCGGAGCGCGACCACCCGCGAGCGCAGTGACATCACGGGCTGGAGGCGGCGGCCGGTCGCCGCGCCGGCGAGCGCATCGCCGACCGCCTGGCTCGGGACCTCGCCGTAGATCGCGATGCCCGTCCGGACGAGGTCGTAGCGGGCGCCCGGGTACGCGATGGCGGCCGCCGAGTTCGCCGCGTGCCCGAGGAGGGGACGCTCCGCAAGCTCGCGCACCGCGTGCAGACTGTCGTCGAATCGCGCCAGTTGGAGCGCAGTGAACGCCCGATCCTCCTCCGATGCCCCGTCGGCGACCGCGAGATGGGTGAACACGCCGCAGAGCTCCACACCGGACGCCTCGAGGGCGGCCCGGGCGAGGCCCGCCAGGTGCTCGGGGGCGACGCCGATGCGGTGCATCCCCGTGTCGACCTTGAGGTGGACGTCGGCCCGGATCCCAAGTCGGGCCGAGGCCGAGGCGAGCGCCTCGAGCGTGGCCCGGCTCGACACCGTGGCGGTGACCCGGTTCGCGACGACGGCCTCGGCGGCGTCGGCGACCGGGTCCGAGAGCAGGAGGATCGGGGCGGCGATGCCCGCCTCGCGCAGGGCGATCGCCTCGTCGACGACGGCGACCGCCAGCCAGTCGGCCCCGGCCTGGAGGGCCGCCGAGGCGACCGCCTCCGCGCCGTGCCCGTAGCCGTCGGCCTTCTCCACCGCACACATCGAGGCCGGTGCGACGATCGCCCGCAGCAGTGCCACGTTGGCCGACAACGCGTCGAGATCGACCTCCAGCCACGTCGGGCGGAACGTTCCCTCAGCCACGGCCGCCGATGCCGCTCGAGAGGCGGTCCGCGATGAGATCGGGGAGGTCGCCCGAGACGAGCCCTTGGCGCCGACCGTGGCGGGCGGCGATCCCGTGCACGTGGGCGCCGAGCGCGGCGGCCGTCATGGGAACGAGCCCTCGGGCGACGAACGCCGCGATGACCCCCCCGAGCACGTCCCCGGTGCCAGCGGTGGCGAGCACAGCGGAGCCCGCGTTCGACAGGAGCACGTCGGGACCGGTGGCCTGCGGCGCGGCGACGGCCGTCGTCGAACCCTTCACGAGCACGATCGCGCCGGTCGCTGCGGCCAGGCGACGGGCGGCCGCCACCCGGTCGGGCCCCGGGGCGCCACCGGCCAGGCGCCCGTACTCGCCGTCGTGGGGCGTGAGGACGACCGCCCGCTCCTTCGCCCGGATCATCCTCGAGGCTTCCGGCGCGTCGGCGAGCGCGAAGAGCGCGTCGGCGTCGACGACGACCGGCAGCGCGCACCGTGCGATGACCCTGCGCACCGCGGCCACGGTCGACGCGTCGCGGCCGAGGCCGGGCCCGATCACGAGTGCGTGGCATCGCCCGAGCATCTCGAGCACGTCGTCGGCCCAGTCCTCCCGCCCGAGGGGAAGCCGCACTGCCTCGATGGGGAAGCGGCCCGGGGCCGACGCGTCGGCACCGGGGACGGCGAGGCGGACCATCCCGGCTCCCGCGCGCGATGCGCCCCTCGCGCAGAGGAACGACGCTCCCTCCATCCCGGGCGAGCCGGCCACGACGGCGACGGCGCTCGCCCACTTGTGCGTCTCGCGGCCCCGGCCCGGCAGCGACGCCAGGTCGGCGTCCTCGACCAGCCCGATGGAGGGCGCCCCGGCGACGACCCCGATGTCGGCCACCTCGATCCGGCCCGCGCACGATGCGCCCTCCCCCATCACGAGCCCCGGCTTCAGAGCGGCAAAGGTCACCGTCCGCTCGGCGACGAGCGGACGGCCCGGCGCCTCGCCGGTGTCACCGTTCACCCCCGAGGGCACGTCGACCGCGAGCACCCGGACGCCGGCGCGGACCTCGGGGGCGTCGTAGGTGCCCCGGAACCCGGTGCCGTACGCGGCGTCGATGAGCAGGTCCACGCCCCCGATCGGTGCCGACTGCGGCGCCGCGTCGAGGACCCGGACCCGGGCACCCCGACGCGCCAGCACGCCTGCCGCGACCCGGCCGTCGTTGCCGTTGTTGCCCTTCCCAGCGAGCACGGCGACACGCCGGCCGTAGGCGCCGCCCAACATGTCGATGGCCGTCATCGCCACGGCGAAGCCCGCGCGGCGAATGAGCTCGGCCTCCGAGACGCTCCGCCGGGCCTCCTCGTCGGCCGCCCGCATCTCGGCGACGGTGAGCACCGGCCGCATGGGTCCTAGCCGACCTCGGGGCCCGACTCGCCAAGCACCATCGCAAGGGCGAGAGCATCGGTGTGGGTGAGCGAGACGTGCCACCGCGCGATGCCCCGGCGTTCGGCCAATGCCGCCGCCTTCCCGCGCAGCAGCAATGCCGGGGCGCCGCGACGGCCACTCGGCCCGACCGGTCGCACGACCTCGACATCCCGCATGGCGAAGGCCCCGATGCCCACCCCGAGGGTCTTCATCACCGCCTCTTTGGCCGCGAAGCGCGCCGCGAGGTGCTGTGCGGGCTCGGCGCGTCGCTCGGCGTAGGCGCGCTCGTCCTCGGTGAAGACGCGCTCGACGAGCCGGGGGCGTCGGGCGATCACCTTGGCGAACCGGACGATGTCCACGGCGTCGATCCCGATGCCGGTCACCGAGCCCGGTCCGGCCGCAGCGATCACTCGACGGTCACCGTCTTCGCGAGGTTGCGGGGACGGTCGACATCAAGGCCGTGGCGCCGGGCGAGGCGGTATGCGAACAGCTGCAGGGGGACGATGTCGAGCACCGGGGAGAGCAGGTGCTCGGCCTCGGGCACCCAGAGCACGTGGTCGGCGAGCTCCTCGGCCGCTTCGTCGCCGTCGTTCGCGACCAGCACCACCGTCGCGCCGCGGCTCTTCACCTCGGCGATGTTCGCTCGGAACTTCTCCCACAGGGGGTTCCGGGTGGCGATGCCGATCACGACGCTGCCCGGTTCGAGCAACGCGATGGGTCCGTGCTTGAGCTCGCCCGCCGGGTACCCCTCGGCGTGGAGATAGGACAGCTCCTTCAGCTTGAGTGCACCCTCGAGGGCGACCGGGTACCCGACGTTGCGACCAATGAAAAAAAAGTCGCGACTCGCAGCGAGCGCCGCCGCCACGTCGTCGACCTCCTTGGCCCGCGAGAGCACCTCTTCGAGCGCCGCGGGGAGCCGCTGCAGGGCGTCGAGCGTCGCCGAGATCTCGCTCGGCGAGCGCGTCTCGCGCACCTGTGCGAGCGTCAAGGCCAGGAGATCGAGCGCGACGATCTGCGCGAGGAGGGTCTTGGTCGCCGCGACGCAGATCTCGGGACCGGCCCGGGTGTAGAGGACGCCGTCGGCCTCGCGGGCGATCGAGGAGTCCACGACGTTGGTCACCCCGAGCACCCGGGCGCCTCGCTCGCGTGCCTCACGCAATGCGAGGAGCGTGTCGAGCGATTCGCCCGACTGGCTGACGCCGACCGCGAGGGCCTCGGGGTCGAGGACCGGCTCTCGGTAGCGGAACTCGCTCGCGATCTCGACGTCGGCAGCGACGCGAGCCCAGTGCTCGATCGCGAAGCGGGCCAGCAGCGCCGCGTGGTAGCTCGAACCGCAAGCGACGATGTGCACGCGCGTGATCGAGCGCAGCTCGGCATCGGTGAGCCTCGCCTCGTCCAAGGCGAGGCGACCGTCGGGCCGGCGGCGGTCGAGCAGGGTGTCGGCGACGGCGCGGGGCTGCTCGCGGATCTCCTTGCTCATGAAGTCGTCGTATCCGCCCTTTTGGGCAGCCGCGAGATCCCAGTCGACGCTGAGCGCTGGCGGGTCGACCGCCCGACCGTCGAGGGTGGTGACCCTGATCGAACCGGGGCGCAGCTCCGCGAGCTGGTCGTCGGAGAGCACGAAGAGGCGCTCGGTCCGCCCGAGGAGGGCCGGGATGTCCGACGCGAGCAGGGCCGCGCCGTCGGTCAGCCCCAAGATGAGCGGGGTGTTCCGGCGGGCCGCGACAAGAAGATCGGGTTCGTCGGCCGAGACCACCGCGATCGAGAACGAGCCGCGAACCTCGCCGAGGGCGGCCCGCACGGACTCGGCGAGCCCGAGCCCGCTCGCCATGTGCGCCTCGATGAGGTGGGCCAGGACCTCGGTGTCGGTGGCCGACGCCATAGTGTGCCCGGCGGCGAGCAGGTCGGCCTGGAGCTCGGCGTGGTTCTCGATGATCCCGTTGTGCACCACCCCGACCCGGCCGGTGCAATCGAACAGCGGGTGGGCGTTCTCGACCGCGGGCTGGCCGTGGGTGGCCCATCGGGTGTGGCCGAGCCCGGTGGTGGCGTCGGGGGCGTCCGCGGCGAGGGTGCGCAGGGCGCCGACCGAGGTCGTCCCCTCAGCGGCGCGGACCCGCCAGAGGGACCCGGGTCCGCTCAGCACGAGCCCGGCCGAGTCGTAGCCCCGGTACTCCAGGCGCTCCAGGCCCTCGACCAGCAGCTCGGCCACGTCGGAGCGGCCCGTCGCCCCGATGATCCCGCACATGAGACACGAGGCTACCGGCCGCCCCGCCGGGTACCCGACTACCGCTCCGCAGGGCCGCCGAGAGAAGCCTCGACCACCGTGGTGATGCGCTCGACCGCTGCCTCGGCGGCTGCCGGGTCGCGGCTCTCGACCATCACCCTGATCACGGGCTCGGTGCCGCTCGGCCGCAGGAGAACCCGGCCGGTCGGTCCGAGGCCGGCCTCCACCTCCTTCACCGTCTCCCAGACCTCCGAGGCGCCCTCCAGGTGCCCGGGGTCGCCCACGGCGACGTTCCGCAGGATCTGGGGGACCCGCTCGATGAGCCCGCCGGCCGAGACCGCCAGGCTCACCCCCGAGCGCACGACGAGGTCGGCCAGGAGCAGACCCGTCAGGATCCCGTCGCCCGTCGTCGAGAGGTGGCGGAACACGATGTGGCCGGACTGTTCGCCGCCGAGGTGGTAGTCGCCCGCGTCGAGAGCCTCGAGCACCGCCCGGTCGCCGACCGGGGTCTCGACCACTGCGATGCCGCGGTCCTCCATCGCCAGGCGGAAGCCGAGGTTCGACATCACCGTCACCACCACCGTGTTGCCGGCGAGGAGGCCCCGGGCGGCGAGGTCGACCGCGAACAGTGCGAGCAGGGTGTCCCCGTCGGCCACCTCGCCGCGATGGTCCACCGCCAGCAGGCGGTCGGCATCGCCGTCGAAGGCCAGGCCGAGCGACGCGCCGCGCTCGACGACCGCCCTCGCGAGCGGCTCGGGGTGCGTCGAGCCGCACCCGTCATTGATGTTGGTGCCGTCGGGCGCGTCGAAGATGGTCTCGACCCGGGCCCCGAGCGAACGGAAGACCTCCGGAGCGACCCTGCTTGCAGCGCCGTTGGCGCAGTCGATCACGACGTGCAACCCGTCCAGTCGGCGGCCCTTCAGCCCCCGGAGGACTCCCTGGCGGTACTCGTCAGCCGCCCGCTCGTCGGGGGTGATGGCTCCGACCGCCGCACCCCCGGGTCGGGGCGGCGGATGGTCGGCGGCCTCGAGCAGCGCGTCGAGCTGGCGCTCGATGGCCTGCTCCGTCTCGACCGGGAACTTCGCGCCGAGCGCGCTGAAGAACTTGATCCCGTTGTCGGCGAAGGGGTTGTGCGATGCCGAGACGACCGCGGCGGGCCTCCGGCGCGAGCGGGCGAGGAGTGCCAGGGCCGGCGTCGGCAGGACACCCACATCGACGACGTCGGTGCCCTCGGTCGCCACCCCGGCGCTGAAGGCATCTTGGAGCATGGGTCCCGAGAGCCTGGTGTCGCGGCCGACGAGGAACTCGGGGGCCCCCATCACGCGAGCGGTCGCCCGGCCGAGCGCGAGCGCCAGCTCAGCCGTCAGATCGACGTTGGCGACTCCCCGAACACCGTCGGTGCCGAACCGGCTGCGACGCACCGACTACCGCTTGGAGTACTGCGGTGCCTTGCGCGCCTTCTTCAGTCCGTACTTCTTGCTCTCCTTCTCCCGCGCGTTGCGCGTGAGAAGGCCAGAGCGCTTGAGGGTGGGGCGGTGCTCCGGGTCGATCACGCACAGCGCTCGTGCGATCCCGAGCCGGAGCGCACGAGCCTGGCCCGAGACGCCGCCGCCGTTGATCGTGGCGTCGATGTCATAGGACTCTGCGGTATTGGTCAGGCGGAGCGGGTCGGTCACCGCCATGCGGTGGCTCGCCGAGGTGAAGTACTCCTCGAATTCGCGTTGGTTGATCTTGATCGTGCCGGTCCCCGGGCGGAACCGCACGCGGGCGACTGCCTCCTTGCGGCGACCGGTGGTCTGGCTAAGCGGCGTTGGCATCTGGGGTCCTTCTGTTAGTCAGGGCGCCGCGCGCCGGGAATGTCCAGCGGCTGCGGCTTCTGGGAGGCGTGGGGGTGATCCGGACCGGCGTACACCTTGAGCTTGGCGAGCTGCTGGCGGCCGAGGGTGTTCTTCGGGAGCATGCCGCGCACCGCACGGCGCACCAGCTCCTCGGGCTGGTGCGCGAGCAGCTCGGCGTAGCTTCGGCGCCGCAGCCCGCCCGGGTATCCGCTGTGGCGATAGGCGAACTTGTCCTGCGCCTTGTCCGAGGTGAGGACGACCTTGGCCGCGTTCACGACGACCACGTGGTCTCCGGTGTCGGTGTGGGGGGCGAAGGTGGGGCGGTGCTTGCCACGCAGGAGACGGGCCACCTCGGTGGCCATCCGGCCGAGGACGAGGCCCTTGGCGTCGACGACGTGCCAGGCACGCTCGATCTCGGCTGGCTTGGGGACATAGGTGCGCACGGACGGTTCCTCGAAACGGGCGCCCCGGGCGGCGGACTCGCCGGAAGGGGGGCGACGGGCGACCCTCAAGGATAGGGCATCTGGGCGCACGACCGCTACCGGCCGAGGCGCTGGCCAGGACGCCTCAGCGGCCATAGCGCACCGACACGAGGCACAGCCCCTGGGCGGGGGCCGGGGCGGGGAGCCCGGTGCGGTCCCCCGCCCGGAGGTGGGCCACCATGTCGGCGGCCGTCGGACCCCCCTTCCCCACCTCAACGAGCTCGGCGACGAGCGAGCGGACCATCTGGTGACAGAACGAGTCGGCCTCGATGTCGAAGCGCAGGAGCTGGCCACCCTCGCCCTCCGCGGCGGCGTTCGCGTCCTCGATCTCGGCGGCTGCGGCGACCGACCACCGGGCGCTGCGGACCCGTCGCAGGATCGGGCCCGCCGGCGCCCCCGGCGGGCGTCGGCAGAAGGCCGCGAAGTCGTGCTCGCCCACGAGGGCGTCGCTCGCAGCGGCCATCGCGTGCAACGCGAGGGGCGTGCTCACGTGCCAGGCGATGGGCGCAAGCAGCGGGTCGGGGGACGGGGCGTTCCAGAGCAGGTAGCGGTAGCGACGGGCGGTCGCCGAACGGCGGGCGTCGAAGCCCGCAGGGGCGAGCCCGGCCTCCTTCACCACCACCGACGGGGCGACCTGCCGATTGAGCGCGTTGCGGAGGTCTCCGGGTTCCATGGCCCTCGCGGCCTTGCCCCGCCGGAGCGCCGGAAGGGGATCGGGCAGGTCGACGTGGACGACCTGCCCCCGTGCGTGCACCCCGGCGTCGGTCCGCCCGGCACAGGTGATCTGGGGGGGCTCTTGCATGCGCAGCGTGCGGGCGAGGGCCGCTGCGAGCACGTCGGCGACGGTGGCCTGGTTGGGCTGGGCGGCGAAGCCCCGGAAGGCACTGCCGTCGTAGGCGAGGACGAGGCGCCAGCGGGCCGCTGCGCCGAGGTCACCGGGCGACGACCCCCCCGCGTCGGCGGGAGGTTGGCGGGCCGCTCGCCGCGGCGGCATCGTCCTAGACGAGCTCGATGCGCGCCATCGGCGCGTTGTCGCCCGGGCGCGGGCCGAGCTTCAAGATCCTCGTGTAGCCGCCCGGGCGCTCCGCATAGCGGGGCCCGAGCTCGGCGAAGAGCTT
>DAHUZM010000036.1 GCA_027306525.1 Acidimicrobiaceae bacterium
TCTCGGAGGTGGTGACGACCTCGGCGCCCCCCTCGACCTGGATGAAGCAGGCGGGTTGCAGCGTCGCCCCGCGTGGGCCGCTCACCTCCACGAGACACATGCGGCACATGCCGACGGGCTCCATGCGCGGGTGGTAGCAAAAGCGCGGGATATAGACGCCGGCCCGCTCGGCCGCCGAGATGAGGAGCTCGCCCGGGCGCGCGCTCGCCGGCCGCCCGTCGAGTGTGAACTCGATGGTCTGCTCTGCCTCGGGGGCGCCCGACGACGAGGACTGCTCAGTCAAAGGGGCACCCGCCCTCTTTGATGTGGACCAAGAACTCGTCGCGGAACAGCTTGAGCCCCGCCGCGATGGACGGCGGGATCGACGGGCCGAGCACGCAGATCGTCGTCTGCTGGGGCGGCCATTGGACGCCCGGGCTGATGTTGTCGCAGACGTCCAACAGCAGATCGAGGTCCTGCTCTCGCCCACCCCCGTGCTCGATGCGGTACAAGATGCGCTCCAGCCAGCCCGAGCCCTCCCGGCACGGGGTGCACTGCCCGCACGACTCGCGGAAGAAGAACTTGGTGATGCGCCACGACGCCCGGACCACACAGGTGGTCGAGTCCATGACCACCACCGAGCCCGAGCCGAGCATGGAGCCCGCCTGCGCGACCTCGTCCTGGCCGAGGGGGAGGTCGACCTGGTCCGGGCCGAACCACGGCGAGGACACCCCGCCCGGGATGAACGCCTTCAGATCCCGTCCCTCTCGGACACCGCCCCCGAGCTCGGGCGCGTAGATGAGGTCGCGGAAGGTCGTCTTCACCATCTCGATCTCGTAGGGGCCTGGCCGGTTCACGTGCCCCGAGAGCGCGAAGAGCCGGGTGCCCGTCGAGCGCCCCTCGCCCATCGCTGCGAATGCGGCGCCGCCGTTGCGCACGATCCAGGGGATGTTGGCCATGGTCTCGACGTTGTTGACCACCGTGGGCTGGCCGTACAGGCCGATCACGGCCGGGAAGTACGGCGGCTTGATCCTGGGGAACCCGCGCTTGCCCTCGAGAGATTCGAGCAGCGCCGTTTCCTCGCCGCAGATGTAGGCGCCCGCGCCGGGGTGCACGACGACGTCGAGCGAGAAGCCCGAGGAGAAGATGTCCTTGCCGAGCGCCCCCTCGCGGTACGCGTCGTTGACGGCCTCTTCCATGCGCTCGAGACCGAGGGCGAACTCACCCCGGATGTAGATGAACGCCTGGGTCACCTGCAGCGCGTAGGCCGAGATGATCACGCCCTCGAGGATCTGGTGGGGGTCGCGCTCGAGGAGCAGGTGGTCCTTGAAGGTGGCCGGCTCGCTCTCGTCGCCGTTCACGACGAGGTAGGTCACCGGGTCCTTCTTCAGCATCGACCACTTGCGGCCGGCCGGGAACCCGGCCCCGCCCCGGCCGAGCAGGCTCGCCGCGTCCACCTCGGCCGCGACTTGGGCCGGGGTCATCGTGAGGGCCTTGCGGAGCCCTTCGTAGCCGCCCGTCGCGAGGTAGCGCGCCAAGGTGTGCGAGTCGGGATGCTCGAGACGGGCGGTGACGATCTTGGTCGGCATGGAGACTGCCATCAGCCCCAACGCTCCTCGGCGCCGGCGCGCTCGCGCGCGATGTCGGCCCGATCCACGCGGAGCCCGCCGCTGCGCCGCACGCGCACGAGGGTGCCGTGCGGCGGGATCTCCTCGGCGTGCCCGCCCGCGGCGAGCTCGTCGACCAGCCGGTCGAACTGCTCGGGCGTCGTGGTCCGGACGAAGCGGTGGTTGACCTGGACGCACGGCGGGAAGTCGCAGTCTGCCAGGCACTCGGACTCCTCGAGCGTGAAGAGGCCGTCCTCGGTGGTCGAGCCGACCCGGACCCCGAGGCGCTCCTCGGCGTGCTCGAGCATCTCGGCACCGCCCGAGAGGACGCAGGCGATGTTGGTGCAGACCGCGACCACGTACTTGCCGACCGGCTCGGTGTGCAACATGTCGTAGAAGGTGGCGGTGCCGCGCACCTCGGCTGCGGTCACGCCGAGCAGCGCCGCGATCTCGTCCATCGCCTCGGGGCGGAGCCAGCCGTCCTGCTCCTGGGCGAGATGGCAGAGCGGCAGGAGCGCCGAGCGCGGCTCGGGGTACAAGGCGATGACCTGGCGGGCGCGCGCCGACATCGCCGCGTTGAAGTGGCTCAACGATCGACCTCCCCCATGACCGGGTCGACCGAGGAGATGATCGCCACGGCGTCGGCGATGAGGCCGCCTCGAAGCATGCTCGGCAGCGTCTGGAGGTTCACGAAGCTCGGTCCCCTGATGTGCATCCGGTAGGGCTTGGAGGTCCCGTCGGAGACGAGGTAGCACCCGAGCTCGCCGCGCGGCGACTCGACCGCGACGTAGACCTCACCCTCGGGTACCCGAAAGCCCTCGGTGAAGATCTTGAAGTGGTGGATCAGGGCCTCCATCGACTCGTCGATGCGACGACGCGGCGGTGGGGTGACCTTGGCGTCCTGGACGCGGTAGTCGCCCCGGGGCATCTGCTCGAGGACCTGGCGGATGATGCGGATCGACTCGCGGATCTCGTTCAGCCGGATCGAGTAGCGGTCGAAATTGTCGCCGTAGGTGCCGACGATGACGTCGAAGTCGACCGCGTCGTAGGCGAGATAGGGCATGGCGCGCCGCAGGTCCCAGGGCACCCCGGTCGAGCGCAGGATGGGTCCGGTCGCCGAGAGGGCGACGGCCTGCTCGGCGGTGATGTTGCCGACTGCCTCGGTGCGCTCGCGGAAGATCGGCTGCCCGGTGAGCAGCTCGTCGTACTCATAGGTGCGCTCGAGCACGGTGTCGCAGATGATCTCGACGTCGTCCTCCCAGCCGTCGGGGAGATCGGCGGCGACCCCGCCCGGCCGGATGTAGTTGTGGTTCATGCGCAGCCCGGTGGTCTTCTGGAAGAACTCGAGCACGAGCTCGCGCTCGCGAAAGCCGTAGATCATCATCGAGGTGGATCCGAGGTCCATCCCGTTGGTGGCCATCCACATGAGATGCGAGGACACCCGGTTGAGCTCGCACATGAGCATCCGGATCCAGGTCGCCCGGGGCGGGAGCTCGACGCCGAGGAGCGCCTCGGTGGCGAGCGAGAACACGAGCTCGTTGTGGAGCGGGGACAGGTAGTCCATGCGCGTCACGTTCGTGGCGCCCTGGACGTAGGTCAGCTCCTCGCCGGTCTTCTCCATGCCGGTGTGCAGGTAGCCGACGACCGGCTTGGTCCGCAGCACCTTCTCGCCCTCGAGCTCGAGCATGAGACGCAGCACCCCGTGGGTCGAGGGGTGCTGGGGCCCCATGTTGATGATCATCGTGTCCTCGGCGCGCTCGATGTCGATCTGCCCCGAGTCGAGCGCCCCCTCGGGCAGGCGGAGCACCGAACCGACGCTGTGCTCGAGGGCGGCCGAGGTCATCGGGGCCAGCTCCTGGCTGCCCTCGGAGGTCTCGCGCGGCGACCATGGCCGGGACGGGATCGACATCTCGTTGCGGTCGTCGCTCATCGTGGCCCAGGCGCGTCCTTGAACTGGACCGGCACCCGGCCCACCCCGTAGTCCTTGCGCAGCGGGTGGCCCTCCCAGTCCTCGGGCATGAGGATCCGGGTGAGGTCGGGGTGGCCCACGAAGACGATCCCGTGCATGTCGTAGGCCTCACGCTCCATGGCCTCGGTGCCCGGGTAGAGATCGAAGAGGCTGGGCACGCTCGGATTGGCCTCGGGCACCTGGGTGCGCACCTCGACCCGGCGCTTCTTCGAGAGCGAGAGCAGGTTGACGACGACCTCGAAGCGCTCCTTGGTGACGCCCTCTGGGACCCGGCGCCCGGGATGACTCAGGTAGTCCACCGCGCAGAGATCCGAGCACATCTCGAACCCGTCGCGCATGAGCTGCGCGACGACCTCGTGGTGGCGCTCGGGGGTGGCGAAGACGATCGCGTCCTGCGCGGGGGCCGGGGACGCCGGCGCCCCCGCGTGCTCAGCGGGCTCGACGGTCATCGCGGCGTTGCGACACGCACGGCGTCGGGGTCCTCGAGCAGCCAGCCCTTGCCGAGCTCCCTCGGCTCCCCCGTCCCGACCTCCCGGGGACGCCGGGCGATGGCGCCGGTGCGGATCTTCTCGTGCAGGGTCAAGATCGCGTGCAGGAGCGTCTCGGGCGAAGGCGGGCACCCGGGCGCATAGACGTCCACCGGGACGATCTGGTCGACTCCCTGGACGATGGCGTAGTTGTTGAACATCCCCCCGGTGGAGGCGCAGACCCCCATCGAGATCACCCACTTGGGCTCCATCATCTGGTCGTAGACCTGGCGCAGCACCGGCGCCATCTTCTGGGACACTCGTCCAGCCACGATCATGAGGTCGGCCTGGCGCGGCGAGGCCCGGAAGACCTCCATGCCGAGCCGGCTGATGTCGAAGTCGGCCGCGCCGACCGACATCATCTCGATCGCGCAGCAGGCGAGGCCAAAGGTGGCGGGCCACACGCTGTTGCGCCGAGCCCACTTCACCAGGTCCTCGAGCCGACCCGTCAAGAAGTTGTGCTGGAGGTCCTCGAGACCCACGACGCGACCTCTAGGCGGCGCGGCCCGGGGTCGAGGACGGCGTGGCCGTGACCCGGGCGATGGTCGACTCGGAGGTCCGTTCGGGCATCCCCATGCGGAGCCGCTTGGCGGGGCCCCAGCTGAGCGCGCCGTTGCTCACCAGGTAGAGAAACGAGACGAGCACGACGACGGCGAACACCAGGACCTCGACGAGGCCGAAGGTGTGGAGCTGCTTGAAGATGACCGCGAAGGGATAGAGGAAGACGATCTCGATGTCGAAGATGATGAAGATCATCGAGATCAGGTAGAAGCGGACGGGGAACCGGTTGGGGGGCTCACGGTCGGGGACGATCCCGCACTCGTAGGGGGCGAGCTTCGCCGCGCTCGGCCGCTTCTTCGGCCCGAGCAGGGAAGACCCGACGAACGAGAGCGCGCCGAAGAGCAGCCCGAGCACCAAGAGAGCGAAGATCGGGAGGTACTGTGCCACGCTTCGTCCGGTCTACCACGACCCCCTTCACCAGGGCACATCGAGCCAACACGACGGCGCTCCCAGGCCGCATACGATTCGGGTGATGGCCGACCGGGACGACCGCGTCCACGACGTGCTGGTCGTCGGTGGCGGCCCCGCCGGCTCCTCGTGCGCCTACTGGCTGGCCGAAGCCGGTTGGGACGTCGCCGTCGTCGAGAAGAAGGAGTTCCCCCGGGAGAAGACCTGCGGGGACGGGCTCACCCCCCGGGCCGTGCGACAGCTGGCCGACATGGGCCTCGAGGACTCGCTGGCCGGCGCGCACCGCTACCACGGGTTGCGCTCGGTGGCCTTCGGACGGACCCTCGAGCTCGAGTGGCCATCGGTCCCCGGCTTCCCGACCTACGGCTACACGATCACCCGCCACGACCTCGACGCCCTCGTCTGCGAGCGGGCCGCCAAGGCCGGCGCCACCATTTTCCAGGGCACCGAGGCCCAGGGTCCCCTCGACCCCGTCGCCCCCTCGGGCCCGGGCGCCCTGGCCGGGTGCTCTGGTGCGGTCGTCACGGCGAAGAAGGAGGGCCGCCACGGCGAGCTCCGGGCGCGCTACATCGTCGTGGCCGATGGGGCCAACTCCCGGTTCGGACGGGCCCTCGGCACCGCCAGGGACCGCGCCTATCCCCAGGGGATGGCGCTGCGCGGCTACTACCGCTCCGAACGCCACGACGACCCGCTCATCGAGTCCCACCTCGACCTGCGCGACGCCAACGGTGACGTCGTCCCGGGCTACGGCTGGGTGTTCCCCCTGGGAGACGGCCGGATCAACGTCGGCGTCGGTCTGCTCTCGACCGACCATCGCTGGAAGGGCCTCAACACGGCCCGGCTCATGGACGCCTTCGTGACCCAGGCCCCGAGGTCCTGGGGGATCGCGCCCGAGACGGCGTGCGGGCCCGCCACGGGAGGCCGGCTCCCCATGGGCATGGCGGTCGGGCCGCGTACCGGCGCCAACACGATCGTGGTGGGCGACGCCGGTGGGCTCATCAACCCCTTCAACGGGGAGGGCATCTCCTATGGATACGAGACCGGGCGCCTGGCGGCGGCCTACGTCGCCGAGGCCCTCGCGGGGGGCGGCCCGGCGGCGCTCGCCGACTACGAGCGGCATCTCGAGCGGGCGTACGGCGACTACTACCGGGTCGGGCGGGCCTTCGTCCGGCTGATCAGCGACCCGGCGCGGATGCGCCTGTGCGTCTCGGCGGGCATGCGATCCCGGGCGTTCATGGCAGAGCTCATGCGGATCATGGCCAACCTCATGCACCCCGAGACGCCGGGGCTCGCCGAGGTGGGCTTCAGCGGCATGGTCAAGGCGGCCGAGCGCCTCGAGCGCCTCACGGGCCGCCGCGGGGCACCCTGAGCCTTCACTCCCAGCGGGCGACGACCGCCTCGGCCGCCTCGGCCGTCGCCTCGAGCACCGCCTCGAGGTGCTCGTCCTCGTGGGCGAGGCCCGGGAACAGCACCTCGTAGGGTCCCGGCGCGAGGGCGACCTGGCGCGCCAAGAGCTCGTGGAAGAGCCTCGGGTAGGCCCCGCCCGCGACCCACGCCCGCACGTCGAGCAGGTCACGGGGTGGAGAGGCCCCGGGGGCGCCCGGCGGCCCGACCAGCAGGCCGACGAGCGGCCCGACCGCCCCGGTCCACACGGCCAGGCCCGCGTCGGCGATGACCCGGCCGAGCGCCGCCGCGAAGCGCCCGGCGCGCGCCGACAGCGCCGCATAGTCGGCCTCGCCCACGTGTCCCAGGACCGCGTGGCCGGCCGCGGTGGCGAGGGGGTTCCCCGACAGGGTGCCCGCCTGGTAGACGGGTCCCCCGGGAGCCAGGGCGTCGGTGAGCTCGGCCCGGCCGCCGAAGGCGCCCACGGGCAGCCCGCCGCCGATCACCTTGCCGAAGCACCACAGGTCCGGGAGCACCCCGTAGCGCTCGGTGGCGCCGCCTGGTGCCAGCCGGAAGCCGCTGATCACCTCGTCGAACACCAAGAGCGCGCCGGCCGCGTCGCACGCGGCGCGCAGCCCCTCCAAGAAGCCCGGGTTCGGGGCCACCAGGTTCATGTTGGCGGCGACCGGCTCGACGATCACGCACGCGACCGAGTCGTCGAGCTCGGGCACCTCGTTGTAGGGCAGCACGAGGGTGTCGGCGACCGCCGCCGCGCTCACCCCGGCCGAGCCCGGAAGCCCGAGCATCGCGACCCCGCTCCCGCCGCCGGCCAGCAGCGCGTCGGCGTGCCCGTGGTAGCAACCGTCGAATTTCACGATCCGGTCACGCCCGGTCACCCCCCGTGCGAGCCGCAGCGCGCTCATCGCGGCCTCGGTGCCCGAGGAGACCAGCCGGACGCGCTCACAACCGGGCACCCGCTCGCAGATGTCCTCCGCCAGGAGCACCTCGCCCGGGGTCGGCATGCCGAAGGTGGTGCCGTCGGCCGCCGCCCGGGTGAGCGCGTCGCGCACGACCGGGTGCGCGTGGCCGAGGAGCACCGCGCCGTAGGACTGCACGAGGTCGAGGTACCGGTTGCCCTCGACGTCAAAGACGTAGGGGCCCTGGCCGCGAGCGACCGTGAACGGGGCGCCGCCGACCGAGGCGAACGAGCGGACGGGCGAGTCGACCCCGCCTGGGATGACCCGCTTCGCCCGGGCGAACCACGCCTCGTTGGTCCCCGGGCCCGCGCCCCCCTCAGCCACCGAGCGCTTCGGCAAGCTCGCCAGCGAAGTAGGTGAGGATGAAGTCCGCGCCCGCCCGCTTGATCGAGACCAGCTGCTCGATCGCCACCGCGGCTCCCTCGACCCAGCCCTGCGCAGCCGCCGCCTTCACCATCGCGTACTCGCCGCTCACCTGGTAGGCGGCGATGGGCACCTCGAGGCGGGCGCGCGCGCGGGCGATCACGTCGAGGTTGGTGATGGCTGGCTTCACCATGATCATGTCCGCCCCCTCGGCCACGTCGAGGTCGATCTCGGCCTGGGCCTCGCGGCCGTTGGCGGGGTCCTCTTGATACGCGCGCCGGTCGCCGCCGCCGGCGATCGTCACGTCGACCGCCTCGCGGAACGGCCCGTAGAGGGCCGAGGCGAACTTCGCCGCGTAGGCGAGGATGGGCACCGAGGCCAGGCCCGCACCATCGAGCGCGCTGCGGATCGCCGCCACTTGGCCGTCCATCATCCCGCTCGGTGCGACGACGTGCGCCCCGGCCTCGGCCTGCGCGAGGGCGATCTCGGCGTAACGCTCGAGCGTGGCGTCGTTGTCGACCGTGCCGTCGGGCCGCACGATCCCGCAATGTCCATGGTCGGTGTACTCGTCCAGGCACAGGTCGGCGACGAGCACCATCTCGTCGCCGATCGAGGAGCGCAGCTCGCGCAGCGCCACCTGCGCGATGCCCTGGGGGTCGCTCGCCCCGCGGCCGAGCGGGTCCTTCGACGCCGGCACGCCGAAGAGCACGAGGGCGGGCACGCCGAGCGCCGAGAGGCGCTTCGCCTCGAGGACCAGCGAGGCCACCGTGTGCTGTTGATGACCGGGCATCGAGCGGATCGGCACCGGTTCGTCGACACCCTCGCGTACGAAGAGCGGCGCCACGAGGTCGTCCACCGAGAGGCGGGTCTCGGCCACCAGCCGGCGCAGGGCGGGCGTGGAGCGCAGCCGGCGCAGCCGGCGCTCGGGAAAGCCCATGTCGAGAGCCTAAGGCCCGCCGCGGGGCAGGGAGCCGAAGTGGGCGCCGATCGCGAGCACCAGCCCCTCGACCGAGGCCTTGGCCGGCTCGACCGCCACCTGGAGCCCGGCGGCCCGGGCCGCGACCGCGCTCGACGAGCCGATGCAGGCGACGACCGGCGGCACGGGGAGCGGATGCCCGGCGGTGTCCCGGATGCGCAGGTATGCCTCGACGGCGGAGGGTGAAGCGAAGGTGACGACGTCGGCCCGTGAGACGAGGGATGCGACCTCGGCCGGCGGCGGCGATGCGTCGCGCGTCCGGTAGGCGACGACCTCCTCGACCTGCCACCCCTTGGCGCCGAGCCCCTCACGCACGGTGTCGGCAGCGCCCGCCGCGCGCACGAAGAGGACCCGGCCGCCCCCGGGTGCCTCGGGCAGCTCGGCGACGACCCCCTCGGCGCTCGGTCGTACCGGCACCAGGTCGGGGACGATCCGGTGCGCCTCGAGGGCACCGGCCGTCGCGCGGCCGACCGCCGCCACCCGCGCCGGGGCGAGCCGGCGGAGATCCGAGACGAGCGGCACGAAGCGCTCCACGGCATTGGCCGAGGTGAACACGAGCCACCCGTAGTCCCCGGCCGAGTCGGCCGCCCGGCGGAGCGCACCGAGCTCATCGGGGAGATCCTCGATCTCGATCACCGGCAGCTCGATCACGTGGGCACCCGCCGCGTGCAGCGCCCGCGTCAGGGCGCCGGCCTGCGCCGACGCCCTGGTCACCACCACCGTCCGGTTGCGGAGCGGACGCGGGTCGTGGGTCTCGGCTCCCAGTGCGGCGACGGGTCCCACCACGATCACCGCAGGCGACCCCAGCCGGACCGACCCAAGCTCGGCGAGCCGGGTGCGGACCACCTTCTGGCGGGGGGTCGTCCCCCATTGGATGACCGCCACCGGCTCGCTCGACGGGCGCCCGCCCGCGAGCAGACGGTCGGCGATCTCACCCCGCGTCGCCATGCCCATCAGGATCACGAGCGTGCCCCGGGCTCGCGCCAGGGACTCCCAGTCGACCCCGCCTGGCTGGGTCTCGTCGCCCACCTGGCCGGTGGCGACTGTGACCGACGTGGAGAGCCCGCGATGGGTGACCGGGATCCCGGCCGCCGCCGGGACGGCCAGGGCCGAGCTGACGCCGGGGACGACCTCCCACGCGACGCCGGCCCTGGACAGCGCTGCGACCTCGTCCCCCCCGCGCCCGAAGAGGAACGGATCGCCACCTTTCAGGCGGACGACCGTCTTGCCGGCGCGCCCCTCTTGGATCAAGAGCGCGTTGATGTCCTCCTGGCGGGCCGGGCCGCCGACCGCACCACCATTTGGGTCGAGCGAGGCGGCCGGTCGCTTGCCTGCGTCGACCAGCCGGGCCGTCTCGGGGGCCAGTGCGAGGAGCGACGCGTCGGCGAGACGGTCGTAGACGACGACGTCGGCCATGGAGAGAACCTCGGCGCCGCGCCGGGTGAGGAGGCCCGGGTCGCCGGGCCCGGCACCGACGAGATAGACGGTCACCGCCCCGGACCCACGTCGTTCAGCGCGAGGTCGAGCAGGCCCGCCCCGCCGTGCTCCGCGACGAGCGCGCGGGCGACCTCGGCACCGAGCTCCTCGGGGTCGGCACCCCACCGGTCGGCGTGCACGACGACCCGTCCGTCGGCGCTCGCCACCATGGCCCGCAGGCGCAGGCCGTCGCGCTCGGGCGCCGCCCAACCCCCGACCGGGAGCGCGCAGGATGCCCCGAGGGCGTTGAGCAGGGCCCGCTCGGCTCGCACGGCCCCGTGGACGGACGCGTCGTCCACCTCGCTCAGCAGGGCGCGGGTCGGGGCGTCGTCGTCCGCGCACTCGAGCGCGATCGCGCCCTGGCCGACCTGGGGCAGCATCACGAGCGGCGAGAGCACCTCGGCCGCCTTCGAGGTGATGTTGAGGCGCTCGAGGGCCGCGAGGGCCACGACGACGGCGTCGACCCCGGGGGCCCCGACCTTCGCCACGCGGGTCTCGATGTTGCCCCGGGCCCCCACGAAGCACAGGTCGGGCCGGAGGTTCGCGAGCTGCGCCCGCCGGCGGGCCGCGCCGGTCGCGACCCGGGCCCCCGCCGCGAGGCCGCTGAGCGAGGAGCCGACCAACGCGTCGCGCACGTCCCCGCGGACCGGCACGGCGCCGAGCCACAGCCCGGGTGGCGTGAGCGGGGGGAGATCCTTCGCCGAGTGCACGGCCACGTCCGCCCGCCCGTCGAGCACGGCCTCTTGGACCTCCTTCACGAAGACGCCCTGCCCCCCGATGCGTTCGAGCGCCTCGGCCGACCGGCGGTCGCCCTCGGTGCGCACCACGACCGGCTCGACCACGAGTCCCGGTCGGGCCTGGGCCAGGAGATGAGCGACCATGTCGCTCTGGCGGCGGGCGAGCGGCGAGCCGCGCGTCGCGAGCCGGACCGGGCGGCCCGGGTGCCAGGGCGCTCGTGGATCGGCGGTCACGGCCCTAGAGATCGAAGAGGGCGCGAAGCGCCTCGACGAGGCGCTCCCCGCGGGGCGTCCCGGCCGTCTCCTTCAAGAGCATCGTCGGGCGGTGCAGCGCCTTGGCCAACGCGGCCTGGCTCGCCTCGTCGACCCTCGCCCACTCCGCCTCGCTCAGCCCCCCCAAGAGCGCGCGGTGGTGCTCGAGCTCGCTCGAGCGGAGCTGCTCGAGGCGCTCCCGGAGGGCCGCGATGATCGGCGCTGCGCTGCGGCCCCGCACGTTCGCCCGATAGCGGTCGAGCTCCTCGGCGGCGATCGCGAGGACCGCCTCGATCTCGGCGCTGCGCTCGTCGGTCACGCGGGCCACCGCGCTGCGCAGCTCGTCCATGCCGAGCACGCTGACCCCGGGCACCTCGGCGACGGCTGGCTCGACGTTGCGCGGCACACCGAGGTCGACGACCACGAGCGGTCGTTCGGGGCGTGCTCCGGAAGGAGCGAGCACCCCGATCCCGAGCACCGGCGACTCGACATGGAGCGCGCAGAACACGACGTCGCTCGCCTCGGCGAGCGTGTGCAGCGACTGAAAGTCGACCGCCTCGATGTTCGGCCTCGACGCAATGAGCGCGTGGGCGCGCTCGGCGTTGCGGTTGGCGATCGCGATGCGGCCCGGGCGCGCCGCCAGGTCGTCGAGCGCTGCGGCGAGCCCGCTGCCGATCTCCCCGGCGC
>DAHUZM010000049.1 GCA_027306525.1 Acidimicrobiaceae bacterium
GGTTGACGTGGGCATGCATATCGATGATCGGCATCGTGGATCGACTCCTCGTCGTTGTCAGTTGAACCGCTGGGAACCGTTCTGTCGTCGCCGCTGCAGGGCGGCTCGATCTGCTGTCGGTCAATCGCGTTGGTCGGGCACAAGGCGAAGAAGTATGACACCCCCCACGTCCTCGGGCTCGAGGCGCACCTGGTCACCGGGGTGCAAGAAAGGGGCGTCGGACCGCGAGACCGCCGCTTTCAGCTGCGGACCCTCGTCGAGCGCGACCAGGCCGACCGAAAAGGGAACCTGCGTCGACCACCACTGGTCCCCGGTCGCCCGCTCGACACGCACGGCCGTCACGAGCCGCCCTCGCCCGGACACGGGCACCCACTCGGCCTCGTCGGCCAGGCATGCCGGGCAAATCGGCGACACGGGATAGCGACACTTGCCGCATTGCCTGCATTGCTGGAGCCGCAGCTCTCCCTTTCGCAGGTACTCGTACAATGTCTGGTTCTCCGGGTGGACCACCGGGAGCGGCCGTGTCGACACCTTCGCCTCGCGGGACACCGTCGCACCTCCGTCGTTGCTCGTCATCATGACCTCCTTGGGCTGGCGGCCGGCCGGCTCCAGCGTTCCCGTCTATCGTCACCTGCGTGGCGACGACGTCCCTTCCCGTACTTCGACCCACGCACCCGTCGCCAAAGAACGCTCGATGGCGGCGCACATCTCTGCGTTCCGCAGCCCGTCGATCCCCGAGGGTGAGGCTGGCGACCCCTGCAGCACGGCCTGGGTGAACGCCGCGATGCCACGACGGTACGCTCCGGAATTGTCGTACGCGGTCGTGGCGTCACGATCCCCCGAGCGAACGTGGACCCGGCCGGGCACGCCCGCGCGCGTGATGTTGTCCCCAACGATCCTGCCCTGCTCGCCGTAGATCACCATGCGGTGCAGCGGATAGGGGTTGCGCTGATTCGTGTTCACATAGGCGAGTGCGCCCTCGCGAAACTGCAACAACGTCATCACTTCCGCCTCCACCGCCGCGCCGCGTTCGGCGCATGAGGAGGTCAACCGGACCGGCTCCGACGCGAGGATGACCCGCAGCAAGTCGAGCGCGTGGACTCCCGGTCCGTACAACGCTCCCAGCGCGGCCGAGCCGGCAACCGCACGCCAGCCGGCGAGGGGCCTGGCTCTCCCACAAGCCTCGACTTCGACCGTCAGGACTCGCCCGATCCGCCCATCGGCAACCGCCTGTGCGATGTCTCGGACCCAGGGCTGAAAGCGGTTCTGAAAGTCGACGCCGAGCACGACCCCTGCCCTCTCGCAGGCCTCGACCGCCTTGCGGGCATCTGCGACGCTGAGTGCCATTGGCTTCTCGCAGAGCACATGCTTCCCAGCTGCGGCGGCAGCCAGGATCTGGTCGTGATGGAGTGGGTCGGGCGTCGCGAGGAAGACCGCTTCGGCCGTTGACTCCTTCAACAGCTGCTCGTAGGTGCCGTAGGCGTCGACAACGCCGAACTGGTCGGCGAAACGACGGGCCCGACGCGCTGTCGTGCTGGCGACCGCCACCAGGCGGCACTGCGGCTCGCCCACCATCGCGGGCGCAATGGCACGCTGTGCGATGTCACCCACTCCGACGATGGCCCAACGCAGTTGTTGCATTGCCGATCCGCCCTAGCCCCGCGGGAGCGCCGGAGCGCCGGAGCGCACCGTCTTGCAATGGTCGACGTTCAACCGTGCAGCGCGAGGCGCCATAGCCCGTCCCCCGTCACCACGAACAGCGTCCGTGACGCGTCGCGATCGCCGGCAATGCCCATCGCTGCTCCCGGCAGCGCCAACCGCTCGCCCAACTCGCCGCTGCCCGAGATTGCGTACAGCGCTGCGGCATCTCGGTCCGGACCTGAGGCTGCGAGCAGGACGAGACCCCCCTCCAGCACCGTCAGCGCCGTCGCCCAAGACGCAGCTTCCCCTCGAAGTGACGCGACCACCGTTGATGGCCCCAATCGGCCCGAACCCTCGATCGGGTACACCCTCAGCTCCGAGTGCGGCGTACCTCCTCCGGTGACGCCTTCGGTGACGTACAGGAGGGAGCGCTCGACGTCGACGGCGACTTGGCCTGGGTTCTCGGTGTCCCACGTGGCCCTGACGAGGTGGGGCGGGTCGGTTGCTGGCGACAGGCACAGCACGGAGGCGTGCTCGAGGAAGGGGAAGAAGCCGGGCGGCGCCCCAGGCTGAAGCGGATCGCTGATCCACACCTGACCGACGGCGTCAACGGCGATGCCCGCAGGGTGATTGTGGACGCGCCCTTCCAGCCGCTCGGCTGGCACGGTGGCTGATCCGTTGGGCTCGATGCAGACCACTCGGCGTGAGCGCGGCTGGCAACAGTACAGTCGGCCGTCTGCGGCGGACGCCATTGCGGTGACGCTGCCCGTGAACCGCCGGAAGATCCCTGCAGGGCGGCCCGACGCGTCGAATGCTGCAATGTGCGCCTCACGCGGCAGGCTCACCAGCAGCTGGTCCCCGTACCAGCACAGGCCACCAGGCGCAGACCCGACGGATGCGAGCCGCTCGGCGTCCGTCATCCGGACCGCCGTTGCCGCAACGTCACGCCGCCGTCGATGATGACGTGAGAGCCGGTCACCGCCCGGAACGTCGGTGCCGCGAGCACCGCGATAAGTGCTGCGACCTCCGCCGGGTCGGTTGGAGCCCCGAGCGGCATGGTCGCGTACAGCTCCGCCCTGGCCTCTTCGACCGCGCCGCCGCGGCGCACCGCCATGGCGGCGACCCGCTCGTCCATCCTCTGCGTACCCACCGAACCCGGCGACACCACGTTGACCCGGATGCCCTCAGCAGCCCATGCCGCGGCAAAGGCCGCCGACATGTTGACGATCGCCGCATTGACCGCTCCAACGTGGGGGGATGTCGGGCGTGGGAGCACACCCGCGATGCCGGCGACGTTCACCACAGCGCCATGGGTCTTCGCCAATTCCTGATGGGCGGCATTCATGAGCTGGACGTAGCCCAGTAGCTTGACATCCAGAAGGTCGGTCCACTCCTCTCGCGCTACTGGGCCTCCCGACGGATAGTCGAAAGCCGCCGCATTGTTGACGACCACGTCCACCTGTCCGTAGAGGGACACGGCCGTCTCGACCAGCACCTCTCCCGCGTCCGGATCCCGCATGTCGCAGCCGACGGCGTGCAGGCGATCGTCGAACCCGGCCAATCGCTCCCGTAGCGCGTCGACGCTGCGCTCGTGAAGGCCCGATGCGACGACTCGGGCTCCCTCGCGGAGGAAGAGCTCCGTGGCCTGCCGACCGATCCCTCTCGTGCCGCCGGTGACGACACACACTCGCTCCTCGAAGTCGAGATCAATCCCCATGGCCGGTGCTCTCCCCCTCGAAGACGGACCGCAGCGCTTCGTCGTCCCTGAGCTGCTCCCAGACGTCGACCCATCTGTCGATATCGGCAAAGCGGTCGCGGAGGAGCTGTTCTGCCTCCGGCACACCGAGGAGGGTTCGACCCTTCTGGGCCGCGTAGGCCAAGGCCTCCTGCGCGTCCCAGTCGATCGAGTCGGGGGCCCGAAGAGCGGCGGTCCTGAGCTGGCCGTCGGCGAGGTGCACCTCAACGCGTGCCGGCCAAGACCCTCCGTCGTTCTCGAAGACCCGGCTCAGCTCGTCGTCCTCCACGAACGTGACGCGCTCGGTGAGCCTTTGCACGTCGGCCTTCCCGACAGCGCCGTCGAGCACCGCAGGGTAGAGATGCGTGGGGTGCAAGAGCGCCAGGGCGACACAGAACCGGATGTGGCCCGCCGCCTCTGCCCAGTTCTTCGGTTGGCCTCGCGTTCCACCGGAGATCGTGATGTGCGCCCGTGGTGCATGGACGACCACCGACGCCACCGCGGGTTCCTCCAAGTGGTCCTGGGAACCAATCGCTCGAACTCCGTCCAGCACGCTCGCGAACGTGTGGGGCGTGGCGTCGAGCTTCATCGACGCCTGCCGCACGGCCACGGACCGGCCGGCGACGGGCGCCTGCACCTGTCCGAGCTGACCCGTCCGGTAGGCGGAGAAGAACCCGCCGTCGGCCCACAAGACGTCGGGATCCGAGACGATCCCCGCCTCGGCGAGGTCGAGCGTCGTCACCGCCCGTCGCAGGGCCTCCCCAGACTGCACCCGGATGGCCGCCGTCGGGGCGATCGGGCTCCTCCGCAGGCCCCCGCCCTGGCTACATGCGAGCGCGAGTGCCTGGACGCACTCGTCAACGGACCAACCCGCCATCCGGGCAAGGACGGCCACCGCGGTGATCGGACCGACCGTCGCCGTCGGGCGAAACCCTCGCAACTGGTGTCCCATGCGAGGTTGCCCCCCGTTGAGCGCCCCACCCAGGTACTCCATGATCTCGTAACCCATGACGATGGCCGCGAGCGCGTCGCGGCCAGCAATCGGCCTGGCCTGCGCCGCGACCAGTAGCGACGGGATCACGATGGATCCCATGTGGGCAACGGAACGCAGACCGGTGTCGCAGTAGTTCTCGCTGAACGCGTACAGTCCCATGAGGAACGCTGCGTCGTCGTCGAAGTACGGCGACTCCAGGTCCGGCCAGGCCCGAACTGCATCTCTCGCCGGTGCCCGCCGGTGCACAGCCGCCCGACCGGTCGTCGCGATCTCCGTGCGAGACCCCTTCGCCAGGCAGACGAGCCCGTCCAGCAATCGGGCGGCGGCCCACATCGTCGTCCCCGGCTCCTCGAGGAGCACGCCGCTGGGCGCGACGACGTACTGCGCCAGCCGGTACAGCTCGGGATCATCGGTCACGCCACACCCTCCCGCCAGCTCCGGCACGTCACCGGTCCGACGCCCCAAGCTCGCGCGCTGCTTCCGCGCGGAGCGCCGGCTTCTGCACCTTGCCCGAGGCCAGCCGGGGCAACTCTGCATCCGACCGGAAGAGCACACGAGCCGGTACCTTGAACCTCGCCAGCTCCCCCGTCGCGTACTCACGCACGGACGCCTCGGTGATCCCGTCGTCCGCCTGGAGGATGGCCACGACCGCCTCGCCCAGCCGGGTGCTCGGGATGCCGACGACGTAGGCTTGATGCACACCGGGACATTGCAGGAGCGCTTGCTCCACCTCCGTTGGCGAGACGTTGACGCCGCCGGTCTTGATGACCTCCTTCAGGCGTGCGGCGAAGCGGAAGTACCCGTCGGCTCCGATGCTCCCCAGGTCGCCCGTGTCGAAGTAGCCCTTCTCATCCACGGCGGCCACCTGCTCGGCAGGTCCGACGAGGTAGGCCGTGGTGGTATGCCCCCGCACCAGCAACTTGCCGGTCTCACCCGGGCGAAGCTCCCGATTGGTGTCGGGGTCGACGATCTTGAATTCGAAACCCGGCAGCGGTGAGCCCTCCGTGGTGAGCTTGACCTCGAGGGGATCGTCCGGAAAGCCCATGGCGCAGTGCCCGTACACCTCCGTCAGGCCAAAGGTCTGGGTCGCCTGGTCGATTCCCATCTCGACCAAGGCCAAGCGGCGCTCAGCCCGGGATATGCCTGCCGCCCCCTTCTTGAGCGAGCCGGTCCGGGTCCGGCTGTAGGACCCACACTCGTAGATGGCGCGGATGAGATTGCTCGTTGCGTAGAGCACGTTGCACTCGTGCCGTTCGATCAGCTCCACCGCCCGGTCGGGATCGAACCTCCGTTGGAGCACCAGGGTCGCTCCATTGCTGATGGTGGCGGGAAGGCAATTCACCGCTCCGAAGGCATAGAAGAGGGGGGAGCCGAACCACACCCGGTCCCCTGGCTCGAACGCCCGCCGCTGCCCGATGGCGAAGGTGTTGGCAACCGTTGATCCATGTCGCAGCATGACGCCTTTGGGCTCCGCCGTACTTCCGGACGTGAACAGCACGTACAAGAGGTCGTCGGCGGTGACCTGGTCGGCAGCCGCCCGAAGCCGGGCGCCGTCGACCTCTCTGCCGGCGTCGAGCACCTCCTCCCATCCGAGAGCGCCACGTGAGGGTGCGCCGATGACGACCAGCGCGCGCAGGGCCGGGAGGTCGGCATGCCGGACTTCGCCTCCGCCTCGCCGGGCGAGGCCCGGCAGCATCTCCTCGAGCTCATCCGCGTAGCGACGCCGCCCGAAGCTCTCCTCGACGATGAGCACCCGGGGATCCGTTCGCCGGAGGACCTTGGCCAGTTCCTTCGGTTGGTAGAGCGTGTTGAGCGGCACGACGACGGCGCCGATCCGCGCACCTGCCAGGGTGGCGACGACCCACTCGGTCCGGTTGCTCACCAACAGGCACAGGCGATCGCCCGGGCGCATGCCCAAGCCCAGCAACCCCTTTGCTGCCTCGTCGACCAGCTGCTCGAGCTCCCCGTAGGTCACCGACACCGTCTCGGAGAGGACGGCGGGCATCGAAGGCTGCCGTCCGGCGATCTCTCCGAGGAGGCCTCCGAAGGTGGTCGCAACCGGAGCCACCCCATCACCGTTCGTCGTCACAGTGGGAAGTGAGGTCACGAGTGGGTTGTCCATTCTCTCTCGTCCTCCCCACCCGCCGGCGTTCCAGCACGCTCCCATCGTCCCGCCATCTGGCTGCGGGCGGTGATTCGCCGGCCGTCGATGGACCATGGGAAGTTGAGGGTGCATCCCGCGCCATCGTCGGGGTGCTCGTCGAGGAGGTCCAACGCAGCCACTTGCTCGTGGGCGAACAGCTCGTCGTAGTGCTGGACCGGAATGGCCATGCCCCCAAGGCGCTCGATCAGCTCGACCAGGCCCGCTGAGCTGCGCTGCCGGCAGAATGCGCCGAGCTCGCGGTTGAGCTCACGGCTGCGGAAGAGCCGCTGCGCATCGGTCGCGTAGCCCGCGTCGGCGGCGAGGTCAGGAGCACCAAGTGCCTCGCAGAGCGCTTTCCATCCTTCGTCGGTCCCCGGGGCGCTCACCGAAAGATGGCCGTCGGCGGTCACCACTCCCTTTGTACGCGGGTAGCCGGCAGCCATGCAGTGGAAGCCTTCCCATGCGTCGGGGCGGTCGAGGGCAGCCACCATCACCGAGCCCCACGACAGCAGGCTGCCGAGTGACGACACGTGGACCGTCTGTCCTCGGCACCGGCCGGCATCCCGGGCGTAGACGGCACCCAAGATCCCGCACAACGCCATCAACGCACCCGCCGACGCGGCAACGTCGGCTCCGATCCGGACTGGCGGCTGACCGACCGCACCGAGATAGCGGGTGAGACCCGACAGCCCTTGGATCTCGAGCTCGGATGCCGGAACGTCCGCAAGAGGTCCCTCCGACCCGCAAGGCGACAGCAGGCACACGATGGTCCCGGCCGCCTCGAGCGCCGCTGCGGAGATCCAAGCCTCGGGCACTTCCAGCACCGGGTCCATCCCGCTCTCGCCCTCCTCGAGGAGGACCACGTCGGCATCTTCGATCATGCGCCGGACCTCGTCCGGCGTGTGGTCCCACGCCTCCCGGAGGACCCGCTTCTGGCGGTTGAGCATTCGGTAGGCGTGGCCTCCACCCAGCTCCCGGCACGGATCGCCTTCCGGGCGCTCCAGCTTGTGCACGTCGGCACCGAGACCGGCGAGGTACATCCCGCACAGCGGTCCGGCCAGTCCCTGGGTGACGTCGAGGACACGCAAGCCGCGCAATGGCGCGACGGGGCCCTCCGTCGCTGCGACCGGCCGGGCGGAGGTCCCTGCGCTCACGGCCCCCGCCGACGCCTCGTTCCCAGATCGTGAGCGTGCCGCCTGGATCGCCCGTTCGGCGATCCCGGTGTCGGCGCCCGGCATGCGCCCCTCGCCGGTACGGACAGGGGTGCGACCGAACACCCACGGCGGTACGGGAACGAGCAGCTCCTGAGCCTTCGGGTGGACCACTCGATGGAGGAACCTGGCGAGAGGGTGCTCACGCCCCCGACCGACGGCCTCGTCGAGAACGAAGAGCTCCCCGTTGGGCACGCCGCGCTCGGTCAGCTGGACTGACCACCACAACAGGTCCCGCTGCGCGAAGCGCTCGGACAGGATCTCGGCAAGCTGGGCCCGGTGCTGATGGCGGAGGCCGTCCGTCGAGAACCGCGCGTCGGTCTCGAGGTCAGGCAGTCCGACTGCCTGACAAAGGCCAACCCAGCTCCGCGGCGACGGCGCCGAGACGTTGAGGTAACGGCCATCCCGGCAGAGGAACGATTGCGACGGCGTCATCAACTCGGTCGCGCTGCCCATCGGCACCGGGCTCTCGCCCGATGCGAGGTAGCTGGCGACCCGACTCCACTGGATGCCCACCGCCGACTCGAACTGCGACGTGACGACGTGACATCCGATCCCGCTCCCGCCGCGCACCGCGAGGCCGATGAGCGCCGCGCTCAGCAGATAGGTCGCGGTCGCGAGGTCGACGAGGGCCGAGTACCGCAGGAACTCAGGTTCACCCCCCTCGGGCCCGTTGATGGAGACGAAACCTGAGAACGCTTGGCCATGGGGATCGATACTGCCCCGGTTCGCCATCGGGCCTCGGTCGCCGTAGGAACCCGACGAGCAGTACACGATCCGGGGATTGAGCTCGCGCACCTGCGAGTAGCCGAGCCCCAGGCGATCCATGGCGCCGGCACGGTGATTGTCGATGATGACGTCCGCGTCCGCGGCCAGGCTCCCAACGTACGCGCGCGCCACGGGGTCCTTGAGGTCCACTCCCATGATCCGCTTCCCGACGTTGCAGATGGCATAGGTGGTGGGCTCGCCATGGCGCTGCGGGCGAACCCGTCGGATCGGATCGCCGTAGGGCGGGTCGACCTTGATGACATCTGCCCCGAGCGTCCCCAGGCAGTGAGCGGCCCACGGCCCCACGGCGAATGCCGACAGGTCGAGCACGCGCACCCCTGCGAGGGGCCCCTCGCCAGGTCCGGCCATCCCGGCGGGCCATCCCCACTCGTCGCTCGCCACATCATCGCTGACCGCCATGGATCAGGGAATCAGTACGGCGCGCCCGACCACCCGGCGCTCATCCATTGCCCGGCACGCCGCTACGACGTCTCCCAGGGCGTACCGCTCGATGACCGGTGCCACCTTTCCCGAGGCGACCAGATCCATCGACGCGGCAAAGGTGGACATCAGGGTCGACGACGATCCCGTGATGACTGCCTGCTTCCCGAAGATGAAGAACGGATAGACGCTGATCTTCTTGTGCTCCACCTGGCCGGTGAAGACATACCGGCCACGTTTGCGAAGTGCACGGAAGGCTTGGCTGAACACCGAAGGCTCACCGATGTTGTCGAGCACGAGATCGACCCCACGCCCGCCGGTGAGCTGCAAGAGCTCGCCGGCGACGTCACCCTCACCGTCGGCGCCGGTCACCACGACGGCGTCGGCGCCAGACGCCAGCAGGGCCTCCCGTTTCGACTCGGAGCTCGTGAGCGCGATGACCTCCGCTCCGGCTGCCCTCGCGACCTGCATACCATGCAGGCCGAGCCCACCGCCTGCCCCGGTGACGAGGACCTTTTCGCCCGGCTGGACCTCGCCCACCGTGAAGAGGGCCTGGTAGCACGTCCCCACCGCGCACGCGACGACCGACGCGACGACCGGGTCGACTCCATCGGGTATCCGGAGCAGCGTGCGCTCTTCCAGCGCCATGTACTCGGCGCTCCCGCCGTAATTGAAGTACCGGTCCGAGCAGTCGAGCTCTTGCCCTGCTCGACAGACGTCGCACTTCCCGCAGGTGGTGAACTGCTTGGCCGCCACCAGATCGCCGACTGCCAACGCCTTGACATCTGCCCCGACGGCGACGACTTCGCCCGCGATCTCGTGGCCGAGGATCGCTGGCACGTCGATCCGGGTGAGGCCGACGCGGTCCGCCTGGTCGTGGCCGCAGACGCCGCAAGCCAGGACCTTCACCAGGACTTGCGATTCCGTCGGTCGCGGCTCGTCGACTTCTTGGATCTCGATGCGGTACTCATCGCCCTGCGCTTCCAGCACAGCCGCCTTCACGAGACGTCCTCCTCTCTCTCGCCCGTGGGATCGATGCCCGCTCGGGTCTGCTCCTGCTCTCGGACTGAACCTGCCGGTCAGCCATCATCTCGATCTCCGATCGATCCGGCCACCCTGCCTCAGCGCAACCGTCGGGTCACTTGCGAGCGGCGGCCACGATCGCCGCATCGATTCGCGGCTTGAGTGTTGTCGCCGACGGGGTCGGCAGTCCCGTGAGCCCTGCACTGGCGTCGGCCTTCAACTGGTTGATGAGCCGTTGGATGCTCGGCGCTTCTGTGACGCTGAACTCCTTCAGCGTCATGTAGCTCTTGTACGTGTTGACGGCCTGCGTCGGCGTGAAGTGTGCCGTCTTCTCCATGTCCTTGATGGCGGCCTTCTTGTTCTTGGGTGTGTACATCCAGTGGATCACTGTGATGTAGGCCCGTACGAACTTCACCGCAAGGGCCTTTGTCGAGGACAGCCAGGACTTCTCGGCATCCAGCCCGGCGTAGTCCACGTTCCTGAACTGGGGAAGCTTGGCGAACTCGGCTATCTGGTGGTAGCCCGGCTTGGCGAGAACTGTCCCGAGCCCAGGCTGGAACAGCGCTGCTGCGTGCACGGAACCGTTGGCGAGGGCCGCCGTAGTGCCAGCCGGCGTCGCGGTCGCGATGAAGTGGTACTGCGTTGTGGAGAACCCCAGGTGCCCCAAGTACTCCCGGAGGCTCGACCAGTCGAGCGATACACCGATAGCACCCACGGCAAACGTGACCCCAGAGAGCTGTTTGGGGGAGGAGATGCCCGACGTGGCCACGAGAGTGTAGGGGTTCTTGACCACCGTCGCGGTGGTGATGACGATGGGTGCACCCTTGGCCTGCGCCTTGAAGGTGACTTCCGGTGGGATCGACGCGAAGTCGACCGAGCCCGAGGTCACCGCAGGCACGGCGTCCGCTTCGCTGGTCAATTGTTCGACCGAGAGCTTCACGCCGTACTTGGCCAGGATCTTGGGCTCGGAAGCAGCCATGATCATCGGGACCTGGATGCCATTGAACCCGTTGATCGCCACGCTGACTGTCTGCAGCTGCTTCGTCTTCGCTCCCGCGATCCCCCCGCCCATTCCAGCGATCGCCAACGTGGCGACCCCGGTCAGCACAGCCGCCGCCACCGAGATGAACGAAGGGCTCGATGATCGCCGGCGTCGGCCATCGCCGAGCTCTCTCGCTGTGGTGCTCATGTCGTGCCCCCTCCATCTCGGTTCGGTGGTCATGGAATGACCGGAAGGATGATGCGGGACCCCCGACGACCCGTGATCACCGTGTTGACCGCACGAACCCGAAGCGTCCGCCGGTAGTTCGTGAGCGCGCCGGGTCGTCGTCCCGAGTCGGAGTTCGCCAGCTCGATCCTGATGCGGTGACCCGTCTCGAACAGATTGGACGTCGGTGCGAGCCCGATGCACAGCTCCTCCGCCGTCCCCGGCTCGAGCGGCTCACGCTTGTCGTGCGGATGCCACGGATCGCCAGGCCGCCCCATGCCTTCGTCGAGCTGGCGGTGTGAGCTTCGAAGGTGGCCGCGGGTGAGCTCGCGGAGGTGGCGGTCCGGGCCCTCGTCCTGAAGAATGACGATCCAGTCCGCGTCCTCGGCGGTGGAGCTCATGACCAGCACCAACTCGATGGGGCCGGTCACTTCGATCGGCGCGTCGAGCACCGGCGACCGGAACACCAACGACGGGAGCCCCAGCTCCCACTCGTCGGTGTCCGGCCGACAGTCGAGCGTCAGCTCACCACTCGTCTCCGGAGCCGTATCGGCAAGGCTCCCACCACTGGCCGGGGTGAGGAACCATTCCTCGAACCTGGTCCGCGCAAGCGGCCACTCGTGCTCGCTCCGCCAGCGGCCCAGGCCGGGCACCCACAGCTGGATCGGCGGCTCGTCGAGCACGCCGGTGTCCATTTCCTTCAAGAACTGGTCGTACCAGCGCAGCGCTTCACCGTGGTACGCCGCGAACGGGCGGCCGGGGTAGGGCTTGGGACCGATGAGCATCCGCTTGGTCGGGCTCACCACGCGTTGCCAGGCGTCGAACGCCCCGCGGAGGTGCAAGGCGTGGAAGTCCCAGTCGCAACCGAAGTACGCGGGTACTTCGACCCGCTCCAGCACTGGCCACGCGGACCTCTCTCGATAGTACGGACCGTCGAACCGCTGTTCGAGCCCGTAGATCGTCTCGAGGTGGGCGTTGATGGACCGCATGTCGGGGGTGCGGCCGCTCGAGCCGTTGAGGAAGACGACCTGGGTGAACCAGAAGCGAGCCCAATCGTTCGGGATACCTCCCGGGAAGAGCGCGTCCCGATAGAGGTCGGTGAGCGCGTCATAGGGAAAGACGGCTCGGAGGCTCGGCGGTTGTTGCGCCGCCGCAAGGTTCTGCACCATCCCGAAGTACGAGCAACCCATCATCCCGACGGCACCGGTGCACCACGGCTGCGCCGCCACCCACTCGATGACCTCGGCGAGGTCCTGCTGCTCGACCGGCCCCCACATGTCCCAGTCGCCGCCGGAGCCATTCGTGCCCCGAACGTCCACGATCACATGGGCGTACCCACGGGGAACCCAGAACTCCGAGATCCCGGCCTCGTTCTGCCCGATGGGTGCGGAGTCGCGCTGGAGCTGGCGAGAATACGGCGAGATGCTGCAGAGTGCCGGCACCTTGAGACCCGGCTTGCTCGGCCGGTAGACGTCCAGCAAGAGCTCGACCCCGTCGCTCATGGCGACCGAGATGCCGCTGTCCCATCGGATGTCGTGCACGGGGATCGAGCCTTCGTTCCCCTTGGGCACGGCATCGAAGGGGTATTGGGGCCACGCCGTCGGGTAGGCGGATCGCATGCCGTAACCGTTGGCCGCCGCCCGTCCTTCGCTGCCGGCGAAGGTCCCGAGGTTGCGCATCAACCCCATCCCTTGTCAGCCATGGCCGACGGCTCGGACACGACGTCCACGAGGCTCGGCCGCCCACTTGCAAGCGCCGCCTCGATGGCCGGCCCGATCCCTTCGGGCTGCGTGACCCGGACGCCTTCGCAGCCCATCTCTTGGGCCAGGCGCGAGAAATCGATGTCACCGAAGGTCCACATATCCCGCGCCTCGCCACCGAGCCGGCCGGCGTAGGCGCCACGCCAGAAGTGGGCCTCGCCGCCATAGGCGCCGTTGTTGTTGACGACCACCACGATCGAGATGCCGTACCTCGCGGCGGTCTCCAGCTCTGCCAGGTGGTAGTAGATGCCGCCGTCGCCGGTGAAGCAGACGACCGGACGGTCGCCGGCGGCACACTTCGCGCCGATGGCGGCCGGCAATCCCCAACCCAGCGAACCCGAGCAGCGGACGTAGCCCTGACCGGGCCCTCGGAGCCGCAGGTACGAACCCGTCCACAGCGACGACTGGAGCGTGTCCACGACCACGACCCCGTCGTCGGGCAAGACCCTGCTGAGAGCATCGCAGATCCGCTCTGGTCGAATGGGAACGGCGTCGAGCACCTCTGGCGTCAGGCGTTCCCACCACGACGCAACGTGAGACCGGACCTCGGTGACCCAGTCCTCGTGGGACGTCTTCGGGGCGCCAGCCAACATGGCGCTGAGCGTGGCCTTGACGTCGCCCATGAGCGGCGCCTCGGTGCGGTAGACGCGACCCAGCTCGATGGGGTTCAGGTCGAGGTGGATCACACGGGCATCTCGGCTGGGGATGGTCCACTTGTTGGTGACCAAACCACCGGCACTGCTGCCCACGAAGAAGACCGTGTCGGCTTTGGCGAGCACCTCGTTGGCACAGCGGCGGGCGTAGGTTCCGACGACGCCCACGTTGAGGGGATGGTCGTCGGCGATGCAGGCCTTGGCATTGAGGGACGTCGCAATCGGAATGTCGAGGCGCTCGGCCAGCTCGGCGAGCTCGGACGCCGCCCCGGAACGCATCACGCCACTGCCCGCCACGATCACCGGGCGGTCCGCTTCCGCCAATATCGCCAGCGCACGCTCGATGTCGCCAGGGTCCGAAAGCGGCCGGAAGGGTGGCGTCCGAGCGAACCGCGGCTCGACAAAGACCTCGCCCAACGGGACCTCTTCGTCGAAGACCTCACCGAGGTGGCCACTTGCTTCGAGGTGCACGGGTCCCGGCGCCCCCGCGGTCGCTGCGCGGAACGCCTGGCGCACCAGCTCGGGCATTCGCTCGCCACGGGTGATGCGCGCCTGCCACTTCGTCACGCCGTCGAACATCCGGGAGTCCTCTATCTCCTGGTAGACGCGTCGGTGCAACGTGTCCGGATACGGGCCGCCCGTCAAGGCGATCACCGGGAGGCTCGCCATGGACGCGTCCTTGAGGCCCGCCGCCAGGTTGGCAGCCCCGACCGTCTGGGCCATACAGATCCCAGGCTTGCCGGACAGCCGTGCGTACCCGTCAGCCATGTAGGCCGCCGCCTTCTCGCCGTGCGCCGAGACGGGCTTGATGCCGCGCAGCTCGAGCTCGGCGAGGGTGTTGAGGAGGACCGTCGGCACGAAGAAGACGTGGCTCGTGCCATAGCCGACCAACATCTCGGCGAACGCAGCGGCCCCCGACGTTCGCGTGCCGCGTTGTTCCCCGGATGACGACTCGCCGGGCGTCGTGTCCGTCGTCATGCCACCGACCTTCATCGGATGACGATCGGGTTGACCGGCGAGCCCGTCCCCCGCTCGATCGGGAGTGCCCCCGCGCTCAGAAAGAACGCGTAGTGCCCGTCGGCTGCGCACCTCTCCGAGAGCCGTTCGAGGTCGAACATCTCACCCACCGTTAGGCCGATGTTGGGGATCGCCAACCGGTGCCAAGGCTGGTTCAGGTCCTTGACCTCGTTGGGCCGCACCTCGGCACCCCAGGTGTCCGTCGCAATGCCGGCGACCTGCTTGTCGCGCAGCCACTTCGCCGTGTCGATGGCCAGCCCAGGGGCTTCACCGCCGGCGTACTTGCCCCATCCGTTGCGGGTTGCTTCCCCGATCTGCCCGGTCCTGATGAGCAGGAAGTCGCCCGGCTGGATCTCCACACCCTGCGCGTCCACCGTCGCGTCGAGGTCCTCGGCGTGGATGGCGAACCCCGGCTCGAGGGCGTCGACGCTCTTGTTGCGAGCGACGTCGATCAGCACGCCCCTGCCGGCCAGGCGGTCTCGCACCGCCGTGATCGGGTTCTTGCCGACGCCCTTCGCGTCGACCAGGGCCATGTCGTAGCCGTTCCACATCTTGCCGTCGTAGAACCCGTGGCCCAAGCCGTCCCAGTGGGTCGCTCCGTGCACGCACATCTCGATGACGTCGTCGGCGTAGCCGTGACGCTGACCCGATGCGAGGGTGTCCGTTCCCGTCTCCAGCATCCAGTGCACGGGATTGAACCGACGCCCTTGGCCGGTGGTCTGCGGTCCGGAGGGTCCGAAGTCGATGGCCAGTCCGAGGGTCTCGCCGGCGACGATCTCGTCACGCCCCGCGCGGATGGTGTCCCCATTGACGAAGTTGAGCGTCCCAAGCTCGTCGTCGTCGCCCCACTGGCCCCAATTGCGGAGCTCGAGCGCCAGCTCGTGGAATTCGTCGAGTGACATTCCCATCACATGCCTCCCTTTGTCGTTCGGACGGGGCCGGAGCGGCCGCCGACCCTCTCTCCTTGGATTGCCAAGCCGCTCGTCGGCCGTCTTGTCGTTTGCCTCACAGGTCGAGTTGGATGACGTCCAGGCCCCCGCCGTTGCGATCGACCGCGTAGATGACGCCGTCTGCGTCGACGTAGACGTCGTTCGTCTGGATGGCGCCGACCGTGGAGCCGGCGGGGGTCTCCGGTACGTAATGGGCCACCTCGACCGGCTGGAACGGGTTCCGCACGTCGTAGGCACGGACACCGGCGTTGAAGAAGGACCCGATGATGACGTCCTCCGACTGCCAGGACCACTCGTCTGGCTCGTTCTCATGCAGATTGTGGGCACCGAACCTGCCGCCTCGCTTCGAATGCTCCTCGACAGACGGCATCGGAGCATTCCCGATCAAGAGGAGCGAATCCTCGTCGGACATGTCGGCAAGCCACAGCAACTTCGGGTAGTCGGCCCCGTTCGTCTCCACGCACTCGTCGGTCACTGCCAACAGGTCGTGCTGGAACAGGGGAAGGACCGTGTGGGTGAACCCCGGCAGTGGCGGGGAATAGTCCAGCCGGGATACCTGCGTTGGACGCGTCTTGTCGGCGATGTCGAGGATGATGATCCCCCCGTCGATGTAGCCGACATACGCCCGATCTGGGCGTTGGGGGTACACGTTGATGTTGTGCGGCCGGAAGCCGTAGTCGAACTTCTTGTGACGGACCGGCGGCGGGACACTGTCGCCCGCCTGGGTGCCAGGCAACCACCACCGCCCGGCCTCTTGAGGCCTCGACGGGTCGGCCATGTCGACGATCACCACGAACTGGTCGTCGCGGGGGTGGGTCGGACGGGAGTCGGACGTGCCGGTGGCGAGGTAGGCGTAGCGGTCGCCCCAGAACCCCACCCAGTGGGTACCCCGGGATGTCGGCCCGGAGAGGTCGAGGGACCCGATCGACTTGGGCTCCACCGGGTTGCTGAGGTCGAAGACCTCGACACCAGCGGGACCAAGTCCACGCTCGGACACCTGGTACGCAACGAGCATGAGACCGCCGGCGACTGCCAACGAGTTGGAACGCACCTTGTCGTGGGGCAGCCTGGTCTGTGCCACCAATTCGGGCTTCCTCGGATCGGAGACGTCGAGCACGCTGAAATTGACCGGCCCGCGTTCGTTGGCCACGTAGAGGTAGGAGCGGCCACCGGTGCGGAGCATCGCCGTGCCCTCGCCACAGAGCCCATTTGCGTCGAGGTCGTGGTGCGCCAGCAGGCGCATGTTCCGTGATTCCGCGGCGTCGGTCACAGTTGCTGGGTCCTTTCTCGACGGTGGCCAGCCCACCCGTCCATTCGTAGGCGCAGCAGGGATCCCTGTTGCGTGGTGACATACAAGCTCGCCATGTCTTCGCCACCGAAGACGCAGCCGGTGGGTACTTCGGGGAACGGGACGGTCGCCAACACACGGCCCTGTGGGGTGAACGCATAGACCATCGGGCCAGGACCGCTGTCGAGGTCCCCCCCGCATCCAATGACCGATCCGTCGGCCGCCAGGCACAGGTCGACGAGCCCGGTGTGCACGCCCCGCCGGTCGGCGCCGAAGGCGTGCAGGACGGTGAAGTCCTCGAGAACGGTGCCGTCCACTCGGTACGCGCGCAGCTCACGGCGTCCGTCTGGGGAAGCGTCGTTCTCCGAGACATAGAGGGTCTGCTCGTCTGCTGACAGCTGGACGGCCGTGGGCGCGGCGATGCCCGTGGCGGACGGCCACAGGGACCACTGCCCCCGTGCCTCCCGACGGAGCAACACGATGGATGCTTGCGCCTGCATCCGGTAGATGCGCGGGCCCGGCGCCGCGGGCCCAGACGGCGACGTGCAGACCCACACGTCGCCTGAGCCCGCGATGTCCAGGTCCCCGGTGAAGTTCATCACTTCACCCCCGATCCGATAGGGCAGCACACGCATCGAACCGTCGCCGTCCAGGCGGACCAATCGCCGAGACGGCCCCTGGCTCGCGTACAACGATCCATCGGGAGCGACCGCAAGCCGGCGAATGCCGCCGGTGTGACGGCGTACGGTGCTCACTGAGCCGGTGTGCGGATGCCACGTCGCGATCTCGTTGGTAGTCGGCCGGCAAAAGACGAGGGCGTTGCCCGTCCACACAGCACCGCCCACCGGGGAACCGTCTCCCCGCAGGAGCGTCTCGAGGTGTCCGCCGGTCATCGGCGTTCCGGCGGCAGGGGGACCCCGGGGATGCCGAGGCGCACCCGGTAGACCGTCGAGTAGGTCGTGATGAACAGGGTGCGGAGGTCGGCGTCGCCCCAAGCCATGTTCGTGGTGTGCCCCGGGATCCGGAGACGTCCGAGCAGCGTGCCGTCGGGCCGTACCACGTGCACGCCGGCGGGCCCCGTGACGTAGACGTTGCCCTCCTGGTCGACCTTGAGCCCGTCCGCCACGCCGGGTTCGTCACCCACCAGCGCGTAGAGCACCTCTCCGTATGGTGAGATCTCACCACCTTCGTCCACTGGGAATGCCCGAACGCACGCCTCGTACGTATCGGAGACGTAGAGGACCGACTCGTCGGGTGAGAAGGCGAGCCCGTTCGGGTAGGCCATGGTCCCCGTGACCATCGTCACGGTCCTCTCGTCAGGGGAGAGACGGAACACCGGGTGGTTGTCGATGTACCGCTGGACGTCCTCGCCGTCCATCCCCGGGATGAACAGCGCCCCGCTGCAGTCGGTCCAGTAGATCGCCCCATCAGCGCCGACGATGACGTCGTTCGGCGTGTTCAGCCTCTTGCCGTCGAATTCGTCCGCCAACGTCACGATCGAGCCGTCGGGCTCCACGCGCCAGATGCTCCGGGAGCTCCAGCCGGCCACCACCCGACGGCCGGCGGCGTCGAGCGTCATCCCGTTGGCCTTCCCGGAGGGGCACATCACGACGTCTCGCCCGATCCCCGGCCGCCACCGATAGATCGTGTCGCCGAGGATGTCCACCCAATAGAGCGCGCCTTCCGCCCGCACCCAGACCGGGCCTTCGGCGAAGAGATGCCCATGAGCGACGACGTCGAGGCGTGCGTCGCGAGGCACGATTCGAGCAAATGTCGGGGATCGCACGTCGACGTCGATCACGCGGGCGCTCCCGCCGCGGCGTGCGTGAAGCCCGGAACCCCCAAGTGCAGTCGTTGCACGCCGCCGAAGCACGTGACGTACAGCCAGCGGCGGTCGTCTCCTCCCCACGTCATGTTCGTCACGCGTGTCTCGATGAAGATCCTGCCCAGGAGTCCGCCCGTGGCGTTGACGACATGGATCCCCCCTGGCCCGGAGACGTAGACATTGCCATCGCAGTCCGTGACCATCCCGTCGGCCGCTCCGGGCTCGCTCCCGGTCAACCGATAGAAGACCCTGCCGTCTCCAACGGACCCGTCGGCAGCGACGGTGAACGCACGCACATGCCCACGCTTCGTGTCGTCGACGTACAGCGTGCTGGCGTCCGGCGACAAGCACAGGCCGTTCGGAGCTGCCATGTCGTCGACCAGGCATCGGACCGCCCCGTCCGGCCCCCGCCGCAACACGCCGCTGTACGGGAGGTACTGCTGGACATCGGGTCCGGCCATCCCCGGGACGAGGAGACCACCAGCGGGGTCCGTCCAGATGATGCCCCCATCAGGGTCGACGATGACGTCGTTCGGCGTGTTGATGCGCAGACCTGTGATCTCGGTGACGAGCTCGTGGCGCGTTCCGCTCCCGTCCACGTGCAACGACCAGATGCACCGCGCCGTCCAACCGGCAACGATCAGCTCGCCACTCGGCCCGAGCGCCATTCCGTTCGCCCGCCGCGAGTCGTCGGTGAGCACCTCGGGGTCTCCGCCGGGCCGCCAGCGCCAGATGCGGCTCTCCAGGATCTCCGTGAAGAAGAGCGCACCGGCGCCGTCATGCCAGACGGGACCCTCGGCCAGGCGCAGGCCCGCGGCTACCGGCGAGACCTCCGTGCCGTCCGGCACGATCCGCGTGAGCTCCTCGTCCATCACCTCGCACCGGGCGGCGACGGAATTCCCGGGCACTGTTGCGACCTCTCCGTTCCGGTTCACGCCGGCGTCAGGATGATCGAATCGCCCCAGGGCGTGGCCCACTGGAGCACCCCAGCGCGGGGAAGCTGCCGGGCGCCGGCCTCACCTCGCAGCTGGCGCACCATCTCGACCAGGTGGGCGTAACCCGAGAGATGAGCTTCGGAATGCAGGCCCCCATTCGTGTTGACGGGAACCCGGCCGTCGAGCCCGATCCCGCCCTCGCGCACGAGATGGAAGGCCTCTCCCGGCTTGCAGAAGCCGAAGCGCTCGAGGACCACCCACAGGTTCGAAGTGAACGAGTCGTAGACGTACAGGCCATCGACCTCCATCGGCGAAACGCCCGCCGTTTCGTAGACGGCTTGTGGAGCCGGGCTGAGCTCCTCGTCCGGCTCGAAGCCCAGCGACAGTCCCGGGCGCCCGAACAGCAGGAAGTCGTCACGCGACGCACGCAAGGCCTGCCATCCGGCCACTGCCACCGGCTTCTGGCGCATGTCGCGCGCTCGCTCCTCCGTCGTCACCAAGAGGCACGTCGCGCCCTCACTCCGAAGGCAGTAGTCGAATTTCCGAAGCGGGCCGACGATCGGAGATGCATCGAGGTACTCCTCCATGGAGAGCGACCGCTCCGTCATGATCGCCATCGGATTGCGGTTGGCATGGGCCCGATAGCCGAGCGCGATGCGGCCGAGGTCCTCCGACGTGGCTCCGTACAGGTCCATGTAGCGCTGGGCCACGAACGCCGTCGCGGCACCAGGGGTGTCGATCCCGTATGGGCCCGATTCCCCGTGCCCTCCGCCGATGTCCCGAAATGGCTCACGCAGCTGCGACTCGCCCAACCCCTTGAGGTGCCGGCCGTACCCGCGGGCATGGGTCGTGGTGTTGCAGATCGCGACCACGTCTGCCAGCCCGGCGCTCACGGCCAACATTGCCTGTATCACGGCGGTGCTTGCCCACCGACCGTGGGTCCACAGCTGGAGCACCCACCGGAGCTCGGATCCCGTATGGACCACGAAGTCCTCGTAGTCCACGCCATGGACGCCACCATGCGCGGTCACGAAGCCGTCGACTTGTGCCTTGCTCAGGCCGGCGTCGGCGAGGGCCGCTCGATACGCCTGCACCTGCAGCCGAATCGGGATCTCGTCCAACGTCAGCCCGAACTTGTCGCTGGTTCCGATCCCGACGATGCACGCTCGCCGCGCCCCTCGGGCGTCGGTGCTCACAGATCGCCTTCCGTCTGGCTCACTTGTTGGCTGCCTTGGCAAACGCGGGGTCGATGATCTTCTTCAATGCGCCGGTTGCTGTTGGTGTCGGCAGTCCGGGCTCTGTTGCGGACTTGTCGTTCTTCAATTGGCGCTTCAGGGCAGACAGCGTCGGGATCTCTGTGGGGCTGAACTGCTTGGTCTTCATGAAGTAGTTGTAGACATTCAGCGATTCTGTGGCCGTAAAGCCTGCCGTCGCCGCCAAGTCGCTCAGCACCTGCCTCTTGTGGGCTGGCTGGTACATCCACTTGATGACCGACGTATAGCCCTTCAGGAAGTCGACGGCGAGGGTCTTGTGGGTGCTCAGCCACGAGGTGTCTGCGACAAGGCCCTCTGAGAAGATATTGCGGAAGGCCGCGAGGGACGCTGGCGTACCGATCACGTGGTACCCCTTTGCCACGAGCTCACCCACGCCCGGCTGAAAGGTGGAGGTCGCCTGGGCCGTACCTGCCGCGAGCGCCGCGACGTCGCCGGCGGGCGTGCCCGTGCTAAGGAAGTTGTACTGTGTCGGCTTGATACCTAGCTTTCCGAGATAGACAACAACCGTCTGCCAGTCCAAGGTCACGCCTTTGGTGCCGACGCCGATCGTCTTACCGATCAGGCCCTTCGGTGTCTTGATTGTCTTGGTCGCCAACAGGGTCTCGGGGTCCACTTGGACCGTCCTCGTCACCATTTGCACGGGTACGCCCTTCCCGCGTGCTTCGATGGTCGCCTCGGGCGTCTCGGACCCGAAATCGAGTGATCCAGACGCCACGCCTGGCATGACCGCTGCCTCGCCAGAAGTCAGTATGACGTCCAGCTTTGCGCCGTACTTGCTCATGATCTTCGGTTCGGATGCTGCGATGATGAGCGGGATCTGGAGCCCGTTGTAGCCGTTGATACCAACCGTGACGCTCTGGAGCGGTGCGCTGCCCTTGCTGGCCGCCGACGCCGATGCTCCTCCACCGAGCAATCCCGCAGCGAGGGCGGAGGCCGTCACACACGCCCCAACCCGTCCGGACCACCGCAACCTTGCCATCCGTCCAGCCATCACTCTTTCCCCTCCCAATTCGGCCTAACGACGTACTTCTCGTCGTGGCAACGCTTGCCTCTGCAGCTCATTCCTCTCGGCTGATCATCGCCGACTTCACTTCCTTTTCTATGAGCCCCCAGATGTGGTCGATCACTGCGACGAATTCAGGGGTCCGCTTCAAGCTGAGATCACGTGGGCGCCCGAATTCGATGGGGACCACCTCGCGGATCCTGCCTGGACGTGACGTCAACACCACGACCCGATCGGCGAGGAACACCGCTTCGTCGATCTGGTGGGTGATGAACACGATCGTGCTCTTGCTGCTCCGCTCCCAGATCTTCAGGAGCTCATCCTGCATGAGCTCTCTCGTCTGGGCGTCGAGGGCGGCGAATGGCTCGTCCATCAGCAGGAGCTCGGGCTTGATGGCGAACGCGCGCGCGAGATTGGCGCGCTGGCGCATCCCACCCGAGAGCTCATGGGGATAGTGGTTCTCGAATCCACTCAACTGGACGAGGTCGATGTACGGCTGTGCAGCTTCCCTCGCGTCCTTGACCTTGACGCCCTGCAACTCCAGACCGAAGGTCACGTTGCGCATCACCGTTCGCCAAGGGAAGAGGTTGTCCTGCTGGAAGACGAACCCTCGATCACGTCCAGGGCCGGAGACCAACTTCCCTCCGATGCGAACTGCGCCCATCGATGCGCTTTCGAGGCCGTCGACGATGCGCAGCAGGGTCGTCTTCCCGCAGCCGCTCGCACCGACGATGGCGACGAACTCTCCTTCGTAGATCGAGAAGTTGACCCTGTCGAGTACCTCTACCGCCTGGCCTTTGCGTTCGTAGGTCTTTGAGACATCGGCCAACTCGAGCTTGACAGCGTGCTCAGCCACGATCACGTCCGACGGGTTGCGTTGACGTCGAAGCTTCTCCAGGGGGCGATACGTCGCTCCGCTCGGTACATGAGCTTCGTGATGATCACGCCGACTGCGGCAAGGATGAACACGCCCAGGAAGACGGTTCCCGTGTCGAAGGTCTGGGCAGCCTGGAACACCATGTACCCGATACCAGCTCGGGACCCAAAGAACTCTGCAACCACCTCTCCGATCAGTCCAAAGGTGATCGCGAGGCGCAGGCCACTGATGATGAAGGGCAGCGCAGATGGAATCAACACCCGGATGAAGACGTCGCGCCGCCGAGCTCCGAACGCGTACGCAGCCTCGATTAATCCGCGGTCAGCCGTCCGAATCCCGTCTGCCGTATTGATGATCACCGGGAATATCGCGACGAGCGTCACCACGGCGACCTTCGCCGTCAGCCCGATGCCAAGTGCCACGATGAACAAGGGAGCGATCGTGATCAGCGGCGTTGACCTCAAGGCCGAGATCCACGGATCAAGGAGGTCGAACGCCAGGTCGTTGGTCGCCATCAGCAGTCCGATCAATATGCCGCCGACGGACGCAATGGCTACGCCGATGACGAAGCCTTCGAAGGTGGTTGCGACGTCGAGGCCCAACGCTCCCGAATGCAGTTGAGTGAAGAACGACGACCAAATTGTTTCGAGCGGCGCCATGACGAGCTGACTCGTGTGATGAGCCGCGAATTCCCACGCAGCCAGGCCAAGCATCACAGAGATGATGGTATTGATGAGGCGCCGCGACTTCCGGTAATACGCACGAACGCCACGGACTGGTTCACTGAATGCTGCTTTTGCTTCATGTACGCCGACGATCGGCGCAGGTGTAGGCGCGATGTCAGGACCTGCTCTGACCGTCATTTTCTTACGGTCCCTCCCCGGTGAGCATGTATCGGTCTGTTTGCGAATGATAATGGTAGATCCTCTCTACATTGTCAAGCGATAGCAGCACTTTCTGGCCGTTGTTTTCTTTTATAGAAGCATTGGACGTTGGTTATGGGGTTCTGTTGGCATCAGTTCGCAACCTCGTGGCGACGTGCGGCCTCAGGTGCGGCTCCGTGGTCCGGTGCTGGTTGCCATCTGCCGGGCCGGCGGCGGCGGCGGCAGCGGCGGCTGCGGCGACGGGCCGTTCTCGGGACTCGGCAAGGTCTACTGTTGGAGGGCGCAAGTAGGGCGGTACAGGGACGTTGCGAGGGGGTCGACGGACGCATGACCGTGGCTCGTACATGGGCCGGCGACGCACCAGCAGCCGGTAGTGGTGGCGTTGGCGTGCGGCCGACGCACATGATCTCGTCCCGAAAGCTGGAGGTGTTCCTCGTCGTGGCCCGTGTCGGCTCGATCACGGCCGCTGCTCGGGAGCTCGGGATCAGCCAGCCAGCCGTCAGCGCACAGCTGCGAGAGCTCGAGAGCGTCTTCAAAACGGAGCTCCTGTACCGGGACGGCAATCGGATGCGCCTGAGCGAAGCCGGCGAGGTCGTCTGCCGCTATGCGACCACGCTGGCAGTCGCCACTCGTGACGTCATCGACCATGTGCACTCGCTGGAGGCTGCCGAATTGGGGTCCATCTCCGTGGGCGCCACCCAGTCCCCGGGCAGGTACATCCTTCCCAAGCAGTTGGTCGAATTCAAGAAGCTGCACCCGGGGGCGCGTCTTACGCTCCAAGTGAGCTACGCCGACGACATTTTGGACCAAATTCGACACGGCCAACTCGACATGGCTGTCGTGGCGGGTCCCGAGCCGCCCAGCGACGTCCAGTCGGACGTGTTCTGCGAGGAGGAGCTCGTTCTCGTCTGTGCCCCGGACAATGTCCTCGCGAACAGCGTCGTCACACGGACGGATCTGCGAGATGTTCCCGCCGTTTCGGGGTCTGGCCGCCTGCAGCTGGACGATCGATATGCTGCATTCGGGCTCGACCGCGAGAACATCGCCATTCGCATGGGTGACGATGAAGGAATCAAGTGCGCAGTCCGTGACAACTTCGGACTGGCGATCTTGCACCGATGCGCCGTCGCAGAAGATCTGCGGAGGGGAACGTTGGCGAGAGTCCTGGTCGACGGCGTTTCGGAGGTGCGTGCGATCTATCGGATCGTCAGCCCGTACAAGCACCTCTCGCCCATCCAGCGTCGCCTCTTCGACCAGCTCCTCGACTGGCACGATCCCGAACACGACCCGTAGTCCAGGACCGCCTCGCCGTGGTGGCCGCCGGGAACCGACCGGTGCTGCCGGCGGCTCGCCCCGCGGGACCTGAGGCAGCTGCGCGCCGTGCCGTGCTACCAGGCCCCCCGATTGTCCGGTATGCGGGTGATCAGGGGCATCGTCGCCACGAGGAGCGCGGCGAAGAACAGGAAGATGTGAGCCTGCACGATGCCGGGGTCTCCGCTCCGCGCCAGCATGGCCGTGGTCACCGACACGGCCATGATCGCGCCTGCCTGGCGGAACATGTTTCGGAGCCCCGCATTGGCGGGGACGTCGTTGGGAGCGAGTTGCAGGCTGGCGTTGTTCGACGCCGGGTTCGCAACCCCGAGGCCGAGGCCCATCAATCCCGCTGCCAAGGCGAGCCATCGGTAGGGGGAAAGGGCGGGCGGGGCCATCGCCAAGAGGAGCAGGCTCCCCACCATCAAGACGAACCCGAGCATCATGGGGGATCGATAGCCGGTGCGGCGGAGCGCCCACGCCGACATCCCCGACAACGCGATCATCCCGGCACCGCGGGCAGTGAGCAGGGTTCCGGCTTCGAGCGGATGCATGGAGTAGCGCTCTTCGGCGTAGAGAGGGACGAGCGCCGTGAATCCGAGAGCCGCGGCGCCGTACATGAAATTGATGAGGTTGACGAGGCCGAAGCTCCGCCCCAGTAGGAACTCCGCCGAGATGATGGGTGCCGGGTGACGCCTGACGTGGCCGACGAAGAGCCAGCCCGCTCCGATCCCGACTCCGAGGCTGACCACGACCACCGGATTGTCCACCCTCACACTGCCGGAGCCCAGGAAGGAGATCCCGAACATCGCCGGGAGGAGGCACAGTGCGAGCAGCGCGATCCCCCGGACATCCGGTGAGGCCGGCTGCCGCCGAGGGTTCTCGGGGATGAACCTCATCCCAAGCGCCACCAGCGCGGCACCGATGGGAACGTTGACGAGGAAGATGCCACGCCACGACCAGTCGGTGACGAAGATGCCACCCAGAATGGGGCCGATGACGGCACCGATCGGGAAGATGCTGCTGAACAGTCCGAGTGCACGATCCCGATCGCGCCCGAAATGCTGGGACACGATGCCGCTCCCGGACGGCATGATGCCTCCTCCGCCGATGGCCTGCACGAACCGCAGGGCGACGAGCTCGTAGATGTTCACCGACACGCCGCAGCACAACGATGCGGCGGTGAACACGGCAACGGAGACCACGAAGGTCTGCTTGGCCCCAAAGCGGTCGCTGATCTTCCCAACCAGGGACACGACGAGGATCTGGCCGACGGCATAGGCGGTTATGGTCCAGCTCGCCCAGTTGAGCGGGGCATGGAGATCCCGCTCCATCGCCGTGAGCGCGGTGGCGACGATGGTCTGATCGATCGAGACCATGCACAGCCCGATGCCCACGACGCCGAACAGGAGACGACGTCGCGGGATGGCCGCGGCGCCGGCTGCCGATGGTTCTCCCACGCGGCATGCCTGCTCGCCCGACGCGACAGCGTCCGGTGTCGGCGGGCTCGCTGTGGCTCGGGGGGTCGCGCCCACGAGTGGTAGTCTAACTGGGGTGCTTGCTTGCCGGCAGATAAATGAATGAGCCACCGCCGGGCGACGATGACGTTGTGCGGTTCCAGCGAGCCATCGGACGAATGGCCCGGCGGCTCAACGCCACCGCGACTGCGGAAGGGCTGACGCCGACCCAGGCGCAGGTGCTCGGGACCGTCACCTCGCTCGGGCCCATCCCACTCGCCGAACTGACCGAATTCGAGGGTCTCAACCCGACGATGACGTCCCGCGTCGTGAGCAAGCTCGACGAGCTGGGACTCGTCACCCGTCAGGCAGATCCGGCAGATCTCCGAGCCGTGGTCGTCGAGGCAACGCGCCGAGGAAGGACGGCGCACGAGCACATCAAAGGGGCACGGTCTGCCGCCGTCCGCGACTGCCTCGAGCAGTTGCCCGAGCCCACCGCGGCGACGTTGCTCGCCGCCGTGCCGGCACTCGAACAGCTGGCCGAGGAGCTCCGTGTGCGCATGCGCCCGCGAAGCTCCTGATTCGGCGCGGCTCCATCTCGAGGCGGGATGGTGCCCAAGGCGCCCCGGCAGGTCCCCTTCCTCCACCGGCCGATGAGAAGGGATGGCGATGGACAGGTTGCGTTGGGGAGTACTGGGAACCGGGAACATCGTTCGTGGGACGATCGCACCGGCGATGCTGGCTGAGCCGGCGTGCAACCTGGTCGCAGCGGCCAGCCGCTCGACCGTCGATTTGGACAGGTTCGCAGCGAAGTTCGCCGTCCCACGGGTTTACACGGATGTGGATGGGCTGTTGAACGACCCCGACGTCGACGCTGTCTTCATCGCGACGCCGAACGCGTTGCACGCAGACCAGGTGGTGGCCGCAGCGGCGGCCGGGAAGCACGTGCTCTGCGACAAGCCAGTCGCGTTGACAATCGGCGAGGCGAAGCGTGCCGTCGAGGCGTGCGACCGCGCCGGCGTGAAGTATGGGGTCAATTTTCACAACCGACATTTGCCATGGGTGCAGGACATCGCTCGCCTCGTGGCGGACGGCGCGATCGGCCGAGTGACGATGGTCCAGGTGGAGGCAAGTGCCGGGCTGCGCCCCCCGGTCGGCTGGCGTCTCGACCCGACGGTCGCCGGAATGGGCACTGTCTACAACCAAGGGGTACACGTCTACGACTTCTTGCGCGTCATACTGGCCGCCGAACCGTGTGCCGTGATGGCAATGTTGGCGTGCGACGACGGCAGGTACTCGGTCGACACTGCCGCCTACACCCTGCTGCGCTTTGAGCACGACCTTCTGGCGTTCGTCAACTCCAATCAGTGCGCGCCGCACCCGCTCAATGACATCTCCATTTTCGGGACGCGAGGCACCATCGCAGGGACCAACCTGACGCGCTCCCGGGTCGCCGGTGAGCTCCGCGTCATCACCGACGACGCCGAGTCGGCGACGTCCTACCCCGTCTCCGGAGCACACCGGCGTTGCCTTGCCGCCTACACGGATGCGGTCCTGAACGACCGGACGCCCAACGCGTCGGGCGTCGACGGCCTTCGCAGCGCCCAGTTGTGCGCTGCCATCCAGCAGTCGGCATCGGAGGGTCGGTTGGTCGAGGTCGACTACTCCGCCTGACGAGCGGTCCTGATGGGTCTCTCGCCCACCATGGTGCGGTGGGGAGGGTCTACTGTTCTCGACGGACGTCTTTCGCCGGCGTTCTCCGGGCGGGATGATTCGAGGTAAGAGTGGTTGACCACGCGAGACCGTGGGCGCTGTGCCGACGATCGCACGAAGCAGTGCCATGCGCCTACCGGCCACGCCGGAGAAGGGTGCGGACGTGATCTCGGCCCGCAAGTTGGAGGTCTTTTCCCTCGTAGCGCAGGTGGGTTCGATCACCGCCGCGGCCCGCGAGCTGGGCATCAGCCAGCCGGCCGCCAGCGCCCAGTTGCGCGATCTCGAGTGTGTCTTCGGAGCGAAGCTTCTGTACCGGGACGGCAAGCGCATGCGCCTGAGCGAGGCCGGAGAGGTCGTCTATCGGTACGCGACGACGATGGCTGTCGCCACCCGAGATGTCATCGACCATGTCCGCTCGCTGGAGGAGGCGGAGTTGGGATCGGTCGCACTGGGTGCGACGCAGACCCCTGGGAAGTACATGCTCCCGAGGTTGCTGATGAAGTTCAAGACGCTGCACCCAGGGTCCCATCTCGCACTGCTCGTGAGCGATGCCGACGACATCTGGGACAAGATCCGTCACGGTCAGCTCGACATGGCCGTCGTCGCCGGTCCAGACCCGCCCAGCGATCTCCGGCTCGACGTGTTCTGTGAAGAGGAGTTGGTGCTGGTCTGTGCCCCGGACAGTGCCCTGGCCAACAAGGTCATCTCGCGCAAGGACCTCGAAGGCGTCCCCGTTGTCTCCGCGACGCGACGCCAGTGGATGGACGGTCGCCATACTGCGTTCGGGCTCGACCGGGCGAACGTGATCATCCGCATGGGCGAGGACGAAGGCATCAAATGGGCGGTGCGGCGCGATTTGGGCGTAGGGGTCTTGTACCGGTGCGCCATCACCGACGAACTTCGGGAAGGAACGCTGGCTGAGGTTCGGGTCGAAGGAGTCTCGGAGAAGCGGCCCTTCTATCGGATCGTGAGCCCATACAAGCACCTCTCGCCCGTCCAGCGTCGCCTCTTCGAGGAGCTCGTCGAACGACACGACGCAGTGCGCGCCAACTAGGAGCAGCACGTGCTCGACGCTGCTTCTCGGGGAATGTAGGGCGATATGCAGATCGTCGATACGCACTGCCACGTGGTGTCGCAGGACACGTCCGTCTATTGCCGAGGTCCGTTCGGTGAGAACCCCGCTGGATGGACGGCAACTCGATCGTTGACGGCGGAGCAATTGTTGGCACAAATGGACGCCGTCGGCATCACCCGTGCGGCAGTGGTCCAAGCCTCGGCGGCGTACGGACACGACAATTCATATCTCGTCGACTGCTGCCATCAGTGGCCCGAGCGGTTCGTCGCGGTGGCGGCATTCGATCCCGTCGCACCACACGCAGCCTCTCGCCTCGAACGCGCGCTGGGCGACGGCATCGTCGGCGTACGGCCGACCGTCACAGGAGCCACACCCGCCGGTCGGCGCCCGTGGTTCACGTCACGCGCGGCCTGCGAATTCTGGGGCGCCGCCGAAGAGCTCGACGTCACCGTCTGTCTCCAAGCGCACCTCGACGCCGCGATGCCAGAGTTGTGTGCGCTACTCGACCGATTTCCCACGGTGCGCGTGTTGCTCGACCACCTCGGCGTTCCGAACATCGCCTCCTCACCGGCTGCGGCAGGGGAGTTGCTCGCCGGATTGGGTCGGTTCCCGCAGTTGTTCCTGAACCTGACGCACCGCAACCTCGAGCCGCTGCGCGATCTGGACGTTGCGGCAGAGGCGTTCCTGGGGCCGGTGATCGAGGCGTTCGGTGCCGCACGGATCGCATGGGGCTCGAACTGCCCGGCCGCAGCGCAGTCCCTCCGAGAGCTCGGACCTCGCAATGACCGTGCTCGGCATCCTGCCCGAGCCGACAAGGACGCGAATATTCGGAGGTACCGCGCGACACCTCTATCGAGCTCTGGAAGGAAGCGCCACGTGACCGGTCTGACAACTGTCGAGTACGTTCCTCGGCGCCCTGCCGTGCCTTCGCCACCGTGGAAGAGAAGGCTGATCGAGGAATTGAACCAGCGGAGGGGAGCATGACAACGCACGCGTCTGGGCGGGCCCGACTGTCCCGGGACCACGAACAGTGGGAGTTCGACCGCGTCATCAAGGACACTGGCCGGGTCTATCACTTCCAAGGCGACGGTCGGGGTCCGTTGCCGAAAGGGGTGCGCAGCCATGCGATGATCAGCAAGCACGCCGGGCTGGGTGCGGTGAAGCTGGAACGCCTCGCTCGCGAGGAGGTCGAGGCCGGCCACGAGAGCACGGCGCTCGACCTCTTCTTCGAGGCGTCATCTGCGTTCGCCAGCGCCCAGCACCCGATCTTCTCGGTCAATGATGAGAAGCAGATGCTCCATCGTCGGTCGATCGAGTGCTACGACGAGGTGCGCCGGCTCGCTCCCTACCCCATTGAGCGGCTCGAGGTTCCCTGGGATGGGAGCGCCGTCGTCGGCAACCTTCACCTGGCGCCGGGTGACGCACCTCGTCCGTGCGTCCTCTTCATCCCGGGCTGCGACATGACGAAGGAGATGCACCCGCACCCGCGCTGGAACCATGCGCTGCAGCGCGGACTGCATTTGTGCTCCTTCGACGGTCCTGGTCAGGGAGAGAGCAACCTCCGTGGTCTGGCGCTCACGGCGGACAACTACGAGGCTGCGGCTTCTGCGATGGTCACCGAGCTCCTCGCCCGACCGGAGGTCAGCGAAGTCGTCGTCTACGGGATCAGCTTCGGCTCCTATTGGGCGCTCCGGCTGGCGGCCACGGACCACCGGGTTCGCGCCGTTGTCGCTCCGTGGGCATCGTGCTGCGACAAGTACTACTTGATGACCGAGGAGTCACCCCGGTACCGGCAACTGTTCGCACACCTCACCCGAGCCGGCTCAGAGGAGGAGCTTCTCAACGTGCTGGCGACGATGGACAACCGTGCTGACCTCGCACGACTCACCTGCCCTGCCGCGCTGATGGTCGGAGAGTATGACCCGAGGAGCCCACTCGAGGAGGTTCTCGACCTGTTCGACGAGGCGGCAAGTCCCGCCGAACTGTGGGTGTTCGCCGACCAGCACCACCAGGTCACGGTGACCGGCGCACTGCAGCCGAAGAGTTGGATGAACGACGTGCATGCCTTCGCCATGGACTGGCTGGTCGATCGCATTGCCGGCAAGCCCATGCCACATGCGGGCCGGGTGCTCTACCTGGAGAGCGGACGGGGCCCCCACGCAGCGCATCCTGTGTACAAGGGACGGTGGTACGAGGAGGCCGAAGGAGCCGGCGCCCGAACGCGAACATGAGCGCTCGGGTCGCTGGTCGCCAATCGATAATGGCCGAGCGCGACCAGATCGGCCTCGGCAACACCGGCACTGGACCGGGCGACCGCCAGAAGTCGATGGTGGACCGACTCAGGCTCGGCGGAGCCCGCCGCGTGCCACGAGCTGTGCAGCGATGACGTTTCGCTGGACCTCATTGGTGCCCTCGCCCACGATCATCAGCGGCGCGTCGCGGAAGTAGCGCTCGACGTCGAGCTCCGTGGAGTAGCCGTAGCCGCCGTGAATGCGAACGGCGTCCAAGGCGATCTCCATGGCGACCTCCGAAGCGAACAGCTTCGCCATCCCCGCCTCAAGGTCGACTCGGTCGCCCGCGTCGAAACGCTCGGCGGCGTGCAGGACGAGCTGGCGGGCGGCCGTGAGCTTGGTGGCCATCGTGGCCAGGTAGCTGCCGATCTGCTGGTGCTCCCAGATCGGCTTGCCGAAGGCCTCTCGCTGCTGCGCGTAAGCGAAGGCGTCGTCGAATGCCGCCTGGGCCACCCCGAGGGCACGCGAGGCCACCTGGATACGACCCGTCTCGAGGCCCTTCATCATCTGTGCGAAACCGTGATTGGGCTCGCCTCCCAGGATCGACGACGCCGGCGTCCGGTAGTCCTCGAAGGCGAGCTCGCAGGATTCCACCCCCTTGTAGCCAAGCTTGGGAAGGTCGCGAGAGACGGTGAGCCCGGGTCCATGCTCGACGAGCACCACCGAGATGCCGCGGTGCTTGGGCTCGGCAGCGGGGTCGGTCTTGCAGAGCAATGCGATGAGCTGAGATCGGCGGGCGTTCGTGATCCAGATCTTGGCGCCGTTGATGACCAGTTCGTCGCGGTCCACGTGGGCCGTCGTCGTCATCGCCTGCAAGTCAGAGCCGCCTCCCGGTTCGGTGAGTGCCATCGCCGCTCTGACCTCACCCGTAGCCATCCTCGGGAGGTAGTGCTGCTTCTGCTCCGGCGTACCGAAGGCAGCCACCATCTTGGCGACGACGGTGTGCCCGCCCATCGCACCGGCCAGGCTCATCCAGCCGCGGGCGAGCTCGGTCGTCACCTCGACGTAGCAGGGCATGGACACGTGGACCGCGCCGTACGGCTCTGGGACGGCCAAGCCGTAGATGCCCATCTCCTTCATCTGCTCGATGAGCTTCTCCGGGTACACGTTCGCGTGCTCCATCTCGCGAACGACCGGCCGCACCTCCCGATTGACCCAGTCGCGCACGGTCGCGACGATCTGCCCTTCCTCGTCGGTCAGCACCGCGGCCCCTCTCTCATCTGTCCTTGTCGTTGGGGCACGCGTCGTCGCCGCGCACCACGACGACCGCAGCGTAGGTGCGCCCGTAAGTAGGCGTGGCCATCCAGGAGAGCTGGCGGCGATCAGCGCGCGGCCAGGCCCGCCACAGCGGTTGCGATGGCGATCGCCAGGAAGACGACCGCCGCGATCAACAGCTGCCCGGAAGGTTGGGCGGCGGCCTCGGTCAGCTGGTCAGCCGGTCAGCCGGTCAGCCGGTCAGCCCAGCTGCGGTCGCTGCGGACCGGCGGTCCTCGAAGGCGAGGATCTCGGCGATCAACCCGTCCTCCACGCGGTAGACGTGGAAGAGCCGGCGACCACTCGGTCGACCGGGCTCGCCGGGCTCACCGGGCTGACCGGGCTCGCCGGGCGCAGCGGGGCCACCAGCGGCAACGGCGGCAACGGGCTCATCGAGCTCGCCGGGAGCGCGACCATCACGGTACGGCCACCGGACACGCAGGGCACAGAGCACGGCGCGGTCACCGGCGACGAGCTCCTCGATCTCGGCGCTCCCCCCCGCTGCCACACCGCGGACCAGCGTCCCGACGACGTCGGCGCGGCTTCGGCACCGG
>DAHUZM010000062.1 GCA_027306525.1 Acidimicrobiaceae bacterium
GCTCGAGGAGGAGACCGAGAACCTGGCCCGGCGCATCGCACTCACCGACCCCGTGCTCCTCATGATGCAGAAGCGCACCATCAACCGGCAGATGGAGCTCCAGGGCTTCAAGACCGGGATGGCCTGGAGCATGGACGTCCATGCGGCGTCCGGCGGGCGGGGGGGCACCGCGGAGGGCGCCGAGTTCTGGCGCATCTCGGGCGAGAACGGATTGCGTGCCGCGGTCGATTGGCGGGACGGCCACTTCGGCATCTCGTACCCGGCCGAAGGGAAGGTTCGCGACTAGCGGCCGATCCCCATCGACGACGGCACCGGTTGTGGCCGTCGGTGCGGACCACGTGCGCGAAGGCCAAGGGGACCCACCTCCTCGGCTCACGATCGATCTCGAGCGCTCGACAAGCGGAGGTTCCCTCCGCGTCAGGCTGCTCGCCGAGGGATAGGGATTGACTGCCATGTCTGGGCTCCTCGACGGCAAGGTGATCCTCGTGGCCGGGTGCGGCGGCATCGGCGACGAGCTCGTCCGCCGTTACGCGGACGAAGGCGCGCGGGTGGTGGCCGGTGACATCCGGGAGGAGCACGCGGTCGAGCTAGCCGAGGGCATCGATCCGGGTGGACAACGAGTGCGAGGGATCCGGCTCGACGGAGCCGACGAAGCGTCGGCTGAGGGCGCGGTCCGGTTCGCGATCTCGACCTTCGGGCCCCTGCACGGCCTGCACGCGAACTTCATCTACTCGATTCCCGGCGAGGACACGCTCGAGACCGTGCCCTTCGACGAGTTCGTGACGGCAATGCGAGTCAACGCCGGTGGATACCTCCTGTGCTCGCGCTACGCGATCCCCGCGATGCGCTCGGCCGGCGGCGGATCCATCGTCTACACAGCGACCAGCGACACCTACCTCGGGTCGGCCGATCGGATGTCCTACGCCATGAGCAAGATCGCGACGCATGCCCTCATGCGCCACGTCGCACGTCGTTACGGGCGCGAGGAGATCCGGGCGAACGTGGTGCAACCCGGCCTCATGCTCCACGAGAAGCTGCAGCAGACGATGCCCGAAGCGGCGAAGAGCCGGGTCCTGCGCAGCATGGCTCTCAAGTCCCGCTTCGGGCGGCCCGACGACATCGCCGCGATGGGTGCCTTCTTGTTGTCGGATCAGTCGGGGTTCGTGACCGGACAGGTGATCACCGTCAACGGTGGCCTCACCATGAGCCCATGAAAGCTCAGGTGTCGGCGCCCGACGGGGCCTTGGGTATCGTCTCTTGATGCGTCCGGCCACGATCCTGCATACCGCGGACGTGCATCTGGGCACCGGGACGGCTGGGGCAAACGGATACGAGGAGCGCTGTTTCGCACGCGCCATCGACCTCGCCATCGACGCCGAGGTCGATGCCGTGCTCGTCGCCGGCGATCTGTTCGATCACGCGCGGGTGCCCGATGACTTGCTGGAGTGGACCGCGAAACAGCTGGATCGGGCCGGACGGCCAGTGGTCCTCCTCGTCGGCAACCACGACGCGCTCCATGAGGCATCCGTGCACCACCGGTTCGGCGGCCCGGATCGTTGCGCCCAGGTTCAGCTGCTCGACGACCCACAGGGCTCGATGGTCGAAATTCCCGACACCGACGTCGTGGTCTGGGGCCGGGCGATGATCGAGCACGAGCCCTCGTTCCGACCTTTGGACGGGATCCCGTCAAAGCCCGAGGGCAAATGGGGCGTCGTGGCTGGCCACGGGCTGGTGATGCCCGACGAGCGCCCCTCGCACCACGGATCGCCGATCACCCCGTCGGAGTTGTCGAGCGTCGAGTGGGACTACATCGCGCTCGGGCACTTCCATGGTCACCGGGTGCTGCAGGAGTCCCCCGCACCTGCGATCTATCCGGGCGCCACCTCGAGCTCGGTAAAGGGCGAGCCGGGGGTGGTCATCGTCAGCTTCACCCCGGACACGGGCACGGCATTCGAGTGGACCGCCCTTTCGCTGGAGTGACCACCCGAGTCGACACGACCGTCCTGGGTCGACGCTCCGGGAGCCAATCTCAATGCCCGCCCACCGGTCTCGGGCCGCGGGTCAGCGGGTGTGATGCGGGTCCGACCATGTGGAGCTGCGTCGCCTTGGTCCCGAGGTCCACGACGGTGATCTCGAAGGTTCCGCCATCGATCTCGAGCAGTCCGAGTGTTCCGAGGAGGCCCCGGTACCCGTAGGGGAGGGTCGGACTGCCCGGGTTCACGAGCGCCGTGCCGTCGGGAAGCCCCCAGACGAGTGGGACGTGGGAGTGTCCCGAGATCGCGACGTGCACCCGCCGGCCGAAGTGGCGCTCGAGCAGCGCGCCGACCTCGCCGTTGGTCCGGATCTCGGCGTGCTCGAGATCGTGGGTGAGCCCGATCGTCAGGCCCTCGACCTCGATGATCACCCGCTCCGCGATGCGCGGATCGTCGGGGACACCCGGCGGTCGGCGCTTCGGATCGTCCCCGTTGCCCCGGCTCACGAGCGTCGGGGCGATGTGATCGAGGTTTTCGACCACATCGAGCGTGTGAAGGTCACCAGTGTGCAGGATGCGATCGACACCCTCGAGGATCTCGTACGCCTCTTTGGGAAGGTCATCCCCGGCGGACGGGATATGGGTGTCTCCAACGAGCCCGATCCGGACAGTCACGCGTTCTCCTGAGTCACGATGCTGCCAGCGCAGCCGGGTGAGGCATGGTAGCCGTCGGGCTCGGCCGTCTCGGCCCGGAGCGCGCTCTGGTCCGACGGTGGACCCGGCCATCAGGTTGGTGACAGCCGACCTGGCCGACGGACCGCTGCGTTGTCACCCGAGGGATTCATGACTTCCTCGACGGGCTCGGGCCGGTCGTCGAATTCGGTGCGCAGTGCTCTGGACATCACTGCGTGCTGGAGATACAGGGCCGTGATGTAGGTCAGCTCGAGGATCTGCTCGTCGCTCAGGTGCCGCCGCAGGGCGTCGAAGAGCCGGTCGGGCACCCGGCCGTGATCGAGAGCCAGGCAGTCCGTGTAGCCGAGGACGGCCCGCTCGGCGTCGTCGAAACAGGACGCCACCACCCAGTTCGGAATGGCGGTGATGCGTTCTTCGGTCACGCCGATGCCACGCAGCGACTTGCAGTGCTGGGAGAAGACGAACTGGCTCCCGGCTGCCCAGCCGACCCTCGCTTGTGCCAGCTCCCGCAGAATGGGGGGAAGCAGTCGTCTCGGGCTCTGATACAGCCGGAACCCCCTGACGGAGTGCTCCAGGATGTCGGGGACGAGCGCGAAGACCGTCCACCAGTCTCCGGGCGTGCCGTCCGAGGTGCCCGGCTCGGCGACGGGATCACGGTCCTCGAAGAGCAGCTCGTACATCGTCTGGACGATGGGGGCCTCTGTCTCGGCCCGGGGCACCTGTCGTAGTCGGGGCACGATTCAGATGGCTGACGCGTCCACTGCCCGCGCCGGCGCGTGGCGAACGTCTCGGGCGTCCAGACTCCGGGTCCAGCAGGCGAACTCGAGCAAGATGCCGTCGGGGTCCTGGAAGTAGATCGAACGTACGAAGACACCGTCGTGGAGCTCCTTTGCGACCCCCAACTCGCTGTCATCGTGGTTCCACACCTCGGTGCAGTCGATTCCCTTTGCGGCCAGCCGATCGCGATAGGCGTCGATGTGCTCGGTCGGCACGGCGAACGCGACGTGGTTCATCGACGAGATCGCGCTGGTCAGGTCCCCGCGATCGGGGCGCGACGCCGGAGCGGAGACGCCCGGTAGCGCGGGCGGAGCATCGGGGAACCAGAAGAAGGCCAGCGCGTCGCCACCGCCGCAGTCGAAGAAGAAGTGCTGGCCCATGCCGTCGGGCAGCTCGATGGTCTTGATCAACGGCATTCCGAGCACACCGCTGTAGAAGTCGACCGTTCGTTCCATGTCGCTACACACCAGGGCCAGGTGATTGATGCCCCGGAACTCAAAGCCGCCTGCGTGCTCCATGGGGTCCTCCCTCCTCAGCGTCACCTTGGACCGTACTGCGGACGGCGGATGCGTGCGACGGCGCGGCCGAGAACCCGCCCCGCATCCACGACGACCTGGATCAGCGAGCTCTGTGATCGGGCAACCGGGCCATTGCCGAAGCCCTCGGCGACCGCGGCAACCCGATTAACGGATCCGCTGTGTGCCCGTCTCGGCCGTCGTTGGACCGCGCTGTCCGTCGGTGGTCCTAGTTCCTGCGGTTCTCCGCAAACCGCTGGGAGCGGGCGACCACGAGACGGGCGATCACGAGGAGGACGAGGACGAGCACCAGGAGTATGAGCGCGGCGTCGAAAGCGAGATAGTGGGCCTGGTTCGATGGGTAGTCCCAAAACGTCCAGACGGGATAGGTCAGATAGCCGATGGGCTGATGGAAGAGGGATGCCTTGGGGATCCCGGTGAACCAGCCCGCCGTGTACAACATCGGAGCCGTCTCGCCGACGCTGATCGCGAGAGCAATCAGGACGCTCGTTGCGATCCCTGGGATGGCCGACCTCACCACGACCTTGCGCAGGGAATACCCCGTCGACATGCCGAGGGCCTCAGCCCCCTCCCGGTAGTTGGTTGGAACCTGCCGGAGCGCGACTTCGGTGCCTCGGGTGATGTAGGGGATCACGATGACCGAGAGGACGATTACCGCAGCGAGAACCGAGAAGCCCCAGTGGAACTGCACGACCAGAGCGAGGTACCCGACCAGGCCAAGCGCGATCGACGGCACCCCGGCCAACACCTCGGTGGCGGAGCGCAACACTGCGCCCCGTTGCTTGCCCTTCCGGTTGAATCCGGCCAGCTCGGACAGGTAGACGCCACCAAGCACCCCAAGAGTGCCCGCGATGATGAGAACACCCAACATGATCGCGAGGGAGCCGAGGATGGCGTTCTCGAGCCCTCCACTCGCACCGACGGTGTTCGTGGTCAGCACCGACCAGCGCCAGTGAGGCACGGCCCGGGCCACGATCCCGGTGATGACCCAGATCACAGGTGCGACGACGGCCAAGAGCGCCAGCAGTGTGAGCGCACGGAATGCTTGCTCGGCGATTCGACGCCTGCGAGTGCTCGGGTAGCCGTCGCTCGCGACTCGAGCTCCTCTGGCGACCACTCAGATCACCCCACCGACCGGCGCGGCCAGATGTCCGGTGCGCCGCACGATGATCCTGGCCACGGTGTTGACGATGAGCACCACGACGACGAGGACCACCGCAAGTTCGGCGAGGGTCCTGACCTCGAACCCGGTCCCGTCGGCGAATGCCGAGTCCAACTGCGTGACCAGTGTCGCCGCTACCGTCCCCATCGTCCCGTAGATGTTCGGCGTGATCGTGTTGAGGAGTGAGCCAGAGATCATGGCCACGGCAATGGTCTCGCCGAACGCCCGTCCGAGGCCGAGCACGGTGGCCCCAATGATGCCGGCGCGCACCCAGGGAATCGTGATCTTTCGTCCGACCTCCCAGTCCGTCATACCGAGCGCCTCCCCGCCTTCCTTGGGCAGAGCTGGAACCTGTGCGAACAGGTTCCTCGTCGTCGACGCGACGATCGGAATGATCATGAGCGCGAGCACGATGCCCGATGTGAGAAGACCCTCGCCGTGCCCGGTCGGGCCGCGGAAGAAGCTGAAGAACGGCACGTTCGGCATGTGGTTGGCAACGATGGGGTACACGTCGTTGGCGAGGAGCGGGCCGAGCGTCAGTGCGCCCCACAACCCGAGCAAGACGCTCGGCACCCCGGCCAAGACTTCGATCGCGGATCGGAGGATCTCCGCCAGCCATCGCGGGAGTCGCTCTGTAAGCGCAAACGCCGCACCGATCGAGATCGGCACGGCGATGATGATCGCGAGCGCCGAGGACTCCAGGGTACCGGCAATAGCCGGCCAAGCCCCGTACGACGACCCAAGCGGATGGGCCACGCCCCCAGTGGTGGATACGGCTCCATAGACATTTCCCGGCTTCCACGAACTTCCAACCAGAAAGTGCGCGCCGTTCACCCTGATCGCTGGCCAGGCTTTGAACGCCAGGACGAGAACGGTGAGCACCAGCGCGACAAGTGGGACGAACGCCGACACGCCGCCGCCCCACCGCCACAGCTGGTGCTCGTGCCGTCGGAAGCTCGCCCGAACCCGACGAACGAAGGGATCGGGCGCTACCGACGGCCGTGCCGCCACGGGGGAAACCCCCGTGGCGGCATTACCGGCCGCGCACATCTAGCTGATCTTGTGGATCTGCTTGAGCGAGTTCGTCAAGAGCTTCTTGGGCAATGGCTGGAAACTCACCTGGCTCAGGTACTGGCTGCTGTTCCCGAACTTCGGGTTCACCGCCCACTCGAGCAAAGATCGCATCGCCTTCGCTGTCGAAGCGCTCGACTGCTGAGTGTTCACGATCGCATACTCGTAGTTGATGATCGGATAACCACCCTTGACCGGTCCATCGATCAAGGAGATGGTTCCATCGGCCGGCGTCTTCTTCAAGAAGAACTTGGCCTCTGCCGCAACGGCCGCCGACGAGGGCAACTCGTACTGGCCCTTCCCGTTCTGCAGGGCGGCGTAGAAGAGACCGTCGCCGAGAAGCTGGGAGAGGTAGCTGATGCCGACATAGGCGATGCAGCCCACGGTTGCCTTGCAGCCCGTGACCATGCCGCCGTTTCCATTCTCACCGAGCCCGCCTGGCGTCGTGGGCCATTGGACCGAGGTGCCGTAGCCCACGGACTTCCCCCAGCCGTTCTTGTCGCTGTCGCTCAGGTACTGGGTGAAGATGAACGTGTCACCGCTGCCGTCGGATCGGTGCAGGGCCACGATCGGGGTCGCCGGGAGCGTCACATTCGGATTGGCCGCCGCGATCGCCGGGTCGTTCCACCTGGTGATCTTGCCCTGGTAGATCGACGAGAGGACCTTGCCGCTCAGGTTGAGATGGGCTGTCACTCCGGGCAGGTTGTATGCAATCACCTGGACCGAGATGGCCAAGGGAATGTTCTCCAAGGTTGGAGTCGCTTGAACGGTGGCAGGTGGCAGGTACGCGTCCGAGGACCCGATATCGATGGTGCCGTTGGTCGCGTCCGCTATCCCGGTCCCCGACCCGGTGCCGTTGGTTGTGATGGAGACGGACGGGTACTTCTGGGTGTACGCAGGCACCCAGATGTTCCACAACGGGTACAAGAGCGTGCTGCCGGTCTCGGTCACGGTTGCCGCGCCGGGCTTCTCGATCGCAGTGCTCACCTTCTTCGGCTTCGCTTTGGCACTGGCCGCGGTCGCCGCCACCAGGGAGCTGCCCAGCCCCACCGCGAAGACGGCGCTCAGCGCTACCACTATGCGCGCGGGGCGCGTTGGTCTAATCAAGGGTCCTCCTTTGGACACTCATCGGTTTGGACTACATGGGGTGTTGCGGAGCTGAGACCTGTGTCAGTGACTCCCGCGCCACGAAGTGGCGAACAGCACCATCGCCGTCATCCGATGCGTCCGGTGACGTAGTTCTCGGTGCGTGCCTCTCTGGGATGTTCGAACAGTTCCGCAGTGGGGCCATGCTCGACCAACTCACCTTGGTAGAGGAACATCGTGTTGTCCGACACCCGCCTGGCCTGCCCGAGGTTGTGGGTGACGATGATCAACGTCAAGGCCGGCGTGAGCTCTCGCAGCAAGGCCTCGACCACCTCGGTCGAGATGGGGTCAAGTGACGAAGTCGGCTCGTCGAGCAAGAGCACCTCAGGACCGACGGCGAGCGCCCGGGCCAAGCACAAGAGCTGCTGTTGGCCACCCGAGAGACGGTATGGCGACTCGTTCAACCGGTCCTTGATGGCGTCCCACAGACCGACCTGGCGAAGCCGCTCTTCGGCGACGACGTCAAGCTGCTTACCCTTGGCGATCTGGTGCGCCTTCACCCCGGCCACCACGTTGTCCTTGATCGACATGGGAAAGGGATTGGGTCGCTGGAAGAGCATGCCGACCCGCCTCCTGAGCAAGAGGAGATTCCGGGTCGGTGCCCAGATGCTCTCCCCTTCCAAGGAAACATCCCCTTCGTGGCGAAAGCCGCTCACCTTGTCGTTCATACGGTTGATCGTGCGCAAGAAGGTCGACTTGCCACATCCGGTCGGCCCGATGAGTGCGGTGATGGTGCCCCGGCGAAATGAAATGTTGACGTCGGAGAGGACCGCTTTCTCCCCGAAGGCGAGTGACAGGCCCTTCGAGTGCAGGACGTCGGCGGGACGCGTCCGATCGGGGTCCAAAGCCTCGAGGATGGGGTCCATCTCCGAGGCTGGGCGGGTTTGAACCTGCTGGGCAGGCGTGGGCGGTTCGTCCGGAGTCACGAGCAGGACGGTAGCGAGGGGAGATGAACGTTCCGCGAATTCACGGCTACACGAAGTCAAAAAGTCGGAAAATCGCGCACTTTCTGCAACCTCTTCGCTCGCAACGTGCTTGGCGCTGCGTCCGGCTCCGGGGCCTGGGGCGTGCCGTTGATCCAGCTCAACCAGCCCCGATCCCCAGGTGCCGCCCGGGACTCACACAAGGGCATCGGACGTCTGAATGCGTGCCCCGTAGTACATGAGCAGATAATCGAGCGCTCTCCTTTGCCGGAGGGCGATTGGTTCCTCGGATCCCGGTTCGAAGACCGTGGTGGCATCGGAACCGACGACCAGCTCGTACCCACGACAAAAGGCGTCGTAGCTCGTGTGGCGAATGCAGCAGTCGGTGTGCTGGCCGACGAGCGCCAGACGCCCGACGTCGTTCGACCGAAGCACGGTGCCGAGGTTTGTCTGGGTGAAGGCAGAGTAAAAGCGCTTCTCGACAATCACGTCCTCGCGCTGGGGACCCAGCTCGTCGATCACCTCCGCGCCAGGCGTTCCTGCCATGGCGTGCGGGGGGAACACGCGAAGTTCCACATCGCCCAGCTGATGGGCATCGTTCGCGTACACGACAATCCATTCGTCGCTCGCCCGGGCCCGCTCGACGATCTGCGCGATGGGATCAATGATCCCCTTGGCGGCGGGGTTGCCCAGCACCCCGTCCATGAAGTCGTTCAACATGTCGACGACGATGAGGGCAGAGCGCATTGCTACTGCCTCCTTCTCATTATGTGACTGTGCCAACTGCGAATGCCGCCATTGCCGTGTCTCGCCTGAGAGGACCGACACCGCAACCGTGACGCATCAGACCCCCGGTGGGCAGTGCCGAAGGTCACTTGTCGGCCTGCAAGAACGGGCCTTTGCGCTACAGCCGGGGCGATCGCGGGTCAGGGCACTTCCCGGGAGCTGCGCCGTTCGGGATCAACTCGCCTTTGGACCGGCCGAGGTGCGGGCAATAGCCTGACCTGGTTGGTCATCGCCCCCGAACTCGGTCCCTCCGGGCGAAGCCCCGGTGGCGGTAGGGCCCCCGGTGTCGCTCCTGGAGGCCGGACATCGCGCCCCGTCGGCCACATCCTCGGTCGAAGCGGCCTCAGAGCGGCCGAGCCCCGGTCCCTCGGCGAGCACGGGGGCCGGCGTGGGTAAGGCGCTCGTCACCGACCTCTACGAGCTCAACATGGCCGCCAGCTTCCTGCGCCGGGACATGAAGGAGCGTGCCACCTACAGCCTCTTCGTCCGCCGGCTCCCGACCAATCGCGGCTTTCTCGTGGCAGCCGGCCTCGAGGACTGCCTCTCGTATCTCGAGTCCTTCGCCTTTGCCGAGGAGGACCTGGCCTGGCTGCGGGGCGCCGGGTTCCCGGCTCAGAGCGTCGAACAGTTCGCGGACCTGCGGTTCACCGGCGATGTGGAAGCGGTGCCCGAGGGACGGGTGGTCTTCGCGAACGAACCGATCCTGGAGGTGACCGCACCGATCGCCGAGGCCCAGCTCGTCGAGACCTACCTGCTCAACCAGATCACCTACCAGAGCGCCTTGGCGACGAAGGCAACCCGATGCCGGCTCGCAGCCGGCGACATCGAGCTCATCGACTTCTCGCTGCGGCGAACGCACGGGACCGAGGCCGGCATGGCGGTGGCCCGCGTCTCGGCGATCGCGGGATTCGCGGCCACGAGCAACGTCGAGGCCGCCAGGCGGTTCGGGCTCGTGCCCTCGGGCACGATGGCCCACTCCTACATCGAAGCCTTCTCGAGCGAAGAAGAGGCCTTCTCGGCATTTGCCGAGGACTTCCCCGGCCACACCACGTTCCTCGTCGACACCTACGACACGCTGGCCGGGGTCGACGCGGCGATCGAGGTGATCCGCACGCTCGGCCTGAGCGAGGGGCTCGCGGTCCGGCTCGACAGCGGGGACCTCGCCGAGCTCGCCCGCCTCACCCGGGAGCGCCTCGACGCCGCCGGGCTGCCCGACGTCAGGATCGTCGTGAGCGGTGGGCTGGACGAGTACGACCTCGCGGGCTTCCGGGAGGCTGCCGCGCCGATCGACGCCGCCGGGGTGGGCACCCGGATGGGGGTGTCGGCGGACGCGCCCTACCTCGACAGCGCCTACAAGCTCGTCGACATCGGCGGCCGGCCGGTGTGCAAGCTCTCCGAGGGCAAGGCGACGCTCCCGGGCGCCAAACAGGTTTGGCGGCACCTGCCGGACCGTGACCTGCTCGCCACGAGCGAGGAGCCCGGACCCCCGGGGGCCGAGGCCCTCTTGGTCCCGGTGATGCGCTCGGGCCGACGCCTCAGCCCGTCCGACGCGATCGGGGCATGCCGGGAGCGGCTCGATCGCGACCTCGAGGCCCTGACGCCCGCCGCCCTCGACCTGCACTCCCCGAGCGCCCCCGAGGTCATCGTGTCCGAACGCCTGACCCGGCTGTCCGAGGAGGTGGCCACCCGCTTGCTCGGGCGCCGACGGCCCGCTCCCCCCGGTGGCCGCGAGCACTCCTAGCGGCGCACCCTCCGGCCCGTCTTCACGACGCTCGATGTGCGGCGCGTCCGATGGGCGCTAGTACACCCAGACGGTCGTGCCGATGGGTGCAAGATCTGTGGCCCATATCCAGTCGATCGCCTCGTTCGAGACTCGGACACACCCGTGAGAGACCGGGCTGGGTGGCACGGATGCGTCTCCGTGGATGGCGAAGCCCGAGGAGAAGTACTTCGGCCGCCAGAGCTCCCCGAGGGAGTCGACGACCATGCCGTCGACCTGGCGGAAGATGCTGAACGTGCCCCTCGGCGTGTTGGCGACGGAGGTGACCCCGCCGTCGGTGTAGGCGTACCCGCCTCCGGTCGAGGTGTTCAACACGTCATCGAGCTTCCCGTTGGTCACGAACAGCAACAGGCCCTGTTCGAGGTCGACCTCGATCACGTGGCCGGCGGTGCTCCGCGGATGGGGGACGACCCCACTCGCAAGTGCCGCGGCCGTCTGCGGCCCGACCACCCCGTCGGGGGAGATTCCGGCGGCCTTCTGGAGCGCATAGACCGCCTGCTCGGTGCTGTCCCCGAAGCTGCCGTCCGGAGCGCCGAGCCAGTACCCGAGGGTGCTCAACCGCTCCTGGATGGCGAGCACGTCCGGGCCGCTCGAGCCGCGGCTGAGATTCGGCGGGGTGGTCGTCGTCGTGGTGGTGGACGAGCCGGTCGGGGGCGCCGTGGTCGTTCGCGGCGTGCTTGCCTCGGGATTCGTCGAACCGCTGGAATGCGTCGCCTCGGGGGTGGATCCGCACGCCACGAGCAGTGCGCCGCTCAGAAGGCACGCCGGTACGGCGATGGTTCCAAGCCAGTGGATCGAGCGCGCCCGACCATGCGGTCGGTGGAGCCGTCGGGGCGACCGATCCCTCATGCCTCGAGGTTGATCGCTCACGACCCACCCCCAAAAGGGGCGAAAGTCTCAGAAGCGAGCGGGCCCTGGCCCGGACGGGAAGCACGCGAGCTCGAAGGGCTGGTCACCTCGAGCGAGCGGCGCGCCCTTGTGCATGCGTGGCGAGCGGCACCACGACGCGGTCAGCCGCAGCCCTCGACGAGCATGTAGCCCGCGGCGCGGATCCCGTTGATGATCGACGGGAGGGCGGCGACCGTCTGCGAACGATCACCCCCGCCGTCGTGAAGGACGATGACCGCTCCCGGGTGCAGCGCACCGAGGACCCGGGCGGTGATCGCCGAGACCCCGGGGCGCAGATAATCGGACGGATCGACGTCCCACATGAACTCGCCAAGCCCTCGCTGCGCGAGCTCCGAGACCACCTGCGGATTGGTGTAGCCGTAGGGTGGCCTGAGGCAGCTCGGGAGGCGATGGGTCACGCCGGCGAGAAGCCCATCGGTGTTGTCGACCTGGGCCGGCCACCCGTTCGGCGGGAGCGACCTGAGGTCGACGTGCGACCAGGTGTGGTTGACGAGCCCGAATCCACCTTGCTGCTCCCTGATCAGGATCCCGACGTTGGCCGCACCTTGTTGGCCGACGATCTCGAAGCTCGCTGGGGCCCGAAGGGCCGAGAGGATGTTGAGCACCTGGCTCGTGTAGGCGCTCGGGCCGTCATCGAAGCTGAGGGCCACCACCCGGGCCCCCGGCGGATAGGGGAAGTTGGCGATGTTGGTCAGGTTGGAGACGACGCGCCCGGCCATAGAGGTCGGTCCTCCGACATAGACATGGACGATGTCAGCGAACGAGACAGCGCTCGGGTTGGTGCCGATCGATGGCCCGTACGCGGCGGACGTGAGGTCGTAGGAGTTCCACAGCCGGCCATAGCTGCCGTCGTTGACGAACTCGACGAGATCATTGTTGGCTGCTCTTGCATAGACATGGATGCGGCGCGAAGCGCCGAGGGAGATCGCGGCGGGTGTCCCGGCGATGAAGCTGCCGGCTGCCGCAACGCTCAGGTCATAGACGTTCCAAATCCTGCCGTATGCGCTGTCGTTCACATACTCGACGAGATCACCGACCGAGTTCTCGGCATAGACGTGGATCGACCCGAGCCCGAAATTCAAGGCGCTCGGATCGCTCGCGATCGGACCGCCTCCGGCGACGCCGTTCAGGTCGTAGGCATGCCATGCCTGCCCGTTGGCGTTGTCGTTCACGTACTCCACCAAGTCCCCGAAGCTGGCCTGGGCGTAGACATGGACGATTCCTTGTGCATCATCGAAGAGGGCACTCGGGGTTCCGCCGATCGCCGGCCCGCCCGAGACTGCGCTGACATCGGTCGTCGCCCACCCCCCGGTCACGGCCGACTCGTAGTCGATCAAGTGGCCTGCGGGCCCTGCGACGTACACCTCGACGACGCCGAGCGTGGGCTGAAACAGCGGCGCCGGAGCACCCGTGACCGGCCCCCCACCCGCCGCGAGCAAGCTCAGGTCGCCGTAGGACCAGATTCGCCCGGCCGCTCCCGCATTCACATATTCGACGAGGTCACCGTTGACGCCGCGGGCGAAGATGTACACCAGCCCCTGGGGGGTCGTCACCGCGTGCGGGCTGCCAGCGAGCGGGATGCCCCCGGCGGCCACGGTGAGGTCGTAGGCGTTCCACGGCCGCCCGGCGGCACCGTCGTTCACGTACTCCACGAGATCGCCGCCCGCCGCTTGTCCAAACACATGGACGGCCGAGCCGACCACAACGGCGCTCGGGTCGCCCAGGACGTTCGGCCCTCCGGCCGTCACGGTCTGGTTGTACGCGTTCCACAGCCGCCCGCCCGCACCATCGGCGACAAACTCCTGCATCGGCACGGGGCTCGGGTTGCCGGCGGCTGCGGCGGCGGGCTGCTGGGCGAGCCCGAGAGGCGCGAGCGCGAGGCTCCCGCCGAGCAGCGCGACGGCGAGCGCGCCCCGCACGCCCGACGCTCGAGACCACCCTCGCACCCACGCCGTAGCGACCATCGCGATCCACCGGCTGCCGGGTGGGCCGCTCAGGCGACCTCCGGTCGGCTCGAGGAGTCAGCCGATGCCTCCACCGCCATCGTCGGAGTGCTGCGATCGAAGTGACAGGGCCCAATGGCACATCGCACCGACACGCGCGAGCCCGAGGCGATCGGCGCCGAGCGGTCACGGCCCCACCGTCTGAGCGTCCTTGGCAAGCTTGTTGCCGGCCCGGGGCCTCGGAGGCCTCGCCCCCGGAGCGCACGGCCGGGACCTCGAGCCCCGGTGCGCCTAACCGGAGGGCGCGATGCCCTCTTGTTCGTTGATGCCCTCCTCGACCGACGGTCTCTCGTCGACCTCGGTACCGATCGAGCCGAACAGCTTTGCGTACGCGACCGCGTTGATGACCTGCAACGAGCCTGCGAGGATCATCGGCGCGCTCAGGCTCACCTCGTCGAACAGGTAGCCGGCCAGGACCTGGCTCCCGGCCTGGGTGCCCTGGGCCGGCAGGGTGGACAGCGCGGCCAGGCTCGCCCGCTCGTCGGGATCGGCCACGCTTTGGGTGAAGGACTGTCGCAGCGGCAGCCCGACGCGTTGCGCCATCATCCGCACCAGGTAGATCGCCCCAGCCACCAAGAAGCTCGGCGAGAGCGCCATCGGGACGAGCAGCAGACCGCTGAAGAGCCTGACCGCCACGATCGCACGGACGGTACCGAAGCGCCGGCCGATGTCCGCCGCCGAGAGCGACGACGCGAGTGTCGCGACATTGATCACCGCAAAGAGGACGCCGATCTCCGCCGGGCTCGATCCGAAGCGCCGGTGGAACCAGTAGCTCACGAAGGGCCCGAAGAGCCCGATCGCCAAGCCGTTGGTCCCGTTCGTGATCCAGAACCGCCACAGGACACCCCACGAGCGGCGCGGGAACACGAAGCCCCGCCGACGTTCAACCGAAGGGCGGACGGGCTCCGACAGACCGAGGGCGAGGAGTCCGGCGGCCGCACTGAGCACGGCGGCCGCAACGAAGGCCGGCCGATAGGCGAGCGTCGCCGCCGCTCCGACCGACGATCCGGGCCGGGCCAGACCGGCAAGCAGCCCACCGGCGAGCGCGCCGATCGACGAGACGAAGGACAAGCGTCCGAAGGCATCCGATCGCTTCGCGACCGGCACCGTCTCGGCGACGAATGCCGCCTCTGCCGGTTGGTACGGGCCGACGTTGCCGGCGCCTGCTCCGGCACCCCGCCCGAAGCTTCCGAGCGCCGCGAACACAAAGAGGACGGCGGTGCTTCGCTCCAATGCGAAGACCACCGCGGACACCGAGGCGAAGAGCGGCACGACGACCAGGAACATCCTGCGCCCGAGCCGGTCCGAGAAGAGCCCGATCGTCGTGGACAACAGCGCCGACGTCAGCGCGACGCACAAGAAGAGCGCACCGATCCGGAGCGCCGAGAAGCCTTCGGCGGCGAGGTAGAGGGCGGTCACGACGCCCGCGATCGCCCTGGCCACGCTCATGCACGTGCGAGCGGTCAGAACGATGGCGAGGTCGCGGTCGATCCACGACGGCCAGATCTTCTCCCGCACCCGCATCAGCCTCAACGCCACTGCCCTATCAGCGCTCTTCGCAGGGACGCAAGACGAGCCCGGCTCGGCGTGTCATGCGGCCAGACGGTGGCTTCGCTGCCCTGGCGGGTCGCACCGATAGGCACCGCCGCGGCCGCCCACTGCCAAAGGGCGCGGTCATCCCCCCCGGAGTTGGGGAAGAAGCGCCTTCAGCGTGTTCGAGGAGATCGCGAAGCCGATGTTCTGCGCGGTCACGTCGCTCGAGGATGCTGCGACGATCGTATTGATGCCGACGACCTGGGCGGCCGCGTTGACGAGCGGCCCGCCGGAGTTGCCCGAGCTAATCGCCGCATCGGTCTGGAGCAGGCCGCGCAGCAGGAAGGGTGTGCCGTCCGACGTGTCCGACCCGACTTCTCGATTCTTCGCCGAGATAATGCCCTCGGTCACCGACGGACCACCGGACAACCCGAGCGCGTAGCCGATCGTCAACACATCGTCGCCGACCACCATGTTGGCGGAGTTCCCCAACTGCACCGGGGACAACCCATGCGCGCCGACGACCTGAAGGAGTGCAAGGTCGCGCTCGGGGAGAATCCCGACGAGCCTTGCCGCGTAGTCCTGTGTATCGCCCAGGGTCACGACGATCGACTGCGCTCCCTCCACCACATGCGCGTTCGTCACCACCTCGCCGCCCTTCGTGATGACGATCCCCGTTCCCGACGAGGTGCCGGCAAATCCCGATGTCGCCGTGATCGCTGCGACCCCGGGCAGGATGCGGCGCAAGATGGCCGGCACGTCCGCTCGATGGGTGCCGATCACGCTCGTCGGCAACCCCGAGAAGCGCTGAATGACCGTCTGGGACCCCCATCCGGTCGCGCGGGCAACGATCGTCGCCGAGGCTGCGCCGACCAAGGCCGCGAGCACGACGAGGAAGACAGAGCGGCGGACGCCTCGAGCGAGGGGACGGTGCTCGGGCGGCGGAGCCGGGCCCCGGTACGCCGGCGTGACGTCAGCGTCCGGCGTTGCCGGCTCGCCGCTTTGCTCGATCGCTGGATGCCACGCAACATCGCCGTCCCCGGTCGGCGCCGGCCAGGCGCGGTGCTTCGAATCCGAGAGGCGCTCGATCCGGCCGGCGGGCGCCTCGGGTTCCTGCGAGCCGGTTGCCATGGATCTGAACGTCTCACCGGAGCCCGCCACGGGCCAGAGGCATTGGTCCCTTCGGCCGAGCGGGTCGTTCGGCCCTGTTCCCGAACCGGCCGAAGACCCAGGATGACGTGGTGACAGGCCTGGCCGCGCCCGGTGGCGAGACGAGGGACGCGTCGGGGCCCGAGGGCCTCGCCTACCTGCGCCGCGGCCTGAGCGCCGAGGAGGTCGCGGCCCGTGCCGCAGCGGGACAGAGCAACGTGGGCCCGCCCTCGCCCGGGAGGTCCGTCGGCCAGATCCTTCGCGCCAATCTGTTCACGAGGTTCAACGCGATCCTCGGGTCGCTCCTCGTGGTCGTGGCGTTCGTCGGCCCCCTCCAAGACGGGCTCTTCGGCATCGTGCTGGTGTCCAACGCGGCGATCGGGATCGTCCAGGAGCTGCGGACCAAGCGCTCACTCGACCGGTTGGCCATCTTGACGGCCCCCAAGGCCCACGTCCTCAGGGACGGCCGCTCGGGGGACGTGGGACTGGACGAGGTCGTGATCGACGACGTGCTCGAGCTGCTCCCGGGCGACCAGGTCCCCGTTGACGGCGAAGTGATCGAGACCCGCGGGATCGAACTCGACGAGGCGCTGTTGACCGGGGAGGCCGCACCGGTGCCAAAGGCGCTCGGCGAGACGGTGCTCTCGGGCAGCTTCGTGGCGAGCGGGACCGGAAGGATCCGCGCCACTGCGGTCGGGGCCTCGTCCTATGCCGCACAGCTGGAGTCACAGGCCCGCCGCTTCAGCCTCACCCGCTCCGAGCTCCAACAGGGGACGAACTGGATCCTTCGCCTCGTCACCTGGGTGATGGTCCCGATCGGGCTCCTGCTCATCGTGACCGAGCTGCTCCGCACCCACCAGTCCGTTGCCGACGCGCTCCGAGGCTCGGCCGCCGGGGTGGGCGCGATGGTCCCCGAAGGCCTGGTCCTGTTGACCTCGATCGCGTTCGCTGTGGGCGCCCTGCGCCTCGCCCGCCAAAGGGTGCTCGTCCAGGAGCTGGCCGCCATCGAGGGCCTGGCGAGGGTGGACGTGCTCTGCATCGACAAGACCGGGACGCTCACCGACGCCGGGCTGCGCCTGCACTCGATCGAACCGCTCGGCTCGCGCACCCGGGACGAGCTCGAAGCTGCGCTCGGCGCCATCACCGCGAGCGAGCCGGCCCCGAACGCAACCCTGCGTGCGATCGCCGCCGCCGCCTCGTCGGATCCCGGCTGGGCGCTCGGGGGGCTCGTCCCGTTCTCCTCGGCCCGGCGATGGAGCGGATACGCCTTCGAGGGGCACGGCACCTGGGTGCTCGGCGCACCAGAGCGGCTCGGCGTGCCGCTCTCCGAGCACGATGGGGCGACCCTGCACCACCACCAGGCCGCCGGCCGCCGGGTCGTCCTGGTCGCCGACTCGATGGCGCCGCTCCCCGAGGACGGACGGACCCTGCCCGACGAACTCGGCGCTGCGGCCCTCGTGGTCTTCGAGGAGCGCCTTCGGCCGGACGCCGCGAAGACGATCGGCTACCTGATCGACCAGGGGATCACGATCAAGGTGCTCTCGGGCGACTCCCCGAGGACGGTCGGCGCCGTCGGGCACGCGGTCGGGGTGCCCCGCTCGGGGGAGCCCGAGGACGCCTCGGCGTTGGCGGACGACGACGCGCTCGCGCGGGCGCTCGATGCCACCAACATCCTCGGCCGGGTGCAGCCCGAGCAGAAGCTGGCTGCCATCGGGATCCTCCAGTCGCGCGGACACGTCGTCGCCATGGTCGGCGACGGCGTCAACGACGTCAGGGCGCTCAAGCAGGCCGACCTCGGGATCGCGATGGGTGCCGGCAGCGAGTCCAGTAAATCGGTCGCCCGCATCGTCCTGCTCGACAGCAGCTTCTCGTCGGTGCCCCAGGTGCTGGCCGAGGGCCGCAAGGTGATCGCCAACATCGAGCGGGTGGCGAACCTCTTCGTGACGAAGACGGTGTACGCGGTGCTGCTCGCCGCGGTCGTGGTGGTCGGCGGCGTGCCCTTCCCCTTCTTCCCGCGCCATCTGACGATCGTCACGACGTTCACGATCGGCACGCCCGGGTTCTTCCTCGCGCTCGCGTCGAGGGCGCCGCGGGCGGCGCCCGGCTTCGCCAAGCGGGTCCTGCGCTTCACGGTCCCGACGGGTGCCGTCGCGGCGGCGGCGTGCTTCAGCCTCTATGCCATCTGTCGGGCCACGCCACACACGACCGCGGCGCAGTCGCGCACGGCGGCAACCCTCGCCCTCCTCGGGATCGGGGTCTGGGTGCTCGCCCTCGTGAGCCGGCCGCTCACCCTCCCGCGGCTCGGGCTCCTCGTGGCCATGATCGCCGGGGCCGGGGCGGTCTTCGCCGTCCCGCTCTCGCGTCGGGTGCTGTCGCTCCAGATCCCCCCCGCCTCGGTCCTCCTGGCCGGTGCCGTGGTGCTCGCGGCGTCGATCGCAGCGATCTCCTTCCTGCTCGCCGTGGCCGGGCGCATCGGGTGGCGGCGACTCGAAGCACCGGGCTGACGCTGCGCGGGACAGCTCAGGCCCGGTCCGCCACGTCGCCCATGTCGGTGAGGGAGAGATAGCCCTCCTCCTCCTGGGCGGTATGGAGGGACAGGATCGCGTGGAGCCCGTAGAGGGTGCGGCGCAGCTCGGTCAGCAGCTCGACGTCGGGCCCGCCCGGCCCGACGTCGTCCAGCAGCTGCCCCAACCGCCTGATCTGCTCGGCGATCTCGGCGTGGGCGCGGCTCATCGTGCCGGTTGGGTCCTGCCCGCCGAGCAGGCGGTTCAGCGCCGGGTAGAACTCTCGT
>DAHUZM010000064.1 GCA_027306525.1 Acidimicrobiaceae bacterium
CAACCCATGAAAGCGGCCCTGCCCGCCGGTCAGACCCTGGACGACGACCGTGGTCGTCTCGTCGACGAAGATGCTCACTCTCTCTCCTCGGACTATCGGGCCAGCTCGACGGCCCGTCGGGCCGCGGCCAGCATTGTGGGCTCGGCCAGAACTCGCTCCGAGAGGTGTGGCGCGAGCAGCGCCCTCCCGGCCTCGGCGTTGGTGCCGTCGAGGCGGAGCACGATCGGCGAGCGGATCTCGACGTTGGCCAGCGCCGCGATCACCCCGTTTGCGACGTCGTCGACCCGGGTGATCCCGCCAAAGATGTTCACGAGGATCGCCTTGACGCTTGGATCGGCGTTGATGACCTCCAGCGCGGCGGTCATCACGTCCGCGTTGGCGCCGCCTCCGATGTCCAAGAAGTTGGCCGCCTTGCCGCCCACCTGATTCACCACGTCGAGGGTGCTCATGGCGAGCCCGGCACCGTTGGCGATGATACCGACGCTCCCCTCGAGACCGATGTAGTTGAGGCCCTTCTCCTTGGCCATCTTCTCGCGCGGGTCCTCGATCTCGGCGCCCGCGAGCTCCTCCCATTCGGGGTGCCGGAAGGTGGCGTTCTCATCCAAGGTGACCTTGGCGTCGAGCGCGTGCACCTTGCCCTCCGTCGTGAGGATGAGCGGGTTGATCTCCGCGAGGTCGCAGTCGCCTTCGACGAAGCAGCGGTACAGACGGACGAGGAGGCTGGCCGCCTGCGCCCTGGCCTCCTCGTCGAGGCCGGCAGAGTCGACCCAGCGCCGCGCCGTCTCCTCGTCGAGGCCATCGCACGGGTTGATGTGGAGGCGGGCGATGGCCTCGGGGTTGGTCGCCGCGACCTCCTCGATCTCGACGCCGCCGGACGCCGAGAGCATGCCGAGGTGGAGCTTGGCCGGGCGGTCGAGGGTGAAGCTTGCGTAGTACTCCTTCGCGATGTCCGAGGCGTGCTCGACCCAGACGCGGTGCACGGTGTGGCCGCGGATGTCCATGCCGAGGATCGCACCGGCCGCGCTGCGCACCTCGTCGGGGTCCTTCGCGAGCTTGATGCCGCCGGCCTTGCCCCGGCCACCCACCTTCACCTGTGCCTTCACCACCACCGGGTAGCCGGCGGCCTCGGCCCGCTCCACCGCCTCGTCGACGGTGTCGGCGATGCCGCCCGGCGAGACCGGGATGCCGAAGCGGGCGAAGTACTGCTTGCCCTGGTATTCGAAGAGATCCACGTTGTCCTCTGCTGTCGTTGTCGGTACACGAGCGGCCCGCCCGGGAGCGTGCCGTGGGTCGAAGGTCGCGATGGTGGGGTTGGGCCCCGGATCGCTCCGGGGAGGCTCTCAGACGCCGAGCGCCTCCTCGCGCTCGTCGAGCGCCTCACCGAGCCACCGGCCGATCGAGGGCAGGGGGGCGCCCGGGGTGAACACGGCCGCCACTCCCTGCTCCTTCAGCTTCGGGATGTCGTCGTCGGGAATGATCCCGCCCACGATCAGGAGCACGTCGCCTCGCCCCGCCTGCTCGAGCGCGTCGATGACCTTGGGCACGAGCGAGAGGTGAGCCCCCGAGAGCAGCGAGAGCCCGACGGCGTCGGCATCCTCTTGGACCACCGCGCTCACCACCTGCTCGGGGGTCTGGTGCAGGCCGGTGTAGACAACCTCGAAGCCGCTGTCACGCAGCGCCCGGGCGATCACCTTCGCGCCCCGGTCGTGGCCGTCCAGCCCCGGCTTGGCCACGACCACACGGTAGGGACGTTTCATGGAAGGCCGATGATACGTCCGACCCCCGGGGGTTCGGCCAGGCGGCGTCAGGCCCGGCGCAGCGGCGCCGCCGAGAGCAGCAGCTTCTTGTGCCCGACCGAGGCGAAGCGGACCTCGGCCTGCGCCCCGTCCCCCTCCCCGCTCGCCGAGAGCACCGTGCCCTCGCCCCAGCGGTCATGGACGACGAGATCGCCTGCCACGAGGCCCAGGGTCTCGGCCCCGGTGCCCTGGCGGCGGCGGGGAGCATTGGGGAGCCCAGGGCTGGCGCGGCCGCTCCCCATCACCCCCACGTCGTGGATCAGTTCGGCGGGCACCTCGGCGAGGAACCGGGAGGGGATGTTGTGCGAGGTCGACCCCCACAGCGTGCGGCGCCAGGCGTGCGAGAGGTACAGGCGCTCACGTGCCCGCGTGACGCCCACGTAGCACAGCCTTCGTTCCTCTTCGAGCTCGAGGGGCTCGGCAAGCGTGCGCATGTGCGGGAAGATCCCCTCTTCGAGCCCGGTGAGGAAGACCGCCTGGAACTCGAGGCCCTTGGCGGTGTGCAACGTCATCAAGTTGACCCTGGTGCCCTCGTCGTCGAGCTCGTCGGAGTCGGCCACGAGCGCGACGGTCTCGAGGAACTCGGAGAGGTCCTCGTACTCGGCCGCCACCCCAGCGAGCTCATAGATGTTCTCGATCCGCCCGTCGGCCTCGTGGGAGTGCTCGGCCTCGAGCTCGGCCACGTACCCGGTCCTCGTCGCCACCGCCTCGACCAGATCGCCAGGCGCCAGCCGCTCGGCGAGCCCGGAGAGCTCGCCGAGTAAGGCGAAGAGCGCCCCAGCGCCCCTGAGCGCCTTCCCGGTGAGGCCCGCCTCCTCGGCGTGCCCGAGCGCCTCGGGGATCGACCGCTGCTGCGCCCTCGCCCACGCGACAAGGCGGGCAACGGACATGTCGCCGATGCCGCGCTTTGGGATGTTCACGATGCGACGTGCGGAAATCTCGTCGCTCGGGTTCCCGAGCACCCGGATGTACGCGAGCATGTCCTTCACCTCGCGCCGGTCATAGAACCGTGTCCCGCCCACCACCTTGTAGGGGACCTCGCGCCGGATGAGCTCCTCTTCGAACACGCGGCTCTGCGCATTGGTACGGTAGAAGATCGCAATCTCGGCGTAGCTCAACCCCTCGCGCTCGTGGAGGCGCGCGATCTCCGATGCGACGAAGGACGCCTCGTCGTGCTCGTCCTCGGCCCGGTAGCGCGCGATCGGTAGGCCCTCCTCCCCCTCGGTGAAGAGGTTCTTCGGGCGACGCGCCTGGTTGTTCGAGATGATGGCGTTCGCCGCGTCGAGCACCCGCTGGGTCGAGCGATAGTTCTGCTCGAGCACGATCGTCGTCGCGTGTTCGAATGCCTGCTCGAACTGCAAGATGTTCGACACGTCGGCGCCGCGCCAACGGTAGACGGACTGGTCCGAGTCCCCGACCACGCAGACGTTGCCGTGCGCCGCCCCGAGCAGGATCACGAGCCGGTTCTGCGCCCGGTTGGTGTCCTGATACTCGTCGACCAAGATGTGCTTGAAGCGCTCCTGATAACCGTGGCGGACGACGTCGGACGCCTCGAGCAGGTTGACCGCGACCATCAAGAGGTCATCGAAGTCCATGGCGTTGGCGGCCAACAGCCGCTGCTGGTACTGGCGGTACACCTCGGCGATGCGGGTCGCGAACGGGTCCCCGCGCGCATTGTCCCGGAACGTCTCGAAGTCGATCAGCTCGGCCTTGGCGTGTGAGATGACACCCGAGACCGAACGCGGCGGCAGGCGCTTGCTGTCGAAGCCGAGCTCAACCTCGATCACCTCGATCATGCGCCGCGAGTCGAGCTCGTCGTACACGGTGAACGACGGCTGGTAGCCGAGGATGGACCCATGGCTTCGCAGCATCCGCAGGCACGCCGAGTGAAACGTCGACACCCACATGCGCTCGGCCCGCGTCCCGACGAGCTCGACGACGCGGCGCCGCATCTCGTCGGCCGCCTTGTTGGTGAAGGTGATGGCGAGGATCTCCCAGGGCGCGGCCTCGCCGGTCGCGAGCAGGTGGGCGATGCGACGCGTGAGGACCCTGGTCTTGCCCGAGCCGGCCCCGGCGACGACGAGCAGGGGCCCGCCGCGATGGGCGACGGCCTCACGTTGTGGCGGGTTCAGGCCCTCAAGGAGCTCATCTGGGGTGGGTGCCCGACGCACCGCGACCGAATCCGCCGCGGAGCTCGTGGCGTCCTCGGGCGGCAGGTGCGGGGGGACGGGGGGCGGTCCGTGGAGATCCTCGAGCGACGATGCCTCGTCGGGCTCCCCGTGGGGCCCCGGTGCGTCGGGGCCGACCTCCACCTCGTCGAGCGAGAACAGCCGGGCCTCTCCCCCGGCCGGCTTCGCCCTCACTCCCACTCGATGGTTCCGGGCGGCTTCGACGTCACGTCGAGAGCCACCCGGTTGACCCCCTCGACCTCTCCGATGATGCGCGAGGCCATGCGCTCCACGAGGTCGTAGGGGAGGCGGGCCCAGTCGGCGGTCATGGCGTCGTCGCTCGTCACCGCTCGGATCACGATCGGATAGGCGTAGGTGCGGCCGTCCCCCATGACACCCACGGTGCGCGTGGCAGGGAGCACCGCAAAGGCCTGCCACAACTCCCCGTAGAGTCCGGCCTTGCGGACCTCGTCGACGACGATCGTGTCGGCGGCCCGTACGATGCCAACGCGCTCGCGTGTCACCTCGCCGGTGATCCGGACCGCCAACCCGGGCCCGGGGAAGGGGTGGCGCCAGACGATCTCCGCCGGCAGCCCGAGCTCCTCGCCGATCGCTCGCACCTCGTCCCTGAAGAGCAGGCGCAGCGGCTCGACCAGCTCGAACTTCAGGTCCGCCGGCAGCCCACCCACGTTGTGGTGTGACTTGATGCTGGCCGCGTCGCCGGTGCCCGACTCGATGACGTCGGGATACAGCGTTCCTTGGACCAAGAAGCGGGGACCCGCCGCCCCCGCAGCGAGCTCGACCGCCACCTCCTCGAAGATCCGGATGAACAGCTCGCCGATGCGCTTGCGCTTCTCCTCGGGGTCGAGGATCCCGGCAAGCGCCTCGAAGAAGCGGTCGGCCGCCTTCACGTGCACGAGGTCGATGTGGAACTGGCGACGGAAGGTCTCCTCGACCTGCTCGGCCTCCCCCGCCCGCATGAGGCCCGTGTCGACGAAGACGCAGGTGAGCTGCCCCCCGATGGCCTTGTGCACGAGCGCGGCCGCGACCGCCGAGTCCACCCCGCCGCTGAGCGCGCACAGGACGCGGTCCGAGCCGACCTGCGCCCGAACGGCGTCGACGCCGGCCTCGATGATCGACACGTGGGTCCACGACGCAGGCACCCCGCACACCTCGTGGGCGAACTTCGCGATGAGCTCGGATCCCCGGGTGGTGTGGACCACCTCTGGATGGAACTGCACCCCGTAGATCCTTCGCTGCGCATCTCCGAATGCGGCCACCGGCGAGCCCTCGCTCTTGGCCAGGAGATCGAAGCCGGGGGGCACCTCGGTCATGGCGTCACCGTGGCTCATCCACACCGGAGCCGTGGTCGGCCAGTCGGCGAAGAGGGGCGACGAGGAGACCAGGGCAAGCTCGGTGCGCCCGTACTCGCCCCGACCCGTCCGCTCCACCCGCCCTCCGAGCTGGAGGGCGACGAGCTGCGCGCCGTAGCAGATCCCGAGAATCGGGATCCCGAGGTCGTAGACCGCTGGATCGAGGGTCGGGGCCGGGGTCTCGTAGACCGATTTCGGCCCCCCCGAGAGGATGATCCCCTTCGGGCGCTTCGCCGCCAGCTCGGACGCCGAGATCGTCGAGGGCACGATCTCGGAGAAGACGTGCGCCTCGCGGACGCGTCGGGCGATCAGCCTCGAGTACTGCGCACCGAAGTCGACGACGACGACCGCGTCGTCGACCGGCGTCAATGCCCCATGCCGACGCCCTGGGACCGCTGGAGCTGCTTGCCCTCGGTCTGCAGGGACGGGGCGATCATGACCTCGGCCTTCTGGAACTCCTTCAGCGTCTCGTAGCCGCAGGTCGCCATCGCGGTCTTGAGTGCGCCGAAGAGGTTCATCCGCCCGTCGTTCTCGTGCGCCGGCCCGAGAAGGATCTCCCGCAGGGCGCCGCGGACCCCGGTGCGGACCCGCGCGCCGCGCGGAAGGGTGGGGTGGAAGGTCGCCATGCCCCAGTGGAACCCCCGGGCCGGTGCCTCGAAGGCCGATGAGAGCGGGGAGCCGAGCATCACGGCGTCGGCGCCGCACGCGATGGCCTTGGCGATGTCGCCGCCCTTGCTCATGCCGCCGTCTGCGATCACGTGCACGTACACGCCCGTCTCGTCCAGATGGCGCATGCGGGCACCCGCGACGTCGGCAATCGCCGTCGCCTGGGGAACCCCGATCCCGAGCACACCGCGGGTCGTGCATGCGTTGCCGGGCCCCACCCCGACGAGGACGCCGACGGCACCGGTGCGCATGAGGTGCAGACCGGCCTGGTAGGAGGCACATCCCCCGACGATCACGGGAAGATCGAACTCCCGGATGAACTTCTTCAAGTTGAGGGGCTCGACCGTCTTGGAGACGTGCTCGGCGGAGACGACCGTTCCCTGGATGACGAGGATGTCGAGCTCTGCCTGCAGCACCGCATCGGCCAGCGCGAGGGTCCGCTGGGGGGTGACCGAGGCAGCCGCGGTGACCCCGGCGGCCTTGATCTCACGGATGCGCTCGGTGACGAGCTCGGGCTTGATGGGTTCCATGTACATCTGTTGCATCCGGGCAGTCGCCTTCTCGTCGTCCAGCTCGCGGATCTCTTCGAAGAGCCCCGTCGGATCCTCGTAGCGCGTCCAGAGTCCCTCGAGGTTCAAGACGCCGGCGCCGCCGAGTTGGCCGAGCTCGATGGCCGTCGCCGGAGAGGTGACGCCGTCCATGGCGGCGCCAAGCAGCGGGAGCTCGAAGCGGTAGGCGTCGATCTCCCAAGAGATGTCGACGTCCTCGGGGTCCCGGGTCCGGCGGCTCGGGACGATCGCGATGTCATCGAACCCGTACGCCTGCCGCCCCGATTTGAAGATGCCGATCTCGATCTCAGCCACCCGATTGCCCTCCGGCTTCCGTCCCGCCCGGAGCAAGCGGCCGGGCCTCCGACGGCGCACCCGGTCGAGCCGACGCATCGACCTGCGACACCATGGTCAACCTTACCGTCTGGGTGCAGCGGCGGATCGTGTCTGGCGCCCCGTCTTCGCATCCCGAGCGGCCCCCTGAAACGACCGCGGGGCGGGCTGCGCGCACCGCCACGGCTCAGGGGGCGAGGTCGGGCGCGATCACCTCCTTGGCGATCGGCGCAACGGCGGCGTTGAACTCGAGAACGAGCGCGACCAGGAGGTCGTCGACCGTGATGATGCCCGCAAGCTCGGTGTCCTCCAGGACCGGGAGTCGCCGCTCCCGGGCGGCCTGGAAGCTCCAGAAGGCCTCCAAGATGTCCGAGGAGCCCTGGATCGTCCGAGGGCGCTCGGACATCACCTCGCGCACGGGTGTCGTCTCCGACAGACCCCGGGCGACCGCCCGCACAACGATGTCACGGTCGGTCACGATCCCGAGCAGCTCGTCGCCGCTCACGACGAGGAGCGCACCGACCCCGCGACTCTCCATGATCTCCGACGCCTCGCGCACGGAGCACTCGGGGGGCACCGTAACCGGGCCGCTGCGCAAACACTCTCTCACCAACATCGCGCGTTCCTTCTCCGCATCACTTCCCTGATGCCATCGTCTTCACGCGACTCGTGTCCGGCCAGGGTCCAAGGTCCCGGCGCTCCGGCGGGGACCTTGGACCCTATCGACCCAGCCCAGTGGGCAGGCACAGTCCTTCTCATGGGGTGAACCAGGTCAACTGCGGCGTGGTCCGAATGGGAAGGAGACGCCAGTGTCACTAGCTCGAAGATGGGAAGCCTCGCACCGTCCCTTCGGGACGAGCACCGAGCTCTCCCCGAGGAACGCGCAGAAGGCCCACGCGCTCGGGATCACGTCGGCGACGGGGCTCGTCATCGGGAGCATCGTCGGAACCGGCGTGTTCACGATGCCGGCCGTCCTGGCCGGCGCAGGGACGATGTCGCTCGTCGTCCTCGGCGTCATCGCCGTCGGCGCAATGCTCCTCGGAATTCTTTTCGGACAGCTGACCAAGCGGGTGCCGAACAGCGACGGCGGGGTCTACGCATATGCACGCCACGAATTCGGTGACTTCGCCGGGTACCTCGTCGGCTGGTGTTACTGGGTTCAGGCGTGGGCGGGAAATGCCGCCATCGTCTCGTCATGGGTCTTCTATGTCGACGCCCTGTTTGGGTTTTCGCACCCGACGGGGATGGAGAACTGGGGCATCGCGCTCTTCGGTCTGTGGGTGCCGGCAACGATCAACCTGGTCGGCGTCCGACAGATGGCCTGGTTCCAGAACCTGACGGTCGTCTTGAAGTTCCTGCCCCTGCTCTTCGTCGGCGTGGTCGGCTGGTTCTTCGTGCACAGCGCGAACTTCGGTGCGTTCAACGCCTCGGGCGGCAGCCTCTACAGCGGCATCGGCATTGCGGCCGGGGTCGCGTTGTTCTCCTTCATCGGGGTCGAGGCGGCTGCGATCACGGCCAAGCGTGTGCGGGACCCTCGAAAGAACGTCGGCCGTGCCTCGGTGTACGGCACCGCTGCGAGCGCAGTGCTCTACGTGCTCGTCTCCGCGGCGGTCATGGGGCTGGTGTCGCACCACACCTTGGTGAACACCGGCTCACCGTTCGTGAACGCCTTCCAGGCGATGTTCGCCCATGGCACCTGGCCCGGGAAGTTCATCTCTGCCCTCGCGGTGGTCTCGGGCATCGGGGCTCTGAACGGCTGGACCCTGATCGTGACCGAGACGTCTCGGGCGGTGGCCAATGACGACCTGTTCCCCCGCCCCTTCGCGTGGGCGGACCGCAAGGACACGGCGTGGTTCGGCATCGTGGTGGGTGCCGCGTTGCCCTCCTTGCTGATGCTCTGGCGCTACACGACCAGCTCGGGACTGACGGTCTTCACCTACCTGGTGGACCTCACCGTGGTAACCGTCGCCATTCCCTACTTCTTCTCGGCGCTGGCGCAGCTCACCTACCTGGTCTCGAGGCGCCGCCGGGTGCAGGGTTGGCAGCTCGCCCGTGACCTCTCCATCGCCGGGGCGAGCGTGCTCTTCTCGATGTGGGTCACCTTCGCCTCCGGCTACCAGGTCGTGTACCAGGCGCTCGTCGTCCTCCTCGCCGGGCTCGTGATCTACGCCTTCTTGAAGGCCCGGCGGGAACGCCTGGGTGAGGCGGTCGAGCCGGTCGACGCCCCGAGCACCGACGCCACGATCCACCAGATCGGTGAGGCCAGCTGAACGCGCTCGCGTCGGCTCGCCGACGCGACTGGGCGCCCGCTTCGGGGATCGCTTCCCGGAGCGGGCGCCCTTCAGCTGTGACCCCCGGAAAGGCTGCGGGGAGACTGGCCTCAGCCGAGCCTCCGAGCCCTCTGGCGTTGCATCGCTCTCGTTCCGAGAAGCCGCATGCCGTGAAGCTGGCCTCTACAGCCCCCGAGTCCCACCGAGGGATTGGTCGGTCGATCTAACCTCCGCGCCTCCCTTCGGCCCTTGACCCTTGTGGGTCAATTGGTATAACGCCTGGTAGACGCCGCCTCTTCCCCGGCGACCGCCCGGGGCCGGGCTGGCCGCATGGACCGAGCGCCGCTCGCTGGCGCTCCGGAACGGGGGCGCACCGTCGAGTGGGCGCGCTTCGGCTCGAGGAGCCCGGGCACCATCGTTCGTCCGACGCTCAGCGCGCCACGAGGGACGAGCCCCCTAACGCACGACGAGCACCGGGAAGGTCCCGAGGTGGAGCACCTTCTGCGCGGTGCTCCCGACCAGGATGCCCTCAAGCTCACCATGGCCGCGGGAGCCCATCACGATCGTCTGGGACCCGGCGGCGATCGCCTCGTCGAGGATCTCCCTCGCCTCGTGGCCGTGACGGGCCCCCCGCACCGTCCCCGACGCCCGCACACCCGCCTCGCGCAGCGCGCCGAGCGCGTCGTCGACGATCTGGTGGGCGGCCTCGCTTCCCTCGAGCTCGACGTCGCCGGTGCGCCCACCGAAGCCAAACTCACGAACGTGGACCACCCGCACCTCGCCATCGGCGATCCGCGCGAGCTCCGTCGCAGCCTTCAGGGCGCCGCTCGAGTGCGATGAGCCATCCACCGCCAAGAGGATCTTCTCGAACATCTGACCTCCAAGAGAGTCTTTGCACCCAGTGTCGGGCCCGGACGCCGGATCGGCCAGGGACGAAGGTCCCCTCGGGTCACTCCGAGGTGGCCACCTGGTCCTTGCGACCCTCAGATGCGCTCTGGGCCGTCTCCTGGCCACGGCCCGGGGCCACCGTCACGACCCCACCACCCTCGGGCTCGGAGCGACCGGCGAGCCGGTAGATCTCACTGCCGTCGACGGTCTCGTAGGTCATGAGGAGCTCGATCACCTTGTCGAGCACGTCGCGGTGCTCCTTCAGCACCGCCGTCGCACGCTGCTCGGCCTGGCGGAGCAGCTTGGCCACCTCGGCGTCGATGAGCGCCTGGGTCTGCTCGGCGAACGGGCGCGAGGAGAGCCCCGGACCGCTGCGGTCGAGGAACACCGAGCCGCCCTCGGGGTATCCGACTGGCCCCATCTGGGCGGACAACCCGAACTCCCGGACCATCTTGGTCGCCAGTTCGGTCGCCTTCGCGAGGTCGTTGCTGGCCCCCGTCGAGCCCTGACCGAGGACGACCAGCTCGCTCGCCCTACCCCCGAGAAAGACCGCCAGCATGTCGTGGAGGTAGTCCTCCCCGTAGAGATGGCGCTCGACCGTGGGGAGCTGCTCGGTGACCCCCAAGGACTGGCCGGCCGGCAGGATCGTGACCTTGGCGATCGGATCCGCCCTGGGGGAGAAGACGGCGACCAGGGCGTGCCCGGCCTCGTGCACGGCGACCGCGTGCTTCTCCTCATCCAAGAGCACGTTCGATCCCTCTCGTCGGCCGAGGATGATCCGGTCCCTTGCCTGCTCGAAGTCGACGGGGAGGATCACCTCCCGGTTCTCGCGGACTGCGACGATGGCCGCCTCGTTGACGAGGTTCGCGAGGTCGGCCCCCGAGAACCCCGGGGTGCCACGCGCCACGACGTTGAGGTCGACCGTCCGATCGAGGTGCTTCCCGCGGGCGTGCACGGTGAGGATGGCCGCTCGCTCGGCGAGCGTCGGGAGCGGGATGACGATCTGTCGGTCGAAGCGACCCGGGCGCAAGAGGGCGGGATCGAGAACCTCTGGGCGGTTCGTCGCGGCGAGCACGATGATGCCGGTCGCCGGGTCGAACCCGTCCATCTCCGCCAGGAGCTGGTTGAGCGTCTGCTCGCGTTCGTCGTTGGAGACGAGCGCTCCGGTCCCCGAGCGGCGCTGGCCGATCGCGTCGACCTCGTCCACGAAGATGATCGCGGGGGCCCGCTTGCGCGCCTGCTCGAAGAGGTCACGCACGCGCGCCGCCCCGACGCCCACGAACATCTCGACGAAGCTCGACCCGGTCACCGAGAAGAACGGCACGCTGGCCTCGCCGGCCACCGCCCGTGCGAGCAGCGTCTTGCCCGTCCCAGGGGGGCCGACCATGAGCACGCCACGCGGGGCGATCGCGCCGGCCCGGGCATAGCGCTCGGGCTGGCGCAAGAAGTCGACCATCTCGCTGATCTCGAACTTGGCGCCCTCGTATCCGGCGACATCGGCGAAGGTGGTGTCGGGCCGCTCCTCGTCGAAGACCTTCGCCCGTGACCGCCCCACGCCGAGCGCACCTTGTACCCGTCCCGCGGCACCCTTGGAGAGGCGCCACCACAGATAGCCGAGCACGATGAAGGGCAAGATGAGGATCGCCACCGAGAGCACGTCGGAACCGAGGGATGCCCCCGAGGTCTCGGCGGTGATCTGCACGCCCGCCGCCTGAAGGCGATCGAGGAGGCTCTGACCGGCCTGCGGGGGGATCGCGGTGGAATAGGCGTTGCCGTTCTTCAGAGTGCCGCTGGCGCTCCCGGAGGTCCCGATCGTGACGGTCTTCACCTGGTGGCTCGTGACGTCGTGCAGGAACTGCGAGTAGTTGAGCGTGACCGTCGACTGCTTGGTCGTCGGCAGGGTGAAGAACAATGCCAAGAAGGCCGCGAACGCCACCAGCCAGAGGTAGTGGCGCCACTTGGGCGGCGGCGGGGGGGCCGTCGGCACACCCCTCTCGTTGGTGGGGGGTGCCTTGGCATCCTTGGTCATCGGAGGCGGACCCCCCGAACCGCCGCGAGCCCGGGCGTCTGGGCGCCACGCGGGCCGACGGGCTCGAGCGCGCCGACGAACCTGCTACAACGAGTGCACCCGCGTGAAAGGAGCAGCCGCCCCATGCGCCTGGAGCTCGATGACAACGAGGCGAACGAACTGCGCCAACTGCTGAGCGGTGCCCTGAGCGAGCTCAGTTCGGAGATCGCCGACACCGACAATGCGCAGTACGCGCGCGAGATCCGCTCGAGGCGCGAGACCCTCGAGGGGATCCAGCACCGGCTGTCGCCCGCCTGAGCGGGGCCCGCGGGCCGGCGCACTTGGGGTCCCTCCCACGGGCGTCCGTGCGCAATGTCGAAGTGCCGGCGCGACATCGCAGAATCGTACCGACGGCCGATCACCGGGTGGACGGCGACGCACGGCGACCGCTGCGGCCCCGGCGGGCCGTCGGATGCCACCGGGCGGGAGCGACCGGCGGCGCTCGTCACAGCGCTCCCTAGGACCCAACGGCCACGGCCGCAGGCCCTCCGAGGGCGCGCGCGAGGTGCTCGGTCCTGGATCCGACGAAACGGGTGGCGGCCGCACAGGCCGCCGACACCGAGCCGTCCCGTCGATAGGCCTGCTGGGCGATCGAGGCGGCCCGTTCTGCGACCTGAGGATCGGCGCCGTCCTCGAGGACCCATTCGCGCACGAGTTGCCCCAACAGCTCTTCGCTCGACACCTCGATCACCTCCGAGTGCACGCTAAGCGGGGGGCCGTTCACCCGACAGGGCCCTAAGTCCTGACATCGGGCCCAATTGCCCTTGGCGACCTCGCTCAGCGTGAGCCGATCAGCGCCGCGAGGTCCAAGAGGCGGCTCGAGTACCCGATCTCGTTGTCGTACCAGCCGAGGACCTTCACGAGGCGTCCTTCAACCATCGTGAGCGCCGGGTCGAACACGCACGAAGCGGTCGACCCGATGATGTCGCTCGACACGAGGGGCTCGTCGCCGTACTCGAGCACCCGAGCGAGCGATACCCGGGCCGCCTCCGCGTACGAGGCGTTCAGCGACTCCACCGCCGCCGGACGCTTCGTGATCGCGACCAGATCGGTCAGGGATCCATCTGGAACGGGGACCCGGATCGCCATCCCGTCGAGGTGACCCTCGACCGAAGACAACACCTTGCCGGTGGTGCGGGCGGCGCCCGTCGTCGTCGGCACGATGTTCACGGCCGCCGCCCGGCTGCGCCGCGGGTCCTTGTGCAGCGTGTCGACCAGGCGCTGGTCGCCCGTGTACCCGTGCACGGTCGACATCAGACCCTCCTCGATGCCGAAGGCGTCGTCGAGGACCTTGGCCATGACCGCCAGGCAGTTCGTGGTGCACGATGCGTTCGACACCACGAAGTGGCGATCGGGGTCGAAGGACGACTCGTTCACCCCGATCACGAACGTCGCGTCGGCGTCCTTGGACGGCGCCGAGATGATCACACGACGGGCCCCGGCGCCGAGATGCCCGGCCGCACCCTCGCGACTGGTCAGATGGCCGGTCGACTCGATCACGACGTCGACCTCGAGCTCCTTCCACGGCAGGTCGGCGGGGTCGGGCTCCGACACGAAGCGCACGACTCGATCACCGATCCTCACGACGTCGCCCTCGGCGGTGAGCGGCGCCGGGAACCTCCCGTGCACCGAGTCGCGTCCAAGCAGCCCGACGAGGGCCCCCGGGTCGGCGAGGTCGTTGACCGTGACGACCTCGACATCGGGGCCGTTCGGCAGGAAGCACCGGCGCAGCGCGGCACGTCCCGTGCGCCCGAACCCATTGATCGCGACACGAACCGTCACTTGCATCTCCTCCTGCGCGACGCCACTGCGGCGTGCTCCTTGTTCGTTCAATCTGCGGTCCCGGACGCACCAAGACCAGGGGCGAAGGTCACCCGGTTTCGCCGATGTCCACACAGGACGCCCCTCACGCCGCACGACCTGGGGAGTCGCCAGCCCTCAGCCCGGGCGGCGAGCCTCGGGCGGCGAGGTGGCCGAGCGTGCTCGGACCCGGATCCGGGCGTCCAGCACGACGGGCCCCGTGGCCCCGACCATCACGGGGTTGCAGTCGACCTCGACGAGTTCGGGCAGGTCGTCGGCCAGGCGCCCCACCTTGGCCACGAGGTCCTCAACGGCAGCCACGTCGAGCGGCGCGCTGCCCCGAAAGCCCGTGAGGAGCGGGGCGGCGCGGATCCCGAGCACCATCTCGTGCACGTCGAGATCGGTCAGCGGCGCCAGGCGCACCTCGCGGTCGCCGAGCAGCTCGGCCGTCGTCCCGCCAAGACCGAAGAGCACCGCCGCCCCAAAGGACGGATCACGGACGAATCCGGCGATCGTCTCGACGCCCGGAGCGACCATCGGCTGGACGATCGCGCCCACCATCGCCGGTATCGAGCGCAGCATGGCTTCGAAGGCCACGCGGACCTCGGCGGGCGTGGAGAGGCCCAGGCGGACGCCCCCCACGTCGCTCTTGTGCAACACGCCCGGGGCCTCGACCTTGAGGGCGACGGGATAGCCGAGCCGTTCGGCCTCCTCCTCGGCCCCGTGCGCGTCGCTGACGAAGACGCTCGGGACGACCGGGACGCCATAGGTCCGCAGAAGCCCGAGTGCCGACGAACCCGAGAGCCACCCGTCGCCTTCGGGTCCGGGCGCCGCGTGCGCCACCACCTCGCGCCGCGCCCCGTTGGGATCAAGGCCCTCGAGCACCGGCGGCACACCCTCGAGCCGCCGCCGCCAGCGGCCGTAGCGCGCCGCTGCACTCAGCGCCCGGACTGCCGTCTCGGGATACACGAAACGGGGTACCGGCCGAACGGCCGAGCGGAGCGGATCGGTCGAGTCCGGCGCGCCGAGAACCGCAGCGATCACGGGGACCTCTGCACCCTCGCCCGTCACGCCATCCACGGCCGCCGCGACCCCGGTCGCGAAGTCCTCGGGCGTCGTGACGAGCGGTGGGGTGAAGATGGTGACGACGGCGTCGATCTCGCCGCTCTCGAGGACGGCGCCGATGCTCTGGCGGAAGTCCCCGCCCGACGCCGACGCGAGCAGGTCGAGTGGGTTCGAGACCGATGCGGCCTGCGGACAGTACCCGCGCAACCTCGCCTGCAGGTCCGCTGAGAGCTCGGGGACGCTCAGACCCCCGGCGATCGCGGCATCTGCCGCGAGCACCCCTGGACCGCCGGCGTTGGAGACGATCGCGACCCGCCCGCCGCGGGGGACGGGCTGATGCGCGAGGACCTCGGACACGTCGAAGAGCTCCTCGATCGTGTCCACCCGGATGACCCCGGTCTGCAAGAAGAGCGCGTCGACCACCCGGTCTTCGCTCGCCAGCGCCGCCGTGTGCGACGAGGCGGCCCGGGCACCGGCGCCGGTTCTCCCGGCCTTCACCGCGACGATGGGCTTGGACCTCGACACCCGTCTGGCGATGCGATTGAACTTGCGCGGGTTTCCGAAGGACTCCAGATAGAGGAGGATCACGTCGGTTGCCTCGTCCTGCTCCCACCACGTGAGCAGGTCGTTCCCGCTCACGTCGCCCTTGTTGCCCATCGAGACGAACTCGGACAGACCGATCCCGCGGCGGGCCGCCTCACCCAAGATGGCGATGCCGAGGCCCCCCGACTGGGACCCAAAGCCGACCGAGCCGCGCTCAGGGAGGTCCGCCGAGAACGTGGCGTTCATCGAGACCGAGGGGTCGGTGTTGATCACGCCGAAGCAGTTGGGGCCGATGAGCCGCATCCCGTAGGCATGGGCGAGCCGGACCACCTCTCGCTGGGCCTCGGCACCGCCGTCTCCCGTCTCGGCGAACCCGGCGCTCACGACCACGAGACCACCGACGCACCTTCGCCCGCATGCCTCGACCACCGAGACGACCGATTCGGCGGGCACGGCGATCACCGCCAGGTCAACGCCGTAGGGCAACGCATCGACCGATGCCCAGCTCGGAACGCCGAGCACCGAGCGGGCATTGGGGTTCACCGGGTAGATGGGCCCGTTGAAGCCGGACTCGATCAGGTTGTGGACGATCTCGTGCCCGACCGTTCCCGCCGAGCGTCCCGCACCAACCACGGCGATCGACGACGGGCGGAGCAGCCTGGCAACCGATTGGACCACCGACACCCGGTCGCGTTCCTCGGCGGCAGCGATGGCTCCCAGGGGGCTCGCGATGTCGAGCACCACGCGTACCTCGCCTCGGTCGTGGGTCAGCTGTGGCGCGAAGCCGGCGTGCAAGAACACGTCGAGCATCGCCCGGTTCTCCCAGAGTGTCTCGGCCACGAAGCGGCGGATCCCGTTCTCCCGGGCGATGCCCGCCAGGTGCTCGAGGAGGAGCGTGCCGAGCCCTCGCCGGTGAAAGGCGTCGTCGACCAAGAAGGCGACCTCGGCCTCCTCCTCGCCGGGAAGGCGGTCGTACTGGGCGATGGCGATCAGGGCTCCCGATCTCTCGGCCACGAGCGCCATGTGGTCGGGGTCGCAGTGGTCGACGAGCCGGCGGATCTCCTCTTCGCTCAGCTCGGGGTGCGGGATGAAGAAGCGGAGCCTGACGCTCTCGGGCGAGAGGCGCCCGTGGAAGTCGGCCACGAGCGCCGCGTCCTCCGCACAGATGGGCCGGATCCTCGCCGCCGAGCCGTCGCGCAGCAGGACGTCCACGTCGTGGCCCACGGGCAGGCCGGATCGAAGGTCCTCGAGCACCAGGCTCGACGATGACGGACCGGGCGCAGCGCGGCCAGAGAAGAAGGTCCCGGTTTCGGGCCTGGCCCGGCGGCGCCCGGGGTCCGATGGGACCAACGGCCCTACTGAGCCACGCTGCGGGCTCCCTAGCTTCGTGCACATGGCAATACCCGAGCGATCCAAGGAACAACCGAACACCTCGGCCCTCTCGGTGCGATCCGAGGTCGGGCCGCTCCGCCAGGCGATCCTCCACCGTCCCGGGCTCGAGCTCTCTCGACTGACGCCCCAGAACATCGGCGAGCTGCTCTTCGACGACGTCATGTGGGCAAAGCGGGCCAAAGAGGAGCACGACGCCTTCGCCGAGGCGCTTCGTGAGCACGGCGTGCGCGTGCACTACTACGGCCAGCTCTTCGCCGAGACACTCGAGCTCCCCGAGGGCCGGGCCTTCGTCCTCGACCGGCTCTGCTCGCCCGAGACCTTCGGGCCCTCTCTCCTCGCACCGGTGCGGCGACTCTTCGATGACCTCGACGGCCAGGCGCTTGCCGAGTACCTGATCGGCGGCGTCCTCAAGGCGGACCTTCAACCGCTCAAGGTCCGGAGTCTGCGCTGGGACATGCTACGAGCCGACGACTTCGTCCTCCCACCGCTGCCCAACCACCTCTTCCAGCGGGACAATTCGTGTTGGATCTACGGCGGCGTGACCATCAACCCGATGGCCAAGCCGGCACGTCAGCGTGAGTCGCTGCACACGAGGGCGATCTACCGGTTCCACCCGCTGTTCGCCGGCAGCGACTTCGTCTTCTACTACGGCAACGACGACCAACGTCACCAGCCGGCAACCCTCGAGGGCGGCGACGTCCACGTGGTCGGCAACGGCGCCGTGCTCATCGGGATGGGAGAACGGACGACACCGATGGCGGTCGAGCTCTTGGCCCACGCGCTCTTCGCCGCCGGTCAGGCCACCAGGGTGATCGCGATCGAGCTGCCCCACTCGCACGCCTTCATGCACCTCGACACCGTCATGTCGATGGTGGACCGCAGCACGTTCGTCCTCTACCCCTACTTCGATCGCCGGCTCCGGAGCTGGACGCTCACGGAGGAGGGCGAGGGGCGGCTCTCGGTGACGCAGAACCGCTCGCTTTGGAAGACCCTGGCCGACATTCTCGAGGTCGACGAGATCACCGTACTCACGACCGACGAGGACATCCGCGCCGCCGAGCGCGAGCAGTGGGACGACGGGACCAACTACCTCGCAGTCGCCCCCGGCGTGGTGCTCGGCTACGAGCGCAACGTCGCGACGAACACCATGCTGCGCAAGCACGGCGTCGAGGTGGTGACCGTGGCGGGGAGCGAACTCGGGCGTGGTCGTGGTGGACCACGCTGCATGACGTGCCCGATCGAGCGGGACGCCTGAGCATGAGCATCAACGGAGACAGCACCATGGACCTGCACGGAAGAAGCCTCTTGAAAGAGATCGACCTGAGTGCGGACGAATTTCGCTACCTCCTCGACAGCGCCGAGCGGTTGCGCGACGACAAGCGCCGCCGTGCCGAGCGCCCGCGGCTGTGCGGTCGGAACATCGCGCTCATCTTCGAGAAGGCGTCGACCCGCACTCGCTCGGCCTTCGAGGTGGCGGCCCATGACCAGGGAGCCCACGTCACCTACCTCGGGCCCGAGGAGTCCCAGCTCGGCTACAAGGAGTCGATGAAGGACACGGCTCGGGTCCTCGGACGGATGTTCGACGGGATCGAATACCGCGGGTTCAGCCAGGCGGCGATCGAGACGCTCGGGCGCCATGCCGGGGTCCCGGTGTGGAACGGGCTGACCGACGAATGGCACCCGACGCAGATGCTCGCCGACATGCTCACGATGCGCGACCACGCGACCAAGCCGCTGTCCGCCGTGTCCTATTGCTACCTCGGCGACACCCGCAACAACACGGCCAACTCGCTTCTCGTGACCGGGGCGCTCCTCGGGCTCGATGTGCGGCTGGCCGGTCCCGAGGAGCTCTGGCCGTCGCCCGAGGTCCGCACCATCGCGCACGAGCTCGCGGCCGACTCGGGTGCCGAGATCACCCTCACCGACGACGTGTTCGAGGCCGTGCGCGCGACCGACTACCTGTACACCGACGTGTGGCTCTCGATGGGCGAGCCCCCAGAATCCTGGGACGAACGGATCGACCTCTTGCTCCCCTACCAGGTGAACACGGCCGTCATGCACGCCGCCGCCAATCCCGAGGTCAAGTTCTTGCACTGCCTGCCTGCACTGCACAACGAGGAAACCGAGGTCGGGCGCCAGCTATTTGAACGCAGGGGCCTCGAGGCCCTCGAGGTCACCGACGATGTGTTCGAGTCCCACGCATCCGTCGTCTTCGACCAGGCGGAGAACCGGCTCCACACGATCAAGGCCCTCATGGTGGAGACGGCGGGCGACTGATGCGCCTGGTGGTGGCCCTCGGGGGGAATGCGCTGCTCGAGCGCGGGGACCCGCCCGACGCGACGGTGCAGCTCGGCCACGTGGCCGACGCAGTCGCGGTGCTCGCGCCGCTCGCCCGCCAACACGAGCTGGTGATCACCCACGGCAACGGGCCGCAGGTCGGACTGCTGGCGGTCGAGTCGGCCGACGACCCCACGCTGAGCGGGCCCTATCCCTTCGACGTCCTCGGTGCCGAGACCCAGGGGATGATCGGCTACCTCTTGGTGCAGGCGCTCGAGA
>DAHUZM010000065.1 GCA_027306525.1 Acidimicrobiaceae bacterium
CCAGAGACATCACCCAACGGCAGCTTCGGAACGACAGCGGCGAGATCATGCGGGGATTGGACCAGGGCGAAAGCTTCATCGTGACCCGAAACGGCGTACCCGTGGGTGAGTTGACGCCGCTGCGGCGGCACCGGTTCGTGAACGCCGATGCCGCCATCGCCATGTTCCGTGGTGCGCCAAGCGTCGACCTGGCCCAGCTTCGTGCCGATCTCGACAGCGTTGCATCCCAGGATCTCGAGCCTCGTGCCTGATTCGCCACGCGACCAACGAGGGATCATCGATACTTCCGTCGTCATCGACCTCGAGCAGCTCAACACGCAACAACTTCCGATCGAGCTGGCAGTGAGCGCGATCACCATGGCCGAACTGGCCGCCGGTCCTCATGCGGCCAAGGAGCCCGGAGAACGGGCGCGTCGCCAGGACCGTTTACAACGCGCAGAAGCCGTCTTCGATGCCCTCCCCTTCGACGGAGAAGCCGCTCGTGCCTACGGACGAATCTACGCCGCGGAGATCGGGAGAGGACGCAAAGCGCGCGGTTCTCGAGCGTTGGATCTCCTGATCGCAGCAACCGCATGCGCCGAAGACCTTCCGATCTATACGCGCAACCCTGAAGACTTCGACGGGCTCCATGACCTCGTGCGGATCGTTGCGGTCTGAGCCAGAGCCAAGCTGCCGGCGGTGAGCCCTCCAGCCGAGATTGACGCGCAGTCGGCAGCGTCAATCCTCTCTGAAGTCACGGGAAGCGAGTTCCGCCACGTCCGCGCGCTCGCAGGCGGTGAAACCGGCGCCCATCAGTTCCTCGGGCCCGACGGCCGGCCGATCGTCGTCAAGTGGGACACGACCCCGCGCGGACGATCGCTGCGGGGCGAGGCTGTCATCCTCTCGGAGCGACTCCGTCTCCAGGCGGGCTGGCCGGTGCCACCTGAATTAGTCATCGATGCCGACGACATTCGTTTCGTCATCCAAGCGTTCATGCCGGGCTCCCCGCCGACGAGGATCGACCACGAGCTCGTCGACCAACTGCTGGCACTGCACGCGCGCCGATTGGGACTGGCCGAACCTCAGGACCCTGTTCGTTGGCCCACACACCTCATCACCACGCTTACCACCGGTGGGAACGGATACTGCCTCCATGCGTCACTTCGTTCTTACGATGACCGCACCCGGTCCCTGATTGAGCGAGTCGAAGCATTTGGCAGATCGCTCAGTGTCGATGACTTCGTAAGCCAGGATGTGGTCCACTGGGATCTTCATCCGGGGAACCTTCTGGTCGAGGGCAACCACCTCGAGGCGGTCATCGACACCGACTTCGTACTCGTCGGCGACGCCAACTTCGATCTCGTGATGCTGGCCTTGACCTGTTTGCGCCTGGAGTGCTCACCAGGAGTGAGTTCCCGGCTCTTCGATGAGGCGTTCGAGCACCTCGACGAGGTGAGAGCAAAGGCATACCTGGCACATCTCTTCGTCCGGCTGGTCGACTGGCCGATCCGGAGGGACAGTCGAGTGGACGTCGACTTCTGGCTGGATCAGGCAGACCGACTGCTCACGATCTGATCGCGCGCAACGTCCGCTTGCGGCAATCGTTGCCAGATTCGGAGCGCATGTCGACTCCACCTGTCCGAACCATGCCTGGCGGGGTGGCGGTTCGAGTACGACGACGTGGCGGGCGCTGCGGGGACTTGACCCCCACGACCTCAGCCGTGTGAATCGCTTCCAGCCACTTTCGGTGACCTGGGGATATCGAGGAATGACCAGTTAGATCCACAATTTGGCTTACCGCTCGATACCGCTGATCTCCCCTGTTTTGCGTTCCTTCGCGCACGAATCGCGCACGAAACTGAGTCACCCCGACTCAACTCAGGGTCCCGTGCCGATTAGGGACGCACAAATACACGCCTTATACACGTTAGGTGTACCATAGGTGTATGAGCAAGGTCCGCACCAACATCGAGATCGAGAACGACTACGTGCTCGCCATCATGGACCGCTACGGCCTGCACACCAAGACCGAAGCGGTCGACCTCGCATTACGGCACCTCGCCGGCCAACCGATGACGCGTGAGGAGGCCTTGAGTATGCGAGGGGCACGTGCCATCGCCAAGGTGCCCGCTGACACCGGCCCACCGGCTTCGTGATCCTCGCCGACACGTCGGCCTGGGTGGAATTCGACCGAGCCACCGGGAGCCCCGTGGAGCGTCGTATGACGGAGCTGGTCGGTGAAGACCGCAGCCTCCTCGCCGTGACCGAGCCGGTCGTCATGGAGGTCGCCGCCGGCGCCCGCACAGCCGAACGCGAGGCCGATCTTCGACGACTCCTCCTGCGGTTCGACCTCCTCGGCTTCGACGCGGGCGTCGACTTCGACGCTGCAGTCAGCATCTACCGGCACTGTCGACGAGGCGGTGTGACACCTCGAGGACTGATCGACTGCATGATCGCCTCGGTCGCCCGTCGTCATGACGCCACGCTGCTGGCTGCCGATGCCGATCTGGTTCGCGTTGCCGGCGTTGTCGGGATCGCCCTCGACGGCCTTTCAACGACGATCTGACCGACGCGAGCCGTGCGGGTGCGGGCCCTGTAACACAGCACCCGCAAAATACATAGGAAGTCTCCGAGTAGGGATTCTCTGTTCGACCTCCTGCCTCAGGGAAATTTGGGCATGTTGGGTTTCAGCCGCTATCCTTACTTCGCGTAGCCAGTAAGGAGTACAGTGATGGACGTAGCGGCCAAGGTCACCTCGAAGGGACAAGTGACCGTTCCGAAGGCTGTCCGTGATGCTTTGGGAATCGAGGAGGGCGACGCCGTCGTGTTCCGGGTCGAGGGGAACCGGGCCCTGATCGCCAAGACGGCGGACTTCTTGGAGCTGGCCGGCTCGGTGAACGTGCCCGCGGCCAAGCGCAACGCCGCCTGGGACGAGGTGATTCGCAGGACCAGGACGAAGCGAGCCACTGCGCGTCGATGACGGCCTTCGTGGACACGAACGTCCTTGTTCGGCACCTCACCGGCGATCCGCCCGAGATGGCGGCTCGAGCAACTGCCGCGTTGCGCTCCGAATCAGAGCTGCTGTTGACCGACCTCGTGGCGGCTGAAACCGTCTACGTACTCGAGTCTTTCTACGAGGTCCCTCGGAACCAAGTCGCCGAATCCGTGCGGTCGTTGATCGGGTTCGGATCGGTTGCCTGCGTCGACCCTGCCCTCCTGCTGCGAGCCGTCGAGGTCTACGAGACCGATCGGATTGACTTCGCCGAGGCCTACCTCGTCGCTTCCGCGGAAAGTACTGACGTCGGAAGGATCCTCTCATTCGACCGATCGCTCGATCGTGTTGAGACTGTCGAGCGGATAGAGCCGTAAGCGAGTCCTTGATCAGGTAGAGGGACTCGCCCCGCGATGGACGCGAGCTCCGAACGTGAACTCCGTGCGCGATCGGAGGCGATTCCTTCGCGCACGTAGCGCGCACGCCGGAGAACTCACCAGAGGACATCGACAACGCGCAACCCCCTGACCAGGGGGAACAGAGTGGGCGCTAGAGGACTCGAACCTCCGACCTCAGCCGTGTGAAGGCTGCGCTCTAACCAACTGAGCTAAGCGCCCCCCTGGGGGTGTCTCGTACACCAAGGGGAAAAGCTAGTCGGCTCCGACCCGGACGCCCTCCACTGACCCAAGGGCGCCATCTGCGGAGCGTTGGCCGGCTTCGCTTCCGCTTCGAAAGGACCGGTAGCCTGGAGATGCCGTGGCCGACGAGACCGAGTCTGCCGAAGAAACGCCCGCTCCCGAGGGTCGGTTGTCCAAACTCGCCGCGCTCTTTCGCCCGAGCCCGAGACCTGCCCCAGCTTCGGCCAATCGACCACCGACGCGTGAGGCGGTGCTCAATCTCGACCACACCGAGCGTCGCATCGGGCTGTTCGGGGCTGGGCTGGCGGCCGTCCTCGCGCTTGCCGCAGCCATGCCCGGGGTGCTCAACCCCAAGACGACCAAAGTCACCCAAACCATCAGGCCCCTGAAGGATCACACATGCATCGCGGGCTTCACCTATCAGAAGTCTTCGGGACAGTGCACCGGCAAGGGCACCCTTTCGTTGGAGCACTGGGTCGTCGAACTCGCGCTCCTGCTCGCCTTCGCCGTGGCGATCTTCGTTGCGACACGCTTTGGGCGACGCGGCCCCGTCGGGTTCACCCTGCTCATGACGGGGTTGGCGTTCGAGGCCTACCTCGGGATTCTCGGGGTGGCCTTCATCGCTGGCGGAGGGTGGATCCTGATTCGGGCGTGGCGGGTACAGCGCTATGGCTCGCCGACGGCCACGAAATCCAATCCAAGCGGCGAGCGGCGCCCCCAACCCACTCGCGCCGAGCGGGCCTCCAGGGCAAAGAAGGCGGCCGGACCCGAGCGCAAGACCCCCGAGGCCTCGAAGCGCTACACACCGAAGAAGGCCAAGAAGAAGCGACCGGCACCCACTACCCCTCCGGGGTCATGAGGGCCGAGCGGAGGAGCGCGAGCACGTCCGCCCGTCGGCGGACCAGCGATTTCGCGCTCGGCTCCTCGCCGAGCGCGCGAAACACCTCGACCTCGGTCACCATCCCGATCACCGTCGAGTAGATCGAGAGCAGCAAGAGCCGGGGGTCATGACGCCGCATCCGCCCGGCGTCCATCTCGGCCTCCAAGAACGCGCTCGCTCGCTGCACCAGCGGGTCGAGTGCCGTGATCATCTGGGTGGCGGCCGGGGGGCCGAGTCGCGCGGCCTCGCGAACCAGCCCGAGCAGCTCGGGCCGCCGGGCCGCCAGCCGGAACACCGCCCGCACGACGGCGGCGACCTTCTCCCAACCCTGGCCGGTGCCCTTCAGACCCTGCTCAAAGGCCTCCGTCAGCTCGGCAGCGCTCCGCTCGATGAGAGCGGCGAGCACGGCCTCCTTGTTGGCAAACCAATAGAGGATCGTCTGCTTGCGGATCTCGAGCATGCCTGCCAGGGCGTCGAGCGACGTCGCGTCGTAACCGCGGGTGCCAAAAGAGGCAAGGGCGGCATCCAAGATGCGGTCGGACGTCTGGGGCCCGCTCACCTACCAAATGGTAGACAGATTCCCTACCAAATGGTAGACAACCTGGATGCTGATCGCCGAGCGGCTGGCCGGCCGGCGCTTCTTCGTGACCGGGGGCACCGGGTTCCTCGGGACCGCCCTGATCGAGCGGATCCTGCGCAGCATCCCCGATTCCGAGGTCGTCGCACTCGTGCGTCCGGGACGCCGAAGCGACCCGGGCGAACGGATCGCACGAGACATCCTGCGCAACGACTGCTTCGCACGCCTGCGAAGCGAACTTGGCGAGGACTTCGAGCGGTCGGTCGCGTCCCGGCTTCACGCCGTCGCGGGGGACGTCTCGACCGACGGACTCGGCCTCGACGCGGCGGGCCGGGCATTGCTCGCGAGCTGCGATGTCGTGATCCACTCGGCGGCGACGGTCAGCTTCGACGCCCCCATCGACCATGCCGTCGAGGTGAACCTGCTCGGGCCGGCACGGGTCGCCGAGGCGGTGGCGCTCGCGCGCGCCGAGGGCGGTACGCCTTCGCACCTCATCTCGGTCTCGACCGCGTATGTGGCCGGTGCCCATCAGGGCGAGACCATCGAGCGACTCCTTTCAGAAGACCGGTTCAGCCTGAACGTGGACTGGGAGGCCGAGGTGCGAAGTGCCCGCCGCCTACGCGAGGACTTGGAGGATGCGTCGCGGCTCCCCGATCGCCTCCGCGAGTTTGCGAAGCGGGCGCACGATGAACAGGGTGCGTCGGGCACCCACCTCCTCGCCGCGCGCGCCGAGCGTCTCCGCGATGACTGGGTGCGCCGTCAGCTCATCGATGCAGGGTCCGCCAGGGCCCAGACGCTCGGATGGCCGGATGCATACGCCTTCACGAAGGCCCTCGGCGAGCGTGCACTCGTCGCCCGGCACGGCCCGGACAGCGCAGCGCCCGTGCCGATCAGCATCGTGCGCCCGTCGATCATCGAGTCGGCGCTGGCCGAGCCCCGGCCGGGTTGGATCCGCGGCTTTCGGATGGCCGAGCCGATCATCATCTCCTATGCACGCGGGCTGCTGCGCGAGTTCCCCGGCGTCCCCGAGGGCGTCATCGACGTCATCCCAGTGGACCTCGTCGTCGCCGCGATCGTCGCGGTGGCCGCCCGGGGCCCCAAGGGCCCCAAGGGCGCCGAGACGCCCGTCTATCACGTCGCATCGGGCGTCCGAAACCCGCTTCTCTATGGCGACCTCGTCCAGTTGGTCCAGGAGTGGTTCGGGCGTCACCCCCTCTATGACGAGAAGGGCCAGCCAATCTCGGTCCCCGAGTGGTCGTTCCCCGGGCGCGGGCGCGTCCAACGTCAGCTGCGCCAGGCGACGCGACTCATGTCGAGCGCTGAACGAGGGCTCAAGTTCGTGCCGTTCCGCCATAGGCAGGCCGAGTGGGCGGCGAAGCTGGAGGACCGTCAGACCCTGGCCGAGCGGGCCCTCGGGTACGTCGAGCTCTACGGCGCCTACACAGAGACCGAGGCTCGGTACCGTATCGACCGGCTCCTCGAGCTCTGGGGGACGCTCGAGGATGCCGACCGGTCGGTGTTCTGCTTCGACCCGGCGGTCATTGACTGGCCCCATTACGTCTCCGAGGTGCACCTGCCCTCGGTCGTCGAGCGAGGCCGCGTGCGGACCTCCCCCACGAGGTCGGTCGGAACGGACCGCGAGACCCGTCTTCGGCGCGCCGTGCTCTCGGCCGAACGCCACCTCGCAGTGTTCGACCTGGAGCACACCCTCATCGCCTCAACCGTCGTGGACTCCTATGCGTGGCTGGCCAGCCGGCATATGGGAGCCGACGCGCGCGTCGGGTTCGTCGCCGACCGCCTCGGCGCGGCGCCTCGGTGGCTCTCGCTCGACCGGCGCGACCGGGGTGACTTCCTTCGCTCCTTTTACCGCCGCTACGAGGGCGCGGCGGTGGAGGAGTTGGAACGGGACGCCTGGGACCTCTTCCACGAGTTTCTCCTGCCCCGGTCCTTCCCTGCCGGCATCGCACGGGTGCGCCACCATCGCCGGCTCGGGCATCGCACCCTGCTCATCACCGGCGCGCTCGACGTGGTCGTCGAGCCGCTCCGGCCGCTCTTCGACGACGTCGTCTGTGCCCGGATGACCCAACGCGAGGGCGTCTTCACCGGGCGCCTCGCCGAGCTCTCCCCCATCGGCGAGGCGAGGGCTCAGCTTCTCGACCGGTACGCCACCGAGCACGGGCTCTCGCTTGACGAGTCGATCGCTTACGCAGATTCGTCGAGCGACCTGGCCATGCTCGAGGCCGCCGGCTACCCGGTGGCCGTCAACCCCGACGCCCGGCTGGCCGCCATCGCACGAAGGCGAGGCTGGCTCGTCGAGCATTGGACCCGGGCGCATGGCGGAACGAGCCGGCTGCTGCCGCTCGGGGGGCTCGAGGCGAGGTCGCTCGTCATCGACCGGCGCCGGGGGGACACGTGAAGGCACTCGTCTTCGAGCGGAGCATGCCCCGGATGGCCGCGTCACGGCTCGCCTCCCAGCTCGGGTCCGGTCGCGGCACCAGGGTCGCGCCACTACGGCTCGTAGAGACCGATCCTCCGCCATGCCCGGGCGACGACTGGCACCTCGTGACGCCCTCGCTGTCTGGCATCTGCGGCTCGGACCTCGCCACGATCGACGGGCGCAGCTCGTGGTACTTCGAGCCCCTGGTCAGCTTCCCCTTCACGCCCGGACACGAGGTCGTCGGCGTCCTGGGCGCCGACGGGTCGGCGGCCGACGGCTCGGCCCTACGCGCCGGTGCGCGCGTGGTGATCCAACCGGTGCTCGGTTGTCGCGCCCGGCGCATCGACCCGCCGTGTCCGAGTTGCGCGACGGGTCGCACCGGTGACTGCGAGAACACGGCCTTCGGCCACCTGTCGCCCGGCATCCAGACCGGGTTCTGTGCCGACACGGGGGGCGGCTGGTCCGCGGCGGGCCTGGTCGCGCACGAGAGCCAGCTGTACGCCGTTCCCGAGAAGCTGAGCGACGCCGACGCCGTGACGATCGAGCCCCTGGCGTGCGCACTCCATGGGGTCCTCGGTTCCCCGATCACCGAGGACGACGTCGTTGCCGTCCTCGGCGCAGGCACCCTTGGTCTCGCGACCGTGGCCGCGATCACCCACCTCTCTGGGCGCGGCCTCATCGCTTCGCCCCGCGTCACGCTCACCGGGGCCCGCTACGCCCATCAGCGTGCGCTTGCTCGCGAGTTCGGCGCGTCGGCCGCGCTCTCGCCCGAGCACCTGAGCGCGGCGGTGCGGCGCCACAGCCGCTCCATGGCCCTGCGGGGCCCGTCGGGAGCCCGGCTCACCGGTGGCGCAGACGTCGTGTTCGACTGCGTGGGGTCGTCCGAGTCGATCGAGGCGTCGCTCGAGATCGTGCGCCCCCGAGGCACGGTCGTCCTCATTGGCATGCCCGGTCGGGCGAACGTCGACCTCGCCCCGCTGTGGCACCGTGAGCTCCGCTTGGCCGGCGCGTATGCCTATGGCACCGAGTCGGTGCGCGGCACCGATCGCCCGACCTTCGAGCTTGCAATCGAGGCGGTGGCCGCGATGGGCACCGGTCGGCTCGTGTCGGCCACCTATCCCCTCGAGCGCTTCGAGGAGGCCGTCGCACACGCGGGCGCGGCCGGGCGCCGTGGGTCCGTCAAGATCGCCTTCGACCTGCGGGCGACGCACCGAGGAGGACGCCGATGAGCCCGCGACCGGGTTTCGTGCTCGAGGTGGACGGCTCGACGCCGCCCACGCTGTTCTGGGACGGCGAGGGGTTCACGCTCGAGCGGCTGCCCGAGGGCAGCCGCATCATCTACGCGCCGGAGCCGCTCGACGCCCTGAAGGACCCGGTCGGGGCCATCCGCCATGCCCTCGCGCACCCGATCGGCGATTCCGAACCGCTCGCTGCCCTGCTGCGGCCGGGCATGCGGCTCACCATCTGCTTCGACGACGTCTCGCTCCCGCTGCCCCCGATGGAGCGACCCGACGTGCGCCAGATGGTGATCGAAGAGGTGCTCGACCTCGCAGCGGCGGCCGGTGTCGACGACGTCGTCCTCGTGGCGGCGCTTGCGCTGCACCGGCGGATGACCGAGGCCGAGCTGCGCCACGCTCTGGGCGACCGCATCTACGAAGCATTCGCCCCCCATGGGCTCCTCACCCAGCACGACGCCGAGGACCCCGAGAACCTGGTCCATCTCGGGCGCACGGCCGAGGGCGAGGACGTCGAGATCAATCGCAGAGCGGCCGAGAGTGACCTCATCGTCTACGTGAACATCAGCCTGGTGGCGATGGACGGAGGGCACAAGAGCGTGGCAACCGGGCTCGCCAGCTACCGCAGCCTCCGGCACCACCACAACCCCCATACGATGCGCCACTCCCGCTCGTTCATGCACGCGCCCTCCTCGGAGTTGCATTCCTCCAACTGGCGGATGGGCCGGCTCATCAAGGAGAGCGGGGTCAAGGTCTTCCAGATCGAGACCACGCTCAACACCGACACGTTCCCATCACAGTTCGCATTTCTCCAGCGCCGCGAGTGGGAGTGGACCCTCAAGGACCGCGTGACCTACGCCGCCACCGCCAAGGCACTGGACACGGTGCCGGCGAAGCTCTCCCGGCAGGTCTTCCACTCGATCCGAGCGCCGCATGCGATGACCTCTGTGCAGGCTGGCGAGGTGGAAGCGACCCACGAGCTCGCGCTCGCGAGCGTCTGGCGCCAGCAAGGGGTCGTCGTCGAGGGCCAGAGCGACATCTTGACGATGGGTCTCCCCTACATCTGTCCCTACAACGTCAATTCGATCATGAACCCGATCCTCGTCGCGTGCCTCGGACTCGGGTACTTCTTCAACATGTACCGGGGCAAGCCCCTCGTGCGGCCCGGTGGGGTCCTCATCATGCAGCACCCGACCCGGCCCGACTTCAATCCCGCCTACCACCCGAGCTACATCGACTTCTACGAGCAGGTGCTGAGCGAGACGACCGACCCCAACGAGATGCACAAGCTCTTCGAGGAGTCCTTCGCCACCGACCCCTGGTATGTGCACCTCTACCGCACGGGCCACGCGTACCACGGGGTTCACCCCTTCTACATGTGGTACTGGTGCGCGCACGCGCTCGAGCACCTGGGCCGGGTGATCGTCCTCGGCGGTGACCCCGGGGCCGTCCGGCGAATGGGCTTCTCGCCCGCCTCGACCATGGCCGATGCCCTCGAGATGGCCAAGGACGTCGTCGGGCCGTCGCCGAGCCTCACCCATCTGCACACGCCGCCCATCTTGATGGCCGACGTCCAGTGAAGACGCCGAACCCCCTCGGGGCCATCGGCCGGGCGCGCTTCCCGCTCGGCGCGCCGGACTGGCCGAGCGGGGTGGACCGCCCGCCGCCGGAGCGCAAGGTCGGCCTCGACTACGACCACGAGTGGTCGCGCCGGTACCCGGCCCGCCTGTTGCGGGCCGTCATGCTCGACAACGTCACGCGCCCCCTGGCGCAGTTCGTCGCCCCGCGGACCGTCCGGGGTGACGAGTACCTCCGGCTGCTCGAGGCGCCGGTGATCTTCGCGGCCAATCACGCCAGCCATCTCGACACGCCACTCCTCTTGACCACCCTGCCAGCACGCTTTCGACACCGGACCGTCGTCGGCGCGGCGGCCGACTATTTCTTCGACCGGCGTTGGAAGGCCGCATTGTGGTCGCTCAGCCTCGCCGCCATCCCGATCGAGCGGGCGCGGGTCAACCGGCGCTCGGCCGAGATCGCAACCGATCTTCTCCGCGAAGGCTGGAACCTCGTGATCTTCCCCGAGGGCGGCCGCTCCCCCGATGGGTGGGCACAGGAGTTCCGGGGCGGGGCCGCCTACCTGTCCGTGCGGACCGGCGCACCGGTCGTCCCCGTGTACATCCATGGGACGAGACGGATCCTCCCCAAGCGCGACGAGGCCCACCCCGGGGGCTCGGGGACCGAGAACAGGGGCCGTCCGCTGCGAAGGGCCCCCGTCACGGTGGTGTTCGGGGCCCCGCTCGGTGCCGCAGACGGCGAGGACGCGCGGCGCTTCGGGGCTCGGATCGAGCGTGCCGTCGAGGTCCTGGCCCGGGAGGTCGCGACCGACTGGTGGGCCGCGCGCCGCTCGCCGCAGGACGCGCCCGGCGCCCTGCGCGGACCCGACGCCGTCGCCTGGCGGCGTGCGTGGGCTCTCGGCCCCCCGGCCGAGCTCGAGCGAGCGAACGCCTGGCCCGATGTCCGGCTCGCACGGGTGACCGCCCGGCGCCGGGCGCGCCGGGGATAGGAAATCAGCCCCGCCGGCGCCCCCGACGACCGAGCGACGCCTCGAGGCGCTCGCGGTGCAGATCGAGCTCCCGGTGATCGTCGAGCGGGGCCAGCGCCCTCCCGGTTGCCCACGACAAGAGCAGGTCGGCGAGGGCCGGGTTGCGGGCCAGCACCGGGCCGTGGAGATAGGTCCCGACGACCCGTCCGCTGCACGCGCCGTCGGTCCCGTCCCCGTTGCCGATCCCGATGCACACCCGCCCGAGCGGCGAAGCGCTCGGACCGAGCGTCGTGAGCCCGCCGTGGTTCTCGAACCCGGTCAGCATCCCCACGCCCTCGAGCTCGCTCTCCACGACGATCTCACCGACCGGTCGACGCCCCTGGCTCTTCTCCGTGATGGCATCAAGGAGGCCGAGACCGTCGACCGGTGCGCCGTCGGCTGCAGGAAACCGGGCGCCCACGATCTGATAACCGGCACACACTGCGAGCACCACTGCGCCGTTGGCGACGGCCTCGGCGAGCGTCCCCGCCTCGCCGAGGCGCTCGGTCGCGAGCACCTGGGGACCGTCCTCGCCTCCGCCAAGGGTGTAGAGGTCGACAGCCGGCAGCGCGGCGTCGCTCGTCGCCTGAATGAGCTCGACGGCGATGCCCCGACGCTCCGCCCGCCTGAAGAGGACGAGGCCGTTGCCTCCGTCCCCGTAGGTGCCGAGGAGGTCCGGGTAGACGACGGCGATCCGCAGCACGGTCATGCGAGCGGGCTCTTGGCCAACAGGTCGTGGAAGGCGGTGTAGTTCCCGATGAACTCGACCGACACCCCGGGCTGCGCAGACCTCGAGGCTGCGAGAACCGCCTCGAGAGGATCCTTGACCCGGCGGTGCTCGAGCCCTGCATAGTGCAGCCGCACCGAGAGATCCGCGCTGCGCTCCCCGCTGGCCACGATCGGACGCGACCCGAGGCGCTCGAAGGGGACGTCCCACAGCCACGACGGGTCGCGGCCGTCCGCGACGCGCGCGTTGATCGCGATCACGATCGGGCCCGTGTCACCGGCGACGAGCTCGAGCAGCTCGTCCCATCCCGCGGGATTCTTGGCGAGCAAGAGGCGAGTCGGGACGCCGCGCACCGAGTGCACGGAGAAGCGTCCTGCGACACCCTCGACCTTGCCCATCGCCTCGAGTGCCCGGTCGGCCGGGACGCCCAGGACCTCGGCGGCGGCGGCGGCCATGACAGCGTTGCGTCGGTTGAACCCGCCGGGGATCGCGAGGTGGATCGTGAACCGTCGGCCGTCTGCGAACATCGCGGTCGTCTCCTCGCCGCGTTCTTCGAGCGCGACGTCGGGCACGGGCCGGGCGAACCCGCACGAACACGACCAGGTCCCCTGGGCGAAGCGGATCCGCCCGCCGCACGCCGGGCAGCCGCCGGCATCGGCGCGCCAGTGAACGCCCGCGGCGACCCAGAGCACCGAAGGGGCCGATCGGGCGCCGAAGACCACGAGCGGGTCGTCTGCGTTTGCGACGACCGTGCACGTCGAACCGGCCAGTGCGTCGCGCCAGCGCTTGGCGACCATGCGCACCTCGTTGCTCCGATCCAACTGATCGCGCGACAAGTTGAGCAACAGCGCGAGCCTCGGCGAGAGCTCCCGCAGCGTGGCTGGCAGATAGCCCTCGTCGGTCTCGAGCACGGCCGGGGCCTCTCGCGGCCCGGACGCCAGCGCCGAGAAGTGCCCGGCGGGCATGTTCGAGCCGGTCGCGTTGGTCACCACGGATGCGCCGCTCGTCTCGAGTGCGGCGGCCAAGAGCCGGGTGGTCGTCGTCTTGCCGTTGGTGCCCGAGACGACGGCGACCGTGCGCCCGCGCCCGAGGTCGGCCAGGGCCCCCGGCGCGATGGCGAGGCCGACACGGCCACCGGCGACGGTGCCACTTCCGGTGCCGATGTGCCGTGAGAGCTGATTGACGGCCGCCGTCGCTTCGACGGCGAGCCGTGTCCGCAGCCTCATGGCGAGCGCGTCTCGGTGGCGTGCTCGCACCCATCGGCTGGCCGTGAGCGAGGCTCCTCCGTGAGGAGCTCGCCGATCGCCGCCATGAGCACTTCGGTGTTCGCACGGGCGTCTTCGGAGCGCAGCGCGACGGGAGGCCCGACGCGCACGAACACGTCGTGGAAGCCGACGAGCCTGGGGGCCTTCGCGTCGCGCGGCCAAACGCGCTCGGTACCCCACAGCCCGATGGGCACCACCGGTGCGCCCGTTGCGGCGGCGAGCCTGGCCGCTCCCGTGCGACCCCGCAGCACGGGAGCGAGCGCCGCCCCCCCACGAGGGATGGTGCCCTCGGGGAGGATCACCACCACCTCCCCGGCCCTGAGCGCCGCCTCTGCCGCCTGGAGGGGTGCATCGGACCCGCTCCCCCGGTCGACCGGGATCCCTCCGATCGCCTTCAACAGCCACCCGAAGGGGGCGATGTCGAAGAGCTCCCGCTTGGCGAGAAAGCGGACCGGACGGTTGAGCTGCGCGGCGACGACGGCGAGCGCGCACGCGTCGAAGTAGCTCCGATGGTTCGCGGCGAGAATCACGCCGCCACGCCTCGGGATCTCCGAGACCCCCCGGATGTCGAAGCGCGCGTACGGGAAGGCCTGCGGCCGGACGAGGAGCCGGAGCAGGTGGTAGGGCTCGAGCCCGACGATCGAGGGCACGCCGGGTGGCCGGTCCCAGTGCTCGACGGGCCAGCGCCTGGCGAACGCGAGTGCGTGCAGGCGTGGATCGGGGTTGAGGGCGTGGGGATGGCCCACCGCCGACAGCAAGGGGAGGTCGTAGACGCTGTCGCTGTACGCGTGGCAGGCCGTGAGGTCCTCGCCCACGGCCGCCGCCCAGCGGCGAACCGCCCGGAGCTTTCCCGGGCCCCAGACGAAGCCCCCCTCCACCCGGCCCGTGTAGCGCCCCTCGCGCACCTGGTAGCGGGTGGCGATCACCGCGTCGAACCCGAGGGTGCGCGCGAGGGGGGCGATCATGTCGAGCGGCGTCGTGGTCGTGAGCACGAGGCGGCGCCCGGCCACGCGGTGCGCCTCGAGGGCGCCCGGCGCATACGGGCTGACCAGGGCGAGAAGGTCGGGGACGGCAGCCTCCGCGGCCGCGGTGACCTGCTGCTTCGACCACCCGCCGGCCAGGACCGCCGCCGCCCGGGCGAGGCCGATCGAGACCAGGTTCTCACCCAGTCGGCCGTAGAGGGCATAGAGGGCGCCTGCCCCCGGGAGCCGGCGGTCGTGGGGGACGACCCCGCAGCGCCTGAGCGCCAGATCGAGCGCCGGGCCACTCGGGCCCACGAGGAGGGTCCTGTCCAGGTCCACGAAGACGGCGCCCACGAGAGGCGAGGCTACCGGGGCACGGAGCGAATTCTCCCCTGAATGCAGTGAAGGGATCGCCGGGGGGGCTGGCGATCCCTTCACTAATGACCTGCTTGGGAACAGTGGGGGGGGTTCCTGGTCCCTGCGGTCTTCCACCATTGTAGGGAATTCGGGCGATCTGTCAAGCAGCTGGATCAGATACTTGGTATCTTCACAAAAGATGGAGATTCGGCACCTGCAGGCACTGGTCGGCATCGCCGAGCACGGGAGCTTCTCGGCCGCCGCCGAGGCGCTCGGCACGGTCCAGTCCAACGTCTCGGCACACGTCGCCCGCCTGGAGAAGGAGCTCGGTGCTCCCCTCGTCGATCGGACCGCCGGCCGCCTCACCGAGGAGGGGGAGATCGTCGTGGCCCGGGCCCGCCGGATGCTCGTCGAGCTCTCGGCCCTGGTGGCCGACGTCGCAGCGATGCGCGAGGAGGTCATCGGCACGGTCCGCTGCGGAATGATCGGCACGACCGGCCGCTGGCTCGTCCCGCTGCTCTTCGCCCTGGTGCGCGACCGCCACCCCCGGGTGCAGATGACGGTCGCCGACGGCACGAGCGCCAACCTCGAACCCCGGCTGTTGAACGGCCAGCTCGACCTCGCCGTGGTGTCGCTGCCGGTCGTCGGAGACGAGCTCGTCGCCGCGCCCCTCTTCGAGGAGGACCTGATGCTCGTCATTCCGACAGACCACCCCTTCGCGAGCGCCCAGCGCCCGCTCCCCCTCGCCGCCCTGACCGAGCTCGACCTGGTGCTCCCCCTGCCCAACACGGCGCTGCGAGACGAGATTGACGCGGCGCTCCGCCAGGCCGGCGTCTCCCTGCGCCCGGCGCTCGAGCTCGACGGAATCCGGATGATCGCCTCGCTCACCTTCGACGGCTTCGGCCCGGCCATCCTCCCGGCCACCGCAGTCCCGAGGCACATGCGCGAGCGCTTCGCGCTCGTGCCCCTCGAGGGGTTCCCCCGCCGGAGGGTCGGCGTCGCGCAGCGACGCCGCGGCCTGCCTTCGGCGCCGACGCGCGCCGTGATCGACCTGTTGCACGCGGTGGCCAACGACCCCCAGCGCCCAGAGGGGCTGCACGCGGCGGCCTCGGCGGACAAATAGCCGCTACCGTCGCCTCCGAACCTGGAGGTGCCGCGATGCTGAGCGCGAAGGTCCCGCTCGAGGAGCTGAACGACGACCGGATGGTCGTCCCGACCTATGCCAAGCGAGGGCTCTCCCAAGCGGTCCCCCGCTACGAGATACCCGAGGACGCCATGCCTGCGGACGTCGCCTATCAGCTGATCCACGACGAGCTCAACCTGGACGGCAATCCGACTTTGAATCTGGCCACCTTCGTCACCACCTGGATGGACGACGAGGCCGACCGCCTCATGGCCGAGACGATGACCAAGAACGCCATCGACTGGGACGAGTACCCCCAGAGCGTCGAGCTGCAGGACCGCTGCGTGAACATGCTGGCCCGCCTGTACGGGGCCCCCGAGCACCACCGAAGCGTCGGGTGTGCGACCGTCGGCTCCTCGGAGGCCATCCACCTCGGGGGCCTCGCCATGAAGTGGCGCTGGCGAAAGGCCCGAGAGGCCGCCGGCAAGGACGCCACGAAGCCAAACCTGGTCATGGGCGCGAACGTCCAGGTGTGCTGGGAGAAGTTCGCCCGCTACTTCGACGTGGAGCCGCGATATGTACCGCTCAGCGACGAGCGCTTCGTCATCGGAGTCGACGAGGCGATGGCGCTCGTCGACGAGCACACCATCGGCGTGGTTGGGATCCTCGGCAGCACCTACACCGGCGAGTACGAGCCGATCGCAGCGCTCTCGGCGGCTCTCGACCGACTGGAGCGCGACCTCGGCCTCGACGTCCCCATCCACGTGGACGCGGCGAGCGGCGGGTTCGTCGCGCCGTTCCTCGCGCCCGAGCTTGAGTGGGACTTCCGACTACCCCGCGTGCGCTCGATCAACGTCTCGGGTCACAAGTACGGCCTCGTCTACCCCGGTGTCGGTTGGGTGCTGTGGCAGGACGCGGCGGACCTGCCCGAGGAGCTCATCTTCGAGGTCGACTACCTCGGCGGAAGCCACGCCAACTTCAGCCTCAACTTCTCGCGGGGCGCCTCCCAGATCGTCGCGCAGTACTACAACCTGCTCCGCCTCGGGAAGTCCGGCTACAAGGCGGTCATGGAAGCGCTCTCGGACACCGCACGGTGGATCGCATCGGAGCTCGCCCGCCGCGACGACATCAAGCTGGTCGCGGCGGGCACCGACCTGCCGGTCGTCTGCCTCGCGCTGGTTGGCAGCCCGGGCTTCAGCGCCTTTGATCTCTCGGCGATTCTCAGGCAGCGGGGCTGGATCGTGCCGGCCTACAAGATGGCGCCCGATGCCGAGAACGTCGAGGTCCTGCGCATCGTGGTCCGCGAGGGTCTGAGCCGCGACCTCGCGTCCGAGCTCGTCTATGACATCGGTGCCGCCATCGACCACCTGGCCGGTGGACGTTCGGTCGAACAGCCCGCCTCGCCGGCCGCATCGCCCGCGCCCGGGCACCGAGTCGGTACGAGCAGGGTCACGCGGGCCAAGGCGAGCCCGAAGACCCGGGCGGTGTGCTGAATCCCCTCGCCTCAGTGCCGGTGGGCGACGTAGGCCCGTGACTGTGCGGCCACGATCGACACCAGGTTGCCCAGCGCGATGTTCACGTCGTCGAGATGCAGGCCCCAGTTGGGCCCGAGCACCTGGGCGACCTTGGGCCGCGGGTCCCCTGCCCTCGGGGTGACCTGGAGCCAGGTGGCGCCGTTCCTCGTCACACAGCGACCCCGGTAGAGACCCGGATAGGTGACCCACGGCGTGGAGACCGCCGTCCCCCCGCTCAAGAAATAGGCCGAGAGCGGCGCCGACCCGCCGGCCAGGTTGGCCGGGTTCGTGCAGAGCACCTGGTCTCGCGCATTCTTGCCCTGTCCCGACAGCGCGCTCACCCCCTGGCCGACGATGCCGAAGAGGCTCGTCGAGGGGGGCGCCTGGAGGAAGCTCGAGTACGCGATCACACATTGGGTCTCGGATTTCGAGATGCAGGCGGGAATGTGCTTGAAGTCACCCCCCACGCGCTTGGCCTTGGGCACGGTGACGTTGCCGCCCAGGATGATCGCCGAGACGAGGCGCTTGCGGAGGGTCGGGTCGTCGTCGACCTTGCGCATGAGCAGCTCGATCAGGATGGCCGCTCCCTGGGAGTGGCCGATGAAGACGATCCCGCGCCCGTGGTTGTAGCGCCGTAGGTAGGTCTCAAAGCCCGAGAGGGCCGAGTCGTAGGCGAGCGCGGCATCGGCCGCGCTCACGTGCACCTTGCCCGAGATCGCAGCCAGCGTCAGCTGGCGATACATCGGTGCGTACACCCTGCAGACCTGAGAGAAGCGAGAGGCCTGCACGATGGCGACGCCGCTCTCGGCCGGCTGGACCCTCAGATCCGCATTGGCGCCCGGCTCGGGGCTCACCGTCGGGTACACGTAGAAACAGTCGATTGGGGGGTCCTTGGCCGGGACGGCCCTCATGAGGGTCGAGGTCCCATTCGCCCCGACGGCGGTGGTGGCGAGCGACGAGAGACAGGGGTCGGGGCGTTGGCCCGGCCGGCACAGCCACACGGTCCGCGACGGGGGCGCCGCCGCGGCCGCCGCTCGGGTGGCGAGTGCGGGCGACCCGAGGGCTGCCATCGCGAGCAGCACAAGGACCATCGCCGCACGCTCCAATCGCACCGTGCCCCCTGCGCCTCGCTTCATGGACTCTGCCCGCGCCGACCTCACGGGGACCATACAGTGCACCCCGGTGGCCCAGTCGCCGCGTACGCCCTTCGAGATGCCCGATGCGCTGGCATCTCACATCCTCGAGTCGGCCCGCGAGGCGGGCTGCGAGCACGCGGAGTTGCGGGTGGAGCGAATCCGCTCCCAAGCCGTTGCACTCCGCGACGGCGACCTCGAGACCGTCGCCGACGACACCGAGACCGGAGTGGGGTTGCGGGTCATCAGCGACGGGGCGATCGGGTTCGCGGCAAGCGTGGCCCTCGACGAACGCACCGGGCGGCGGTTGGTCGAAGAAGCGGTCGAGATCGCCCGGCTCGCGGCCAGGGCGTCCGGCCAGCGCGTCGAGCTCGCGTTCGAGCCGGGCCACGGCGAGGTCGAGTGGTCCTCATCACACCGCATCGACCCGACCGGCGTCCCGCTCGCGCGCAAGGTCGCCCTGCTCGCTCGCTGGAGCCGACGCGTGCTCGATGCGCCGGGCGTCGACCACGTGACCTCGTCGGTCCTCGCAGTCACCGAGGACAAGTTCCTGGCCGATCTGGCCGGGACGATCGCCCGACAACGCCGCGTCCGCATCCACCCCCAGCTCGAGGCGGTGGCGCTCGGGGCGGGCGGCGATTTCGAGACCATGCGGACGCTCGCGCCACCGGCCGGGCGAGGGTGGGAGTACCTCGAGGGTGAAGGCTGGGACTTCGAAGCGGAGCTCGAGCGCTTGGGACCTCTCCTGGTCGAGAAGCTGGGCGCCCCGTCGGTCCGGCCCGGGCGCTACGACCTCGTCATCGCGCCGACGAACCTCTGGCTCACCATCCACGAGTCGATCGGCCATGCCACCGAGCTCGACCGGGCCCTCGGCTATGAGGCGGCCTACGCCGGGACGTCGTTCGCGACGTTCGACAAGCTCGGGTCGCTCAGCTATGGATCGCCGCTCTTGCAGGTGACCGGCGACCGCACCGTCGAACACGGGCTGGCGAGCGTGGCGATCGACGACGAGGGGGTCGAGGCACAGCGCTTCGAACTCGTGCGGGACGGGATCCTCGTCGGGTACCAGCTCGACCGGGCGATCGCCGCACGAAGCGGACTCGGACGCTCCAATGGCTGTGCCTTCGCCGACTCGCCCATGCACATTCCGATCCAGCGGATGGCGAACGTGTCGCTCACCCCAACACCGGGGGGGCCGAGCACCGACGAGCTCGTCGCAGGGGTGAGCCACGGCATCCTGGTCGAGGGCGACAAGAGCTGGTCGATCGACATGCAGCGCTACAACTTCCAGTTCACGGGGCAGCGGTTCTTCGCGATCGAGAATGGCCAGCTAGCCGGGCAGCTGCGCGACGTCGCGTACCAGGCCACCACGACCGAGTTCTGGGGCTCGCTCGCCGCCACGGGAGGCGAGGACACCTACCTGCTCGGAGGCGCATTCAACTGCGGCAAGGGCCAACCTGGGCAGGTCGCCCCGGTCAGCCACGGATGTCCGAGCGTGCTCGTCACCGACGTACGGATCCTGAACGCGAAGGAGGAGTCCGGCACATGACGCTGCCGGCGCCCCAAGAGGTCATCGATGCCGCGATCGCGGCGGCAGCGCACGAGCCCTGCATCGTCATCGTCGAGGAGTCCCACGAGTCCGAGATCCGCTTCGCCAACAACACCACGACGACCAACGGCCGTCGGCGCGATCGAAGGGTGAGCGTCATCCGGTTCTGCGAGGTCGAGGGCGGCACGGCCGCCGGCGTCGCCACCCGCAGCGGTGAGGTCGACGTCGCCGAGATGGTCGCAGCGGCGGCCGGGGACGCCGCCAGCTCTCCGCCAAGCCCCGACGCCGCTCCACTCGTCGAGGGGGGCGAAGACCCCGGATTCGCCGCCGCGCCGACGGAGGAGGACCTGGGGGCGATGGCGCCGGTGCTCGACGGCCTCGCCCGGGCGTTCGATGCGGCGAGGTCGGCGGATCGGGTGCTCGCTGGGTTCCTCGAGCATCAGGCCGAGACCGTCTACCTCGGCAGCTCGACCGGGCTGCGCAGGCACCATGCCCAGGCCACCGGTGCGCTGCACATGGTGGGCCGATCGATCGATGGCGCCCGATCGGCCTGGGTCGCTCGATCGACCGAAGATCTCTCGTCCCTCGACGTCGCCGCGATGGATGCCGAGCTCGCGACGAGGCTGGGTTGGGCACACCGGAGCGTGGCGTTACCCGAAGGCCGCTATGAGGTCGTCTTGCCGCCAGCGGCGGTGGCCGACCTCATGGTCGACGTCGTCTACTCGGCGAGCGGCCAGGACGCCGAGGAGGGCCGCACCGTGTACTCCTCACCAGGCGGGGGCACCCGCATCGGCGAGCGGTTCTTCGATCTGCCCTTCGCCCTCTACGGCGACCCGGCCGAACCGGGGCTCGAGTGTGCACCGTTCCTCGTCGTCGGCGCCTCCTCCAGCGAGGCATCGGTGTTCGACAACGGGATGGACCTCGAGAGGACCGAGTGGTTCGCCGAGGGAACGCTGACCAACCTGCGCTACCACCGAGCCGGGGCGGCGCGCTCGGGTCGGCGATTCGTCGCGCCGGTCGACAATCTCGTCCTCGAGCTTCCCGGCGCGACCGGGACGACCGAGGACCTCGTGGCGCGCACCGAGCGTGGGCTTCTCCTCACCTGCCTGTGGTACATCCGCGAGGTCGACCCCGCGAACCTGCTCCTCACCGGGCTCACCCGCGACGGCGTCTATCTGATCGAGCGGGGCGAGATCGTGGGCGCCGTCAACAATTTCCGGTTCAACGAGAGCCCGATCGACCTGCTCAGGCGGACGGTCGAGGTGGGTGCAAGCGTCACCACCCTGGGGCGCGAATTCGAGGAATGGGTGAAGCGAGTACGAACTCCACCACTGAGAGTGACCGACTTCAACATGAGTTCGACCAGCGCAGCCAGCTAATTGGCAGTTCGATGGTTACTGGGAGGTCACCCATCCCCCAATTGTCGCTGTACGCGGTCGTAAATTTTCCCCATCACGCACCACGCCCCACGACTGTTCCGGTCCCCCGACGGTCGCGCGACGGAGGCCCCGGACGAGGGTGCCCGCGGCGCGCGCGCGACGGGTGGAACCGATCCCATCGGGCCCTCGAGGCACGCCCGGCTCCTCGCCGGGCTGATCCTGACGGTCGGGCTCGCCGCGTCGGTCCTCGGGGCGCTGCAGTGGCAGAACTACATCGGCGAACAACAACAACACCAGATCGCGACCACGACCGCGAATGTCCGGACCTCGATCGCGGGGTCCTTGCAGCGAGACGAGGATCTGGTGGAGACCCTGCGGGGTGTGGTGGCCAGCGGCACGCTGATCTCCAACCGCCAGCTCCAACAGCTCTACGAGAACGTGGGCGGCACCGAGACCGCAGGTCTCATCGGCCTCGGCTACATCGAGGCGGTGCCCTACCCGGACCTCGGCGCGTTCCAGGCACAGGTGCAGGCGGACCCCCCCTTTGGCGTGCCGGCGCGGGGCCCGACGGTGCTGGCGAAGGAGGGCGCCCAGACCCGCTACTGCCTGATCCGCCTGGCCGCCGGCAGCCCGAACGGCGTCCGTGACCTCTCGTCGAGCGGCATCGGTCAGCTCTACACGGACCTGTCGAGCAACTTCGACTACTGCACCAGCCGGTATGCGACGGCTCTCGACGCCTCCGCCGCCACCGCCGTGCCCGATGTCGCGCTCTTGCCCTCGGTGGTCCGCAAGGCGACCTCGAACGACACGATCTCACGGAGCGTCTTCGACCTCGTGTTGCCCATCTACCGCGCCGGAGCACCCATCGCCAACATCGCGCAGCGCGAGTCGGCCCTCTTGGGCTGGGCGGTGGGGCTGTTCTCGCCCGAGCCCATCCTCGGGCCGCTCGTGGGAAGGGGCGCCAACCTCGCCGTCTCGATCGCTTACACCAACCCCGCCTACGCAGGAACGGTGCAGGTGGCAACGGGTGGCCACACGCCACCGGGGACCACCCGCAACGAGGTGCAGCTCCCGATCGACGGTCCGTGGTCGGCCGCGATCTCCGTGGTCCCCTCGAGCGCGTCGGCCACCGTCCAGGGCGTCGGGGTGCTCGCCGACCTGCTCGTCATCGTCCTCTTGATGGCCCTCATCGTCTCGCTGTTCCGCTCGCGCAAGCGGGCCCTCGAGTCGATCGCCCAGAAGAACCAGCAGCTCGAGCACCGTGCGCTGCACGACGGCCTGACGGGCCTGCCCAACCGCGACCTCATCTTGGACCGGGCGGCTTCGATGCTCGAGCGGGCCGAGGCACGAGGGACGGCCGTGGCCGCCTACCTGATCGACCTCGACGGCTTCAACGCGATCAACGACATCTACGGGCACCGGATCGGCGATCAGGTGCTGCAGGGCGTCGCCGAGCGGATCCGGACCTCGATCGGTGAGAGCGACACGCTTGGGCGTTTGACTGGGGACGAGTTCGTCGTGCTCGCCGAGGGAGCCTCGATCGGTGCGGGACCCGACAGGCTCGCCGATGCGGTCCTCGAGGCGCTGTCGCCGCCCTTCGACATCCTCGCCCCCGGCGGGGAGGCCATGGTCCGGCTCACCGCGTGCATCGGCGTCGCCGTCGGACCGGGGCGGAGCGCCGAGGACCTGCTGCGCGACGCCGACACCGCGCTCAACGAGGCGAAGGCAGCGGGCCGGCGCCATTACACCGTCTTCGAGCCCGAGATGCGCACCGCTGCCCGCAGCCGACTGGCGCTCACGAGCGAGCTGCGCACCGCCATCGAGCAGCGCCAGTTCTTCCTCGCCTACCAGCCGATCTTCAACCTGTCCGACGTCCGCCCGATCGGGGTCGAGGCGCTCTTGCGTTGGCGGCACCCGCTGCGCGGCGTCGTGCCGCCGCTCGACTTCATCCCGCTCTTGGAGGAGACCGGGATGATCTGCGACGTCGGGCTCGAGGTGCTGCGCCTCGCCTGTGAGCAGGCCAAACGCTGGGAGCAGCGCGGCTTGCCCATCTTCGTGTCGGTCAACGCGTCGGCGATCCAGATCGAGTCCGACCGGTTTGCCGCCGACGTCGACCGGGTGCTCCAGGACACCGGGCTCGCCCCGAACCGGCTCACGCTCGAGATCACCGAGAGCGCCCTCATGCGCGACGCCCAGGGCACCGTCAAGCGGCTCGCCAACCTGAAGGGCCTCGGCATCCGGCTCGCGATCGACGACTTCGGGACGGGCTACTCGTCGCTCGCCTACCTGCGCCAGTTCCCCGTCGACGTGCTCAAGATCGACCGGTCCTTCGTGAGCTCGATGACCAACTCCCAGGGGGGCATGGCGCTCGTCCGCACGATGCTCGAGCTCGCCCGGGCCCTCAACCTCGAGACGGTGGCCGAGGGAATCGAGGACCGCGACCAGCTCAGCGCCCTCGAAACGGAGCACTGCCGCTCCGGACAGGGCTTCCTCCTCGCGAAGCCGCTCGACCCCGCCCAGATCGAGCTGTTCTTCGACAACGCCCGTCCGCGCCAGATGGCGACGATCAGCGCGCGCTGACGCCGCGCCGCTCGGCGCGACACTGGTCCGTGGCCACGACGCCCGTCTCGCTGCGTCCCGCCGCCCAGAGGACCGACCCCTACGGGGTCAGTCGCGAGGAGCTGGCGGCTCTGCTCGCCGGCGAGCCCCCGTACCGGGCCCGCCAGGTCTGGGAGGCGTTGCACCGCCGAGCGGCCTGGCCGCCCGAGATGACAGAGCTCCCCCGCCCAATTCGCGAGCGTCTGGCCGAGATCCTCACCCCGGCGCTCAGCGTGTGCTCCCGGCGGGAGGCCGACGGCGGACAGACGCTCAAGTGGGTCTTCGAGGTCGAAGGCCCAGCGCGGGTCGAGACCGTCCTCATGGCCTATCCCGACCGGGTCACCGTGTGCGTCTCCACCCAGGCCGGTTGCGCCATGGCCTGCCCGTTCTGCGCGACCGGCCAGGGCGGATTCGTGCGCCACCTGAGGAGCGCCGAGATCGTCGAGCAGGTGGCGTGGGCGATGCGCGAGCGCCCCGTGACCCACGTCGTGTTCATGGGCATGGGCGAGCCCCTCGCCAACTACGACCAGACGATTGGAGCGCTGCGGCGGCTGCACGACGAGATGGGGATTTCGTGGCGCCGCCTCACGCTCTCCACCGTCGGGATCGTGCCGGGCATCCGACGGCTCACGACCGAGGGGATCCCGGTCAACCTGGCCGTGTCCCTGCACGCGGCGAACGACACGCTGCGCGACGAGCTCGTGCCCATCAACCGCCGCTACCCGCTCGCCCGCCTGGCCGAGGCCTGCGCCGACTACGTGGGCGCCACCCGCCGCCGGCTCTCGCTCGAGTGGGCGGTCATCGGTGGCGTCAACGACCGGCCCGAGGACGCAGAGGAGCTGGCCCGCTTCGCGCGAGCGCTCGGCGCGCACGTCAACCTGATCCCGCTGAACGAGACCGCCGGCTACCGCGCCCCAGGACCGCCCCGGGCCGTCCACTTCCGGGCACGGCTACGCGCTCTCGGGGTCAATGCGACGCTTCGGCGCACGCGGGGCCAAGAGATCGCGGCCGCCTGCGGGCAGCTGGCGGGCGGTGGCGGTTAGCTCCGCGGGACGTCCTTCCAGGCGACGTCCTTGTCCGAGCGGACGTCGCCCGGCAGCCCGAGCACACGCTCGCCCAAGATGTTCTTCATCACCTCGGAGGTCCCACCCTCGATCGAGTTGGCCCGTGTCCGCAGGAACTGCTTGTGGACGTCGGGGCCGCCGAGGCTGACCCCGCTCGGGCGGATCTTCGGGTAGGTGCTCGAGTGCAGCATCCCCTCGGGACCGAGCAGGTCGACCGCGAATTCGGTGATCTGCTTGTTCTGCTCGGCAAAGGCGAGCTTGCCAACCGAGCCCTCGGGCCCTGGGGTGCCCCGACGGCGAAGGTCGGCGGCACGCTGGTTGGTGAGCCGGGTCGCCTCGCTCGCCACCCACAGCTGCATGAGGCGGTCCCGCAGGGCCATCGCGTGGGCCGAGGTGTCGCCGGCCCACCGGTCCTTGAACAGCTTGACCGCGACGTCGATTGGACCCGTGCCCCGGCGCGACACCCCGCCCCCGATCGAGACGCGCTCGTTCATGAGCGTCGTGATGGCCGTCCGCCATCCCTCGCCCTCACCGCCCAGGCGGTCCGCGTCGGCGACCCGCGCGTCGCTGAAGAAGACCTCGTTGAACTCGGCCTCGCCGGTGATCTGGTGGAGCGGGCGGACCTCGACGCCGGGCTGGTGGAGATCGATCAGGAAGCAGGTGATCCCCTGGTGCTTGGGGAGCTCGGGGTTGGTGCGTGCGAGGAGGAGACCCTTGGAGGACAGGTGGGCGACGGTCGTCCAGACCTTCTGACCGTTCACGACCCACTCGTCGCCGTCACGCACGGCCCGGGTGGCGAGACTCGCGACGTCCGACCCCGACCCCGGCTCGCTGAAGAGCTGGCACCACACCTCCTCACCGGTGAAGAGCGGCCGGAGGTAGCGGCGCTTTTGCTCCTCGGTGCCGTGGACCACGATGGTCGGGGCAACCATGCCGTAGCCGATGACGTTGCGCATGGCCGCCGAGGGTGCGCCGGCCTCGGTGAGCCGGGTGGTCACCCGGGCGTGGAGGGCCGGCGAGAGGCCGAGCCCACCCTCGCCGTCTGGGAAGTGGACCCACGCAAGCCCGCGGTCGAATTGTTCGCCCAGGAAGACGGCGGCGTCGGTGGACTGCGGCGGATGGTCGGCCAACAGCTCGTCGACGAGGCTGTCCACGCGCTCGGTGTCGGATTGGACGATGGTCACGGCTGCCCCCTTGTCTCTTCGCCTACACCCTACCCTTGGCCCGTGAGCAGGTCGTTGGGGGTCGCAGCGCTCGCGGCGGCGGGTTTCGCGTGGTGGGAGGGAGGCCTGCGCCAGTCCTCGCTCGCCGCCCACTCGGGCATCCTCGTCGCGATCGGGCTCGCGTTCGCCGTCACCTTCGTGGCCGGCAGGGGACGCCAGCAGGTGCGCTCGCTCGCGTGGGCCAGCGGACCCTGGGCGCTGCGCCGGCACTGGGCCGAGGACCCGCCCGGCACCCTCGGCGCCACGCTGTGGGCCATCCTCACGCTCGCCGTCATCGGGTGGGATCTGAACAGCTTCGCCCACGAGAGCCGCGATCTGCCCACGTTGAGCAGGATCTTCGGTCACCTGACCTCGAGCCATGTCGGGCGGGCGGCGGCGGTCGCAGCGTGGCTGGCGCTTGGCGCAACCATCGCGCTCGGGTGGCGCAGGGACCGATGAGCGCCGGCGCCATCGTCTGGTGGGTGCTCGCGGCGTGCCTCGCCCTCTGGAGCGCGATCAGCGCGCTGCGGCCCGACACGCCGGGGCCGGTCGCCATCCCCCGGTGGTTCGCCCGTTCATGGCTCGGCCGGGTGCTCGCGCTCTGTGCCTGGGGCGGCGCCGGGTGGCATCTGTTCTGCCAACGCCCCTAGCGCGTCGAGCATCGAGCGGTGGAACGTCGGATACGCGTAGATCATCGAGCGCAGCGTGGCCACCGGCACCTCGGCGTGCACCGCAAGGGTGAGCATCGAGAGCACCTCGCCGCCCACCGGGCCGGCCGACGTCGCACCGACGAGGACCCCGCGATCGGCGTCGGCGACGAGCTTGATCAGCCCCGCGTTCCCGGCCTTGTGGATCCATCCCCTCGAGGAGCCGGCGACATCGCTCGTCGCGGTGGCGACCGAGATCCCCGCCTCGAGGGCCCTGTGCTCGGTCAGTCCGACCGAGCCCACCTCGGGATCGGTGAAGGTCACCCGGGGCAGCGCCCGGTAGTCCCCGGCGGGCCACGGCCGACCGAGGATGTCGGCCACCGCGATCTCCGCCTGGTACATCGAGACATGGGTGAACGCGCCGGCGCCGGTCACGTCGCCGATCGCCCATATGCCCGGACGCACCCGTTGGTGCTCGTCGACGCCGATCGCGCGCGCCGTGTCGTCGAGCCCGATCGCGCCGACGTTGAGCCCGACCAGATCCGGACGCCGTCCGGTCGCGACGAGCAGGCGGTCGGCCACGACCGGCTCGGCACCGCCGAGCGCGACGCTGAAGCGCTCGCCGTTGTGGGCGACCGACTCGATGCGCACGCCGGTGTGGATCGCCATGCCCTCCCCTCGAAGGGTGCGCTCGATCAGCTCCGAGGACTCGGGCTCTTCGAGCGCGAGCAGGCGGGGCGCCGTCTCGAGCGTCGTCACTCGGGCCCCGAAGCGTAGAAACACCTGGCCGAGCTCGAGTCCGATGGCACCGCCGCCGATGACGACGAGACTCGAGGGCACCGATTCTGTCTCGATTGCCTCGCGGTTGGTCCAATAGGGCGTGGCGGCCAGGCCCTCGATCGGGGGTGCCCAGGCCCGGGTGCCCGGGTTGAGCACGATCGCCCGGCGGGCCTCGAAGCGCTCGGCGCCCACCGAAACGCTCGTGGGTCCCTCGAGCCGACCCCACCCCCGCACGAAGCGGACTCCCTTGGACTCCAGGCGCTCGACGGCGACCGCGTCGTCCCAACCGTCGGTCGCCTCGTCGCGGATCCGGCGCGCGACCGGGGCGAAGTCGGGCGTGATCACCACGCGACCCGCCATGCCCTCGACCCGCCGGGCCTCGGCCACCAGATTGGCGGCGCGGATCATCATCTTGGAAGGCACGCAGCCCCAGTAGGGGCATTCGCCCCCGACGAGCTCGGCGTCGATCCCCACCACCTCGAGACCGGCCTCGGCGAGCCGTCCCGCCGCGTCCTCGCCCCCCGGGCCGAGCCCGACCACCACGACGTCGACGCTGCGCACGCTCATCTCAGGCCCGCAACCACGAGCGCAGGTCCTTGCTCCGAGCGAGCTCCCACCGTTGGGCCCACTCGTCGCCCCACGTGCGCTCGGCACACCGCGCCCGCTCGATCAGCTGGCCGGCGAGAAGGCCCCAGCCCGAGCCCGGCGTGGAAGCAGAGTGCCGGAGCCAGCCCTGGGCGAGCGAGGCCTCCTGGAGCGCATCGAGGGCCTCGCGCACGTCGCCCAGAGCGTCGGCCCATTTGGCACCGTCCTTCGCGAGCTCGGCCCCGTGCCGGACCCGGTCCACCCGCGTCGCGAGGCGGTGGAGATCCTGGTCGCCGGGGGCGTCCCCGACCGCTGCCACCACCGACTTGAGCGAGCGCCACTCGCGGCGGACGACGCGGTGCAGCGAATCGGGCACCCGGTACGGGCGCGAGAGGTCGCGGACCATGCGCTGGTAGCGCGCCGAGTCGAGGAGGGCGACCAGGCGACGATGCGCCCTCGACCGCTCGCTCGAGAGCTCGTCGGCGAGCTCGGAGCGCGACTTCTCGTCGCGGTCGTCGACCTCCTGGCGCCCCAGCCACGACAGCAGCGCATCGGCGTCCACCACGTCGCCGATGGCCTGCTCCACCCAACGAAGCTCACGACGAAGCAGCCACACCCAGTCGGCATCGAAGCGATCCGTGGCGAGCGCGAGCTGGGAGCGAAGCCGGCGGATCGCCACGCGCGCCTCGCGCGCCTCGGGGGCGTCCTCGTCGCGCAGCGCCTCAACGTGGCGCGTGATCGTCTTGGACATCATTGGAGGCGCTCGCGCACTCCGAAGCGGTCCGCGATCAACCGCATCAGACGGTGGAGATCCCCCCGTCGACCGGGATGACGGTCCCGGTCAGATAGGCGCCCGCCCGGGAGGCCAGGAAGATCGCCGTGCCGGCCATGTCGTCGGGCCGGCCGATCCGCTTCATCGGGGCGCTCGCCGCGATCGAGTCGCCGAAGTTTCGCAACGTCTCGGCCATCATCTTGGACTCGAAGGGCCCCGGAGCGATGGCGTTCACGGTGATCTCCGGTGCGAGCCTGCCTGCAAGGTGGCGCGTCAGCATGTGCACCGCTGCCTTGGACGCCGAGTAGGAGTAGGTCTCCATGCGGGGCGTCCGCAGCCCGTCGATGGACCCGATGTTGATCACACGCGCCGGCTCCTCCTGGGATCCGGCGGCACGCAGGAGCGGCAGCAGGAACTTCGTCAGATGGAAGACGCCCTTCACGTTGACCGACAGCGTGCGCTCCCAGGCGGCCTCGTCGAACTCCTCGAGCGGGACCCCCCAGGTCGCACCGGCGTTGTTGACCAAGATGTCGAGCCGGTCCTCGCGCGAGATGATCTCGTCGGCCAGCGCCCGGCAGCCCGCCTCGCTGGACAGGTCGGCCTGGAGCGCGATGCACTCGCCGAGCTTGGACAGCTCCGCAGCTGTCTCTTCGCTTGCGGCATGTTTGCGCGCCGCGATGTAGACCTTGGCGCCGGCCTCCACGAAGCCGGTCGCGATCATCTTGCCAATGCCACGTGAGCCGCCCGTGACGAGGGCGGTCTTGGATTCGATGGAGAAGAGCACGGCGGACATTCTGTCAGGGACCGCCGAGGGCGTTGACCGACCGGCCTCAGCACCCGCGTGGGCATGCTGAGGCCCCGGGAACCCTGGCAGATGCAGGTCAATCGCCTCGTTGGGCGTCGCACCTATGGAATGCTTCGCGCAGATCCGCGTGCTTCGACGCCGGGAACGAAGGGGGACACCTCAGATGCTGAAGGGATTCAAGCAGTTCATCATGCGTGGGAACGTGATCGACCTCGCGGTCGCGGTGGTCATCGGCACTGCATTCAACGCTGTCGTCCAAGCGCTCGTCCACGACCTGCTCACGCCACTCATCTCGGCGATCGTCGGCAACCACAACTTCGCCAATTTGACCTTCGAGGTCCATCACAGCGTCTTCACTTACGGCGCCTTCATCAACGCCCTGATCGCGTTCGTCTCGATCGCTGCGGCCGTGTACTTCTTCGTGGTCGCCCCGATGAATTCCATCGCGGCTCGCAGGCGCCGCGGCCAGCCCGAGGAGCCCGACGAGGTCCCCGAGGACATCCAGCTCCTCACGGAGATCCGCGACCTCCTGGCTCGCTCATCGAACGGCGGGGACGCCGCCCAGTAGAGCCGACGCGCTCGCGCCGGGGGCGTGAGCTCCCGGCGCGAGAATGCGGACATGACCGACACTCCCGGCTCGGCTCGCCGCGCCAACGAAGCGCTTGCCGAGCGACTCGGGGTGCGTGCGCTCAGCCTCCGGGTCGAGCAAACCACCGCGCTCACCCCCTCATGCCGGCGGATCCGGCTTTCGGGAGAGGAGCTGAGCGAGCTCGATCCCCTCCCGGGTCAAGACGTGATGGTCTCGCTCGACGGGGAGGCCGAGCGCACCAGGCGTCGCCGGTACACGATCCGCCACCTGGACCGTGGGGCACGCCTCCTCGAACTGGACATCGCACTGCACGGCGACGGGCCCGGGATGCGCTGGGCCCTTGGGGCGCATCTTGGGGAAAGGGTCGAGGCCATCGGGCCGCGGGGGAAGATCACCCTCGATCCCGAATCTCGGTGGCATCTGTTCGTCGGCGACGACTCCTTCGCGCCGGCCGCACTCGCCATGGCGGAGGCCGTCGCACGGGACCAAACGGTCATCGTGGTACTCGAGATCGACGCAGCCGGCCACGAGCAACCACACGAGATCACCGCGCAGCTGCTCGGAGCGCACTGGGTTCCCCGCGACGGCACAGCGCCAGGGGACCCCGAGGCCCTGTGGGCAGCCCTGGCCACCGTCGAGCTGCCGGCCGGTCCTGGCCACGCCTACGTCGGCGGGGAGCACGCCGTCGTGGCGCGGCTTCGCGAAGCACTCCTCGAAAGAGGCATGGAACCCGACGCGGTGAGCTCCAAGTCCTACTGGCGGCTCGGGCGGCAGAACGCGGCCAACGGCGAGCCCGACCGCGGCTGACGGCGATGGCGCCACGGTGACGAGCCCGCGACCGCTCGATTGGACGGGTCATCTTCCGCCGGGCACGTCGTCTTGCTCGCTCGACCTCGGTGCCGGGGGCACCCTTCCGGCCGCATGGGCGGCACGCTGGCGCGAGCTCGGGCGGACGCTGCTCCTGCGCGACACCGACGGAACCTGGCTCTCTGCAGCGGACCTCCTCGACGCCACTGCGGAGGCGGCGAGACGGCTCACCTCGCGAGGGGCGCGACCCGGCGAGCGAGTGCTGGTGGCCGCCGCGCCCTCAGCCCGGCTCGTCGTCGCGCACTGCGGGGCCCTGCGGGCGGGCCTCGTCGTCGTGCCGGTCAACCCAGCGGCGTCGCGCCGCGAGCTCGAGGTGGCGATCAACGGTGCTCGACCCGCCGTGGCGATCTGCGGCACCGACGAGCTGGCCGCCTGGGCGCGCGACGCGGACCCGTCCCTCGTGGTCGTCTCCCCCGCGCTCGAGCTCGCGCCCGACGCAGCACGCGAGCTCGACGCGGCGGCGCCCAGTGACCCGGCGCTGATCGTCTTCACTTCGGGCACGACCGGGGAGCCCAAGGGCGTCGTGCTCACCCACGCCAACTTGTTGGCCGGAGCGGCATCGGTCCTCTGTGCCTGGGGATGGAGCGAACGGGATCGGCTCGTACTCGCCCTTCCCCTCTGCCACATTCACGGCCTCGGGATCGCTCTCCACGGTTCTCTCCTCGCTGGCTCGGCGACGCTCCTCTTCGAGCGATTCGATCCCGAGGCCGTCCTGGGTGAATCGGCTGCTGGGGCGACCATGTTCTTCGGGGTCCCGACCATGTACGAGCGCCTCGCCGTGGCCGAGGGCGCAGAGCGCCTGGGACGGCTGCGGTTGTGCGTCTCTGGCTCCGCTCCCCTCAGCGCCCTCACGCATCGGCACATCGAGGAACGATGCGGACAGGTGGTGCTCGAGCGCTACGGGATGACCGAGACCCTGCTGCTGGTCTCGAACCCGCTTCACGGGGAGCGGCGTCCCGGCACCGTCGGATTCCCACTCCCTGGTGTGGAGCTGCGTCTCGATGGCGGAACCAACGAGATCCTCGTGCGAGGACCGAACGTTTTCCACGGGTATCTCGATCTGCCCGAGGTGAATGCGACGGCCTTTGACGAGGGTTGGTTCCGCACGGGAGATATCGGCGCGATCGACGACGGCTACCTCCGCATCGTCGGCAGGGCGAAGGAGCTCATTATCACCGGGGGTTACAACGTCTATCCGCGCGAGGTTGAAGACGTCCTCCGCTCGTTTTCAGGCGTCGCCGACGCCGCAGTCGTCGGGACACCCTCCCAGGAGTGGGGCGAGACGGTCACCGCCTACGTCGAGGCCGCCGACACCTTGGACCTCGAGGCGCTCGAGGCTCACGCCAGACGCGAGCTCGCCCCCTACAAGCGCCCTTGGCGCTTCTACCGCATCGACTCGCTCCCTCGGAACCTTCTCGGGAAGGTGCTCAAGGAACGGCTCGTCGCGCCGCGCGAGGTCCCCTGAGCCGCCACCCGACACGATCGAGCCGGACGCTGCAGGGGGACCGAGGGATCGCGGGGTCACGATCCCTCGGTGCGCGCGGCACCCCCCGTAGTGTGGCGGCCATGCGCGTCGCGCCCAGGTCCTCCCTCGCCGCAACACCCGCCTCGCGATGCGCACCATGAGGGCTGACTCGCCGCCGACGGCGCATCCCACGGACCTGGACCTCGGTGCTGCAGCGGCGGCGCTGGCCGAGGGTGCGCTGTCCTCCGTCGAACTCGTCGAGTCCTGTCTCGATCGCATCGCGCGCTTCGATGGCTCTCCGAGTCACGAAGGAGAACCGGGGGCAATCAACGCGTGGGTCCGCGTGTATGCGGACGATGCCCGTGCCGCGGCGGTGCGGGCCGACGAGCGGCGGCGACCCGAAACCGTGGAGCGTGTCGGGCCAGCTCCGACGCTCTGCGGCGTCCCGATCGGCCTCCAGGACCTCTTCGCGGTGAAGGGCAAGCCGCTCACCGCGTCGAGCCGCATCCCGACCGACGAGCCGGCTGGTGACAGCGCACTGTGGGCGCGATTGCGAGCATCGGGGATGGTCCTCCTCGGGCACCTCCACACCCACGAGTTCGGCGCCGGATTGACGACGGACCAGGTCGGCAACCCATGGGATCTCGACAGGACGGCCGGCGGTTCGGCTGGCGGACCGGCCGCCGCAGTGGCGGCTCGGATGGTGCCGAGCGCAGTCGGGACGGACACCTTCGGCTCCCTCAGGATCCCCGCTGCGCTGTGCGGGATCTCGGGGTTCAAACCCACCCGAGGTGCTCTTCCCATGGACGGCGTCATACCGCTGTGCCCGCAGCTCGATCACGCAGGACCGATGGCCCGCACGGTCGCCGATTGCGCGCTCTTGTACGAGGCGATGTCTGGAAGGCCAAGCGCATCGGGGTTCCGAGCGCTCCCGCTCGCAGGGCTCCGGATCGGACGATCACCCCGCTCCTCGATCGATCTCGACGCCGACGTGGCGGAGTCCTTCGAATCGACGCTCGAGCTCTGCGCCCGGCTCGGCGCCGAGGTGGTGCCCGTCCAGGCGCCGACCGCCCTCGAGGCGATCGACGATTACCTCAACCTGTTCGGTCGCGACGTCCTGGACTATCACCGCAAGTTCAAGCAGTTCCGTGACCTCTATCGGCCCTCGGTGCGCTCCCTGCTCGAGCAGAGCGAGGGCAACCCGATCCGCGGCCGCGGCCTCGACGCAGCGCTCGCCCACCGAGCCGAAACCATCGGCGCGTGGATGGAGTGGTTTGCCACACGAGATGTCTTCGCCCTCGTCGAGCCGACGGTGGCGGTGGTCGCCCCGCCCCGGGGCGCGGGCTATCAGCAGTTCGGCACGCAGCTCCCGCTCGCGAGATTGGCCTACTACTGGAACTGGGTCGGGTTCCCGGTCGTGTCGATCCCAGCCGGGATCGGTAATCGATCCGGGCTGCCCGTCAGCGTCTCTTTGGTCGGTCCGAGCGGCACCGACATCGATCTGCTACGTGCGGCGATGACGCTGCAAGCCGCGCTCGGGGTCCCCGTGCTGCGCGCGGACGACTGACGGCTCGGCCGCCCAGGCAGCGCCTCGAGCGCGCGGCTCACGTCGTCCAGGTGGATCCCCTCGTGGACGGTGTGCACCCCGACCAGCCGACGACGTCGACACTCGGTTCGGGATCGTTGTAGCGCAGCGTGCGCGACCATCCACCGGCTCCAACGCATTCATCGGTCAACGCGCAGAGCTCGGAGGCCATGGGCGGTTGCTCAGCGCCTTGGCCGCCTTTGAACGTCAACTCCACACCGATCGACACGTTCTGCGGCCGACATGGGCGCACGATTCGGCCATTCGCGAACCTGGTGCGCATCACGACGCAGCGAGCTTGAGCCGGGTGAAGGTCGCCCGGACCGGGTCCACTCGGTACACCACATCATGGGGTTGGTCCCATGCGAACGCCGTCGCCGGATCGGCACCGAGAAGCCGCCGGAGCAACATCCGCCCGATCATCTCGTGTGAGACGACGAGGGGTCGCCTCGACCCGAGCTCTGCGATCCGGCGCAGGGCGATCGCGCCACGGCGGTCGGCGTCGGCGTAGCTCTCCCCACCGGGAAACCGCCAGGCGTAGCGGTCGGCGGCACGCCGAGCGAGTCGCCCGGGAAAGCGCGCTTCGAGGTGAGCCCCGCCATCACGCCGTGGTGGACCTCGGCGAGTTCGTCGATCACGGCCAGCCGGACCCCGAGGTGTTCCGCGCACAACTGCGCGGTCGCGGCCGACCGGCCAAGTGGACTGGTGAAGACGCCGTCTGGCTGCATCTCGGCCACCGAGATGGCGACCAGGCCGGCCTGTGCCCGGCCGCGTGCGGTGAGGGCCGAGTCGAGC
>DAHUZM010000068.1 GCA_027306525.1 Acidimicrobiaceae bacterium
CGCAACAACGAGGGCACCGTGGGCTTGATTCTGGTCGACGTGGCCGCTGGGACCGAGCCGGGTCCCCTTACGACCACCGCTCTCATGACGGTCGCCGGGCGTCTGACGAACCATCTGCGAGAGCGCGACATGATCGCTCGAATCGGGCCGTCCCTCTTCGCCCTGCTCGTCGACCTCCGCCCGGGTTCGGTGGAACTTGAGGTCATTCGCGACCGATCGATCGCCTCGCTCACCGGCGGCACCGAACGCGGTGGACTCGAGACGCGCTCGGCCATGGTGGCGGCCTCGGCCGGCAGCACGCTGAGCGCCGAGGAGCTGCTCCGCGAGGCCGCCGAACAACTGCGGGTGCAGTGAGCCGGGCGGGCGAGCCCGCGTCAGCGAGGAGGCGATGACGTCCATCTCGCAGCCCGATTCGACTGGGGCGCAGCCCCGACCGTCCCTCGGGCAGCTCGCGGTGCGCGGCGGCGGATACCTGGTCGGCCGGGAAGCGATCGGCATGGTGCTCCGACTGGTCGGAGTCGTCCTGGTGGTGCGCGAGATCGGGCCGGGGGCATATGGCCTCTACAGCGGGGCAGCCGCCTTCGTGATGTTCGCCGTGAGCATCGCCCAGTCGGGACTCGAGGTCTACCTGATCCGGATGCCCGGCGAGGTGGGGCAGCGTCAGTACAACCAGGCGTTCACCCTCCTGCTCGTCGTCTCGGTCGTGATCACGGGGCTCGCCGAGGCGCTCACCTTCGCCCTCGGTGGGGTGCTCAGGCCGGTGGGCGTGCTCACCCCGCTGCGGGTGCTGCTCCTCAGCATCCCGATCAACGTGCTGTGGGCGCCCGCCCAGGCTGCGATCGAGCGTGGCTTCCGCTACCGGGCCATGGGGCTGCTCGAGCTCGGCGGGGACGTCGTCTTGTACGCGACGGCGATCCCTCTCGCCTTCCTGGGCAAGGGGGAGTGGTCGCTCGTGGCCGGCTTCTTCGCCTGGCAGGCATGGCTTCTCGTCGGCAGCTGGGTGATCTCGGGGTTGCGATTCGGCCTTGCATGGTCGAACTCGGCAGCGCGCGACATGGCCCGCCATGGCCTCAGCTACTCGTCGGCCTACTGGGCCGGTCGCCTCGCAGATCTCGTGAACCCGCTCGTCGTCGGCACGTTCCTCGGGGCGGCCGGTGTGGGTTACGTCGCGTTCGCCCAGCGCCTGGTCGACACCATCGCGTTCGCCAAGCGCGGCGCCTATCGACTCGGCATCGTGGCCATGTCGAGGGTCGGTGAGGACGAGAAGGCCAGGCTCCGGTACTCGATCGAGGAGGGCATGCTCCTCCAGCTGCTCACCTTGGCGCTGCCCTTCGCGTGCTTCGGCGTCGTCGCCCGGTGGGCCGTCCCGGCGATCTTCGGCCACGAGTGGGCCCGGGCCGTCCCGCTCTACAGCCTCCTTGCGCTGGCCTCGGTCCTCAGTGCCATCCAGTTCATCCAGACCACGTTCCTCTTCAGCCGAGGCCGGAACATCGCGGTCAGCATCGTCGCGTTCGTCCAGAGCGTGCTCGTCGCTCTCGGCGCCGTCTTCTTGGTGCGTCGATTCGGACTCGACGGGTTCGGCGAGGCCTGGCTCGTCGGGCTGCTCTCCCTTCTCGTCTGCGACCGCATCGTGCGCAAGGCGTTCCCCTTCAGCTACCGGCGGATCGTGCCGTGGGTGCTGATGCTCGGTCCGCCGGTCCTCTTCCCCTTGACCCCGATGCCCTGGGGCTTGCTCCTCTTCGCGCCCTTGCTCGGGCTGAGCGCGCCCTCGATGCGGGCCGAGGTCGTGCGGATCGTGGGCTTCGTGCACTCCGCGTTGGCCCGGCGCACGAGGGTGACGACGACCGACGTCGCCCTCGCCGCCACGAGCCCGGCTCCGAAGGCGGGCGCCGCTCCCCTCGACCACGGCCTCGGAAGCGTGGGTCGGCTGCTCTCCATGGCCAAGGAGCGCTGCGCAGCCGCGGTGGCGTTCGCGGCCGTCCGCTCGGCCGACGGCACCCTCTCGAGCATCGCCGTGCCGGCCACCGCACCCGGCACGTCATGGTCGGCCGAGCACCTTGCGGTCATGGTGCGCGAGACCTGGGCCGAGCTCGAGCGAGCGGGGGGGCCCGTCCGTCGACGCCACACCCTCGGCCCCGCGCCGGGCGCCGAACCCCGATCGGTGGTGATCAGCGCCGTCCCGCTCGCCCACCCCGGCCGCCCTGGTGCCCCCTCGGGCCTGCTCGGCGTGGCCGGAGCGCCCGGGGCCCACCTCGAGGACCCGGGGCTCGAGTGGCTCGGGCATCTTGGAGACCGCCTCGCGGCGTTCCTGCGGGCGCGTGACCGGCTGAGCGCCCCTTCGGTGCTCGAGGCGCGCGATCTCGAGCCGCCGGTCAGCGCAAATCCCCTCGCGAACGAGCTCGACGTCTTGCTCGGGCCGGACCCCCTGACCGGCCTCGCCACCCTGACCGCCCTGGTCGGCCGCCTCAGCACCTCGCTCGCGTCCTTGCGCACCGAGGGGGGAAGCGTGGGGCTGGTCTTGATCGAGGTGGCCGAATCGGATGCCTGGCGGTTGCCGAGCTCGGACACCCTCGTCGAGATCGCCGGGCATCTGAGCGGCCAGCAGCGCGAGCGCGATCTCGTCGCCCGCATCGGCCCGTCCACCTTTGCGATCCTGGTCGACCTGTTTCCCGGGCCCATCGACATCGGGGCGATCCGCGACCGTGCGCTGCGCTCGCTTGCAGACGGCGTCACGTCCGGGCATGGGGCGCTCACCACCCGATCGGGGACCGCCTGGGCGACCACGGGCACGGCGAGCACCGCCGAGCAACTCTTGCGCGCCGCCGCCGGCCAGCTACGCACCCAGCAACCCGATCTCGTCGCGGACAGCACCCGCCGCGAACGCTCGCGAGGGGTGTCGAGATGAGCGACGATCTCTCCGTGGGCGTCGACCTGGTCGACATCGCCGAGGTCGCCCGATCGGTGAAGCGCTTCGGCGACCGCTATCTGCGCCGGGTCTTCACGGAGCACGAGATCGCCTGTTGTCAGGGGCCACCCGACGTCGCAGCGGCCTCCCTGGCGGCGCGCTTTGCCGCCAAGGAGGCGACCTTGAAGGTGCTGGCACCCGCCGATGCCCGGCCCGACTGGCGGAGCATTGAGGTCGTGCGGCTGCCGACTGGCGCCTGCAAGCTGCGGCTCCGCGGGGCGGCCGCTCGGCTGGCCATCGAGCGGGGCCTCGGCCCCTTTGCCCTGTCCATGACCCATGAGGCGGGCTTGGCGGCCGCCGTCGTGGTGAGCGGGTCCGCGCCTGGCGTAGACGGGCAGCCGACAATGGAAGCCCCCCGAGGGTGACGGAGGAAGTGTCGATGAGAGAGCAGATTCGCCAGGTGATCGCCGAGCACGCTCGCCTGTCCACCCCGATCGAGGTGCTCGGCGACGAGGGCGATCTGTTCGCTGCCGGCATGACCTCACACGCGAGCGTGAACGTGATGCTGGCCTTGGAGGACACCTTCGAGGTCGAGTTCCCAGAGGCGATGCTCCGCAAGTCGACCTTTGCGAACGTGGCCAGCATCGAGGCGGCGCTTTGCGAGCTCACGGTGTCGGTGTGAGCGAGCCGGCCCATGATCGAAGCGCCGTGGTGGGAGACCCCCACCGCGAGCTGCACGATCGCCTCATCGAGGCCGGGCTCCTCTTCGCGACGCCGGTCCAGGGCCTCTACGGCCGCTCCGAGACCTATCAGGAGGTGGTCCGTGCCCTCGACGCGATGGTGCACCGCTGGGCGCTCACCCTCGAAGCGACCACCATCCATGTCCCGCCGGTGCTCGCACGGAGCACCTTCGACGCGACCAACTACCTGCAGTCCTTCCCCGATCTCATGGGGTCGGTCCACATCTTTTCGGGCAACGACCGAACCCACGCCGAGCTCGTGCGACGAGTGGAGGCCGGTGGCGACTGGCAGGCCCTGCTCGAGCCCGGCGAGGTCGTCCTCTCGTCGGCCGCATGTCACGCCCTGTACCCGATGCTCTCGGGTCGGCTGCCGGCGGGCGGCCGACGCTTCGAGGTGAACGGGCTCTGCTTCCGACATGAGCCGAGCGTGGACCCCGCGCGCATGCAGTCCTTCTCCATGCACGAGGTCGTCTACGTCGGCGATCCCGACGACGCCCAGCAGCATCGCGACCGTGGTCTGCGGGTCGCCCTCGCGCGCCTGGCCGAGCTCGGCCTCGAGGCCGAGGCGGTCCCGGCCAACGACCCGTTCTTCGGGCGCCTGGGTACCGCACTCGCCGCGAGCCAGCTCGAGGAGGAACTGAAGCTCGAAGCCGTCACGCCGATCTTCGCCGGGCGCGAGCGCACCGCTGTCGTCTCTGCGAACTGCCACCGGGATCACTTCGGGCAGCCATTTGGCATCGAGAACGACGCCGGGGCGCCCGCCCACAGCGCCTGCGTCGCCTTCGGCGTCGATCGGATCACGATTGCGCTGTTCGCCCGCCATGGTCTCGACCCTTCGACCTGGCCGAACGAGGTGCGCAGCGCGCTCTTCTCGTGAGCGTGGTGCAGCGTCGAGACCCATTTGCGGCGACCACCGGGGTCACACGGGCGGCCCGTAGACTGGCCCGGACCCCTCCGCAGCACCACCGAACTCACGACCGCGCCATGACCGCCACCCCGCTTTGGTTCGGTCCAGAGGAGCGCCCCTTGTTCGGCTGGGCGCACCAGCCGCCCGACGGCCGCGCCAACGCAGCGGTGGTGCTGTGCCCGCCGCTCGCTCGGGAGCTCACCTGCACCCACTACACCTACCGGCTGCTCGCCGAGGCGCTGGCCGAGGCAGGGATGCTGGCCATCCGCTTCGACTACGACGGCACCGGAGACTCGGCCGGTTCCGATCGCGATCCGGGCCGTGTGGAAGCGTGGCTCGGGAGCATCTCGGAGGCGATCGCCCTCGCCAGGCGTTGCGGTGCCCCAGACGTGTCGCTCGTCGGCATGCGGGTGGGCGCGCTCCTGGCTGCGGTGAGCGCGGCGCGTTTGGGCGGCATTGACTCGCTCGTCCTGTGGGACGCCGTGGCATCGGGTCGTGCCTTTGTCCGCGAGCAATCGGCGCTCCAGCGACTTCGCAGCGATCTCAAGGCGCTGGGTGAGGGCCAGGTGGAGCTGCCCGGGTTCATCTACAGCGCCGAGACCGTTGCCGACCTGGGCGCGCTCAGGGTGCCCCAGGCGAGCGAGCCTCCCCGCCGGGTGCTCATGCTCAGCCGAGGCGACCGGAGGCCGGCGCGTGAGCTCACCGAGCGCCTGGGCGTCGACCCCGAGCTCGGTGAGGCGGTCGGACAGGACCGGTTGCTCGAGCTCGAGCCGCTCTATCACGAGGTCCCGGCGGAATCCTCGGCGACAATCGTCGAGTGGCTTCGTCCCGGCGGGACCCCAGCGCGTGCCGGGCTCTCGGTCCCCGAGTGCGACGTCGCAACGCTCGACGCCGACGGCATCCGGTTGACCGAGCGCAGCGTGTGGCTGTCCGACGTTGCGATGTTCGGGGTGCTGACCGAGCCCGAGAAGCCCCTCGAGGCCCCGAGCATCATGTTGCTGAACGCTGGCAACGACTGGCACGTCGGGCCCAATCGCCTGTGGGTCGATGTGGCGCGGCGGTGGGCCGCGATGGGATTCCGCTGCTTGCGCTTTGACCAGAGCGGACTGGGCGACAGCGCGACCCGACCCGGGACGCGCCCCCACGTCGTCCGCCTCCCCGAGGCCTTCGAGGACGTGCGCGAGGCGCAAGAGGCCCTCGAGCCCGCCGATCCGACGAATGTGATCATGGTCGGGCTGTGCTCTGGCGGTTATCAGGCGCTCGAGAACGCCCTCGTCCGGCCGGCTCGCGGGGTCTACGCGATCAACCCGATCCTGCACTTCACGCCGCCCGAGCTGGCCTGGGGCCCGATGGATCCGCGCCGGCGGATCTGCTTTCCGTCGACGTCGCTCGTCTCGGTCTATCGCAGGCTTCCGCTCCTGGCGCCGCTCCGGCGCCGGCTGCGCGGGATCGCCTGGCGCGCCGTCCGCCTCATGCACCGTGACCGCGATCCCTCGAGCTGGCTGGACCAGCTCCGCGCGAACCAGGTGCGGGTGCTCGTGGTCGGTGGCGAGAACGAGACCCGGCCCTTCGGTTCGTCCTCGGGGCGAGAGGGCGCTGAGCTCATCGAGATCGACGTGGTGCCGGGCCTCGACCATGCCCTGATGCCCGCATGGCACCGCGATGCGGTCATCGAACGGATGACCGAGCATCTCGTGAAGCACTTCGCGCCGGCCGCCGCCCCGCGGGCCGAGCGCGAATCGGCCTAAGCCCGCTCGCCTCGCCTTCCCTGCGTCGCCTGCTGGGGCGACGCGCGCCCGGACGATCGTCGGCAATTGTGTCCCACCACCTCCGTGCCAGAGACGACAGTTCTCCAGACGGTCGTTTGTCGAAGTGTCCCATGACTGGAACCGAACCGATGACAGAACGAGTGTCGACCGAGCGCGCGTCTGTCAATACTGCAAAGGTGCTCCTCGTGATCGTCGCTCCTCGGTCGGGGCCGTGGCGCCCGACGACCAGGCTCCTAAGCTCGCGGCCATGTGCCGGAGCATTCAGCGGCTGTACAACGTGGCGCCGCCGGTGAGCGACGACGAGGTCCTCGCGGCGGCCCGGCAGTACGTGCGCAAGATCAGCGGGTCGACCAAGCCGTCCCGGGCGAACGTTGACGCGTTCGATCGCGCCGTCGAGGCGATCAGCGAGGCCTCCCGGCGACTCCTGTGCGAGCTCGTCTCGGGCGCCCCGCCCCAAGACCGCGAGGCCGAAGCCGCCAGGCGGCGGCGCGCCCGGGAGCTCTCCACGACCGCCTAGAGGACGGGCCGGTCCTCGCCTTCGCCGGCGGCCATCCCAACGAGCTCGGCCTCGTGCTCGAGAACCGAAAGCCCGGGCACCTCGGGGAGGCGCACCGGCTCTCGAGAGCGTCCAGTGTGCACGTCGACGATGCGCCGGTGATATTCCTCGGCCGACCGCCGGAACTCCTCGGTGTGGTACCGGCTGCCGTCGATGAATGGGCCCCTGCGGCCGTCGATGATCGCAAGCACGTCCTCACCGGTGATCGTCTTGAACCGCTCGAGGGCATGGGCGACTGCGAGGACTTGGAGCCGGTTCTCCTCGAGGAGCTCGCGAGTCTTTTCGACGAGCCGCTCCAGGTTCGCCTCGATGCGCGTGCCGAGTCCCCCCCGCAAGAAGTCCGACTCCTTGGCCCGGCGGTCCTTGTCGGGATCCCCACCCGAGACGCCCGCCTCGCGGGTCACGCCGTGGCTCGCAACGGTGGAGCCCATGCCCCAGTAGCCCTCCATGTAGGTGGCGATCCTGGTGGCGTGCTCGAGGTCGCCGCTCACGCCGGAGGACGTGTCGCCCTCGAAGAACATGCGCTCCCCGGCGAGGCTGGCCACGAAGACCATCACCTCGGACTCGAAGTCGCTCTTCCAGCGGGTGAAGGTGTCCTCGACCTTGACCGGCTTCACCATGCCCAGATAGGTGCCACCCTTCTCGATGGTCGCTACGTCGATGGCCCAGTCCCGGTGGATCCGAGCCGCCGTAACGGCGTGGCACGCCTCGTGGACCGCGACCGCGTGTCGCTCCCGCTCGATGTACTCAACGTCCTCGGGGGGGCCGAGTTCCTTCAGTTGCTTGGCCTTCACCACGTCACCCCAAGTGATCGTGTCGCGCCCGTCACGGATGGCGTTGATGAGCGATTCGTTCACGAGGTCCTTGATGGTGGCACCGGTCGCATAGGGGGTGATGGTGGCCAGGCGGTCGATGTTCTCGTCGTCGAGCGAGTGCTTCACCTTGGAGAAGTACCCCTCATAGGTGCGGATCCGGCCCGCCTTCGTCGGGTAGCCGACCTTGTAGACGCGGTCGATGCGGCCGGGGCGCAGCAGTGCCTCGTCCAACGACTCGGGCATGTTGGTCGCCATCATCACGAGAATGCGGTACTTGGGCGGCGGTGCCGGCCTGAAGCCCAAGGCTCGGCGGACCACCCGGTTCACCAGCCCGCGCGGCTTGTTGAGACCCGAAAGCTCCGAAAGCAGCGACTGAAGGGTGCCCATGCCGCCGCCGCCGGCCATGCCCATCCCCATCATCTTGATGGGTGCGACCCGATGGGCCTCCTCGCCCGGGTCCTCGAAGCGAGCGGTCGCGAGGACGTGCGCCATCGCCGCCTCGTCCGCGTAGGCGGGTCCATGGCAGGCGTCGGATGCCCACGGCACCGCCGTCGCACCGGGACCAAAGATGCGGCCCGGGGTGAGCGCACCTCGAGACCCGAGGGAGTCGGCCTCATCGAAGAAGACCACGACGCCGCCGTAGCGCAGGGCCAGGCGCCGCAGTTTGCGGAAGAGCCCCTTCACCTTCAAGACGCCGACCCCGAAGAACATGTTGTTGAAGGCGCCAGGGTCAACGAAGACGAAGGGATTGTGGGTCTCCCCCGCAACGGCCTCGGCGATCAACGTCTTGCCGGTTCCGGGCGGACCCCACAGCAAGATGCCGCCTGGGACGTACCCGCCGCGAGCCTCGATGGCGTCGGGGTCCTTCAAGAAGATGATGTTCTCCTTCACCCGATCGAGCACCGAGTCCTGGCCCCAGACATCGGTGAACCGGGTCTTCACGTCACCGGGGTAATAGGTGTCGATTCCACCCTTGGAAAGGAACCAGAAGAGCCCGACGAATTGCAGGATCACGAAGAAGAAGCCGAAGACGATCTGGACGAGCAGCGGCAGCGCCGAATAGATCGCCGCCGGCACCTGGAAGAGCGAGACCAACGGAGAGGTGTGGTAGAAGCCGGCGAGGATGATCGCCAGGATGACGAGCAGCACGCACACCTTGATCACCCGGGCCACCCGGAACCGGTTCCAGTCACTGACCCGATGCGTGCTCGCGCGGAGGCCGCCGAACACGACATCCGCCCAGATGTGGTGCCAGGGCGCCGATCGCTCGCTTACGACGTAATGAGCTTGGCGAAGAACCTCGAGTCCGAAGAGGATCTCGAGCCACCAAAGTGAGACGATCTGATTTCGTGCGGCATCGCTGAACGGCTCGATCGGATTGTTGGTCATGTTTGACCAGAGCAGCAGCCACCACAGCACCACCAAGAGCAAGAGGATCTTGCTGCGGTCCCAGAAGTTCGAGCGCGGCCGCACCGAGAGCGTCCCCAGTGTTGGGGCACTCTCAGGATCAAGGATTGGCAGATCGACCGGCAGATCCGCGTCGTGTCCATTCACGCTCGGATTCGTGGAATCGCTCACGGCGACTGCTCCTTTAGGGTCCAAGAATTGAGAAGTTGTGTCACGGCGCTCGCATTGGCACCCCAACAGCTCGCCTCGCAACCGACCCCCATGGCGAAGATCCAATTGGTGTTGGCATCGACCGCGGTGACCTGTCCGAACGTCAACACGGGCGACGCGCCGGTGATGTTCACGATCATCTTGATGCCATGGATCCCTCCGGGCAGGGCGAACTCGCTGTAGCTCAGCACCTGGAAGCCCGAGGTTGCGCTGAGCGGATCGGTCCCGAGGAGCTCCGAGCGCATGGCAGCAAAGTTGAGCGAATCTCGCTCGGAGCTCCCGAGCTGGCGGCTCTCGACCACCGCCGTCGGATACCTCCGGCCGACGCCGATCGACGTCTTGGGGGTGACGCCGGGGCGTGGCGACATGGTTTCGATCCACTCCCCTGCAGCGATCTGACGCAGCTGTGTCGGTCCGAGTTTGCCGTTCTGAGCCTCGATGACCTGGTCTGTGTTGAAGATCGCCCAATGCGGGGGCACCTTGAAGTAGAGATCCACGCCGTCTGGCGCCCGGTGGCTGACATATTGGAAGCTGGAGCCGATCTGACAGCTCGAAAGGGCCGTTGCGAGCAGCGCGCATCCAAGGGCGATCGCGGCTCGTCGGCTCGCGCGCCGAGCATGGAACCGCGTTCCGCTCGCGTCCGGCCTAAACGCCATGCGCGCCCTTTCACCGACCTTCAGGGTGGCAAGCGTAGGCGACCAGATCCCGGTTGGCCGACGCTAGATCTCCCAGAAACCCCCTGGTCGAGGCGGCCATCCCCGAAGTGTCGCGTCATCGCAACGGATCGGACGGCGGACCAACACAATCCATCCAGCCGCCCGGCGAGGCGCGGGATCCCGGTGCGCGGGCCCCTCCGATGGCTCAGCGGACACCGGGGTGCACGCGCGGATCAAGGATGAACTCGTGTCCGAAGAGGCCGGGAAGCCCGCCCGTGTGGACGAACACCGTGGGCTCCTCCCTCCTGATCCCCCCGTCACGGACCTCGGCGGCGAGGCCGCTCAGGGCCTTGGCGGTGTAGACCGGGTCGAGGACGATGCCCTCGCACTGCGCGGTATCCACGAGGGCCTGACGGGCCGCCGTGGTGAGCACCCCGTAGCCCGTCCCCGCCTGGTCACGGCGTAGCCGCAATGCGAGGGGCTTCACAACCAGCGACGCGTCGCCGCCCTCTGCGAGTGCGGCCAGCATCCGAGCGATGCGGGCCTCGGGGTCGGCCGTGGCAGCGACGTCGACCCCGAGCACACGCTCGGCGCCGAGCGCGGCGATGAGGCCGGCCATTGTCCCGCCCGTTCCCACCGCTACGACCACGTGGCGCAGGCCGGGTACCTGGGCCTCAAGCTCGCGCCCGCAGGCGAGGTAGCCCCGAGCCCCGACGGCGTTGGACCCGCCGAGCGGGATCACCGCTACCCGCTCCCCGGCCGCCCGGAGCTCCTGGGCGGTCTCCTCTACTGCCGCGTCGAGGGCGTCGTCGTCGAGG
>DAHUZM010000069.1 GCA_027306525.1 Acidimicrobiaceae bacterium
TCCGAGATCGCGTCGGTGGTGGCGTTCCTAGCGTCGGAGGACGCGTCGTTCATCACCGGGTCCGCCGTCATGGTCGACGGCGGCCTGACCGCCATCTGATCGGATGCCGACGGACGACTACGTCCCGCCCCGAGACGACCGGGATTGGGAGGTCGTCGATCCCGCCGACCTCGGGTGGGACCTCGAGGCGCTTGAGGATCTCGCTGACTTCTGCGAACGCCAGGCCACCGATCAGCTCGTGGTCGCGCTCGACGGGAGGATCGTGTTCGAGCGCTGTTGGCGGGGCGCCCAGCCCTCGTCGATGAGCGACGTCGGGTCGGTGCAGAAATCGCTCACCTCGGTCCTCGTCGGTGTGCTCGTCGAACGAGGCGTCCTCGCTCTGGACGAGCCCGTGGCTCGTTGGCTCGGAAGCGGATGGACCAGGGCCTCGGAAGAGCAGGAGGCCGCTATCACCCTCAGGCACCTCCTCTCGATGTGCTCGGGTCTCTACGACGACTTCGGATTCGAAGCGGCCCCCGAGACCGTCTGGTACTACAACAACAACGGCTATCACCAGGTCCGCAAGATCATGGAGAGGGCGACCGGGTCGAGCACCCAGGAGCTCAGTGCGGAGCTGGTGTTCGCTCCGCTCGGGATGACCGCCTCGGCATGGGTACTCCGACCGAACATGGTGGACCCGTCGGGATGGGTGCTCTCGGGTCTCCAGACAAGCGCTCGGGACCTGGTCCGCCTCGGGCTGATGGTGCAGCGCGGCGGCCGCTTCGGCGAGTCGGTCGTCCTCGAACCGGGGGGCTACCTCGAGGCCGCGCTCGAGACCTCCCAGTCGCTCAATCCCTCATACGGGCTCCTGTGGTGGCTGCCCAACCGGCCGTGGGCAATCATCCCGGGGCCCGACCCGGGGAGCGAGCCCGACCCCCGGAAGTCCTTCGGCGGGCACCGGGTCGGCCACCCGCTTGCGCCCTCGGCCCCCGAGGACGCGAAGGCGTCGTTCGGTGTCGGCGGCCAGCGGCTGTCGTTCAGCGCCAGCCTCGGAGTGGTGCTCGCCCGGAGGGGCGGGCCGGTCGACGCCCGGACGCCACTGGACGAGGAGCTCTGGCGGAGGATCCGGGCCGCGGCTCGGGAGGGGCCGGACGCTCCGCTTCCGGCTGCCTGAACAGGGGCGACGCCGTCCCCACCGGGGTCTGTGGACACGGCCCCGACTTTCCGACATCGTTTCCAGAATCCGCTGAAGGGGAGGGGCCGTGCGCAGGGTGTTGGTGAGCCGGGTCGTGGCACTCGTCCCGACCCTGTTCGTCGTGTCACTCGTGACCTTCGCCCTCCTCCACCTGTTGCCCGGCTCGCCCGCCTCCGTGATCCTCGGGCCCGACGCGTCGAACGCCCAGATCGCCCAGCTCAACGAGAAGCTCGGGCTTGGCCATCCGCTCCTCGTGCAGTACTTCACGTGGCTCGGCCACGCAATCCGGGGCCAGTTCGGTTCGTCCCTCTTGAGCGGCCAATCCGTCATCTCGATGATCGGCGACCACCTTCCGGTCACCCTCTCGCTCGCCCTCGTCGGCATGGCCTTTGCCGTCATCGAGGGGTTGTCGCTCGGCGTTGTCGCCGCTCTGCGGCCCAACGGACGGCTCGACCACATCATCCAGGTGGGCACCTCGGTCGGGCTCTCGGTGCCGGGGTTCTGGCTCGCGATGCTGCTCGTGATCCCCTTTGCCCTGTGGACGCGTCTGTTCCCGGCGACCGGCTACGTCCCGATCACCCAGAACCCTCTCGAGTGGCTGCACAGCATCGCCCTCGGCGCGTTTGCGCTGTCGCTCGCCCCGGCCGCGGCAATCGCCCGACACACTCGGGGCGCGCTCGGCAATGCCATGGCACAGGATTTCGTGCGTGCCGCTCGCTCGAGGGGGATGTCCGAGCGCCGAGCGCTGCTGAAGCACGGCCTCAAGAACTCGTCGATCCCTGTCGTGACCATCATGAGCTTCCACTTCGCGGCGCTCTTCGGGGGAGCGCTCGTGGTCGAGCAGGTGTTCGGGCTGAACGGAATAGGCCAGCTCATGATCGCCTCGGTCCAGGACCACGACATCCCGGTCGTCCAGGGTCTGGTCGTGATCGCAGCGCTGATCGTGATCGTGGTGAACCTGTTCGCCGACGTCGCATATGGGCTGCTCGACCCGAGGGTGCGCCTCGCGTGACTCTCGTCGCCACCCCCGAGACGAGCCTCGGTGCTTCGGCCCAGACGGGCACATCGCACCACCTCTTGCGCCGCGTCGTCGCCGTCTTCAAGCACCGACCCTTCGCGCTGGGGGGGCTGCTCTGGATGGCCTTGGTCGTGGTGGCCGCTGTCTTCGCCTCGCAGATCTCGCCCTATGACCCCAATGCCCAGAACCTGCTCAACACGTTTGCTGCGCCCTCGTGGCACCACCTGCTCGGCACGGACAACCTGGGGCGCGACACTCTGAGCCGGGTCATCTTCGCCGGGCGGGTCGCGCTCCCAGCCGCTGCGCTCGGCGTGGGCGTCGCGGTTGGCATCGGGGTGCCCGTCGGACTGGCGGTCGGTTACGCGGGCGGGCTGTGGGACCGGATCGCGATGCGACTTGTCGACGCGATCCTGGCTCTGCCCGGTCTCGTGCTCGCCATTGCGGTGATCGGCTCGCTTGGGCCAAGCCTCGATCACGCCATGATCACGCTCGGGTTGCTCGCCTCGGCCGGCTTCGCCCGTCTGAGCCGAGGCGTCGTCCTCGCGGTCCGAGAGCAGGCCTATGTTGACGCCGCCCGGGTCACCGGTCAGTCGACCCCCCACATCCTCGTTCGCGAGGTGCTGCCCAATGCGGCGGGACCGATCGTGGTGCAGGCAACCCTGGCGTTCGCCCACATGCTGCTGTTCGAGGCAGCGCTCAGTTTCATCGGCCTCGGCGTACAGCCACCACAGGCGAGCTGGGGGTCGATGCTGACCGACGCCCGGGCGCAGATCGGCAACGACGCGTTCTTGGCGGTCCCGCCCGGACTGGCGATCCTCCTGACCGTGCTGGCGGCGCAGCTGATTGGGGACGCGCTCAGGAGCGCGCTTGTCCGAGGACGCAACGACTACGCGGGGTCGCCGCGACCGACCAAGCGGACACAGCCGGCGGCGCCCGCCGTCCCCAGGCAGGCGAACGCGCCGACGACTCCCGGCGCTCCGGTGCTTTCCGTCGCGCACCTGCGCGTGGTGGTCGACTCGGGCGAGCATCCTCTCACGGTCGTCGACGATGTCAGCCTCTCCCTCGACCGGGGCGAAACGATCGGCCTCGTCGGCGAGTCCGGTTGCGGCAAATCGATGACGGCGCTCAGCCTGATGCGGCTCTTGCCAGCGGCCGCCCGGATCACCGAGGGGCAGCTCTTGCTCAAGGGCCGCAATCTGCTCGCGCTCTCCGAACGCGAGATGGACGCTGTTCGGGGCAATGAGATCGGAATGATCTTTCAGGACCCGAAGGGCTCTCTCGACCCTGCGTTCAGCATCGGGAACCAGGTGAGCGAGCCCTTGCGGCTGCATCGTGGGCTCTCCCGGCGCGCAGCCTGGAAGGAGGCGGTTGCGCTTCTCGAGCGCGTACGGCTCCCACGGGCCGCCGAGCGCGCACACGACTACCCCCACCAGCTCTCCGGCGGTCAACTCCAGCGGGTGATGATCGCGGCCGCCCTCGCGTGCTCCCCCGACGTGCTGATCGCCGACGAGCCGACGACCGCACTCGACGTGACGGTCCAGGGCAAGCTTCTCGACCTGCTCGCGGAGCTGCGAGGCGACCTCGGCATGGCCATGGTCTTCGTCAGCCACGACCTCGGCGTGGTGGCGGACATCTGCGACAAGGTGATCGTCATGTACGCCGGTCAGGTGGTCGAGTCCGCGGAGGTGCATCGGCTCTTTGCTCGACCCGCCCATCCCTACACCGAACGTCTCCTCAAGACGCTGCCCGAGGCGGGCACGGTGGGCGGGCGGTTGGCCCGGATTCCTGGCCAGGTCCCTCCGCCCGAGCTCTGGCCAACCGACCGTTGCCGGTTTGCCGACCGCTGCGCGCACGTTGCGCCGCCATGCAACGCCGCCATGCCCGAGCTGCGCAGCTCACAGGGGTCGTTGACCCGCTGCGTGCGAGCAGACGAGCTGCTGGGGACGGGTGCGACGGCGCCATGAGCGCGACGCTCGAGATCGATGAACTGAGCGTCGTCTACGGGCGTCGGCGAAAGAGAGGCGCTATCGCGGCGGTCGACGGTGTCAGCCTGGTCGTCGAGGAGGCCACGACCTTCGGACTCGTGGGGGAGTCCGGTTCGGGCAAGACCACGGTGGGCCGGGCGGTGCTCGGCCTCATCAAACCGAGCGGCGGACGCATCACCGTGGCGGGCGGCCCGGTGCGCCAGCTCTCGCTCCGTGCCGCGGTGGAGCAGGGGAAGAACGCCCAGGTCGTCTTCCAGGATCCGACCGGGTCACTCAATCCGGCACGTCTCATTCTCGACAGCCTCCGAGAGCCGATCAGGATCCACGCGCACCTGAAGCGATCGGCCGCCGTGCGAGCGGCCGAGGAGCTCGCTTCACAGGTGAGCCTTCCCCCGGCGGTGCTGCGGCGGCTTCCCCACGAGCTGTCGGGCGGCCAGAGCCAGCGCGCCGCGATCGCTCGGGCGCTCGCACCCGAGCCGCGGCTCGTCGTGTGCGACGAGCCGGTGACCGCCCTCGACGTGTCCACCCAGGCGCAGGTGGTCAACCTCCTCATCGATCTCCAGCGCGAGCGGGGCATGGCCTACCTGTTCATCTCCCACGACATCGCGGTCGTCCGCCACGTGTCGCACCGCATCGGCGTGATGTACGCCGGCCGCATCGTCGAGATGGGTGAATCGGGGCCGCTCACCGAGGCGCCGGCACACCCCTATACGCAGGCACTACTGGCAGCGATCCCGGTGCCCGATCCGGCCCGTCAGCGCGAGCGTCGGGAGCTGCGCCGGGCGATGGCGGTCGGAGGGGGGGATGATCAGCCGCCGGCGGTCGGCGGCTGTCCGTACCGGTTGCGCTGCCGTTGGGCGAGCGAGCTCTGTGCGATCGAGGCGCCGACGCTGCGCGACCTCGGCCACGACCACCTGGTCGCGTGCCATCGCGCCGAGGAGGTCGCGGCGCTCGCTGCGCGTGCGACGGCCGCTCCGACCCGAACCTCGCCGATCAGGTGAAGTGGACGTTGGCGAAGTTCGGTGCGCCGTAGATGACCCCGATTCCTGCGACCCTGGGGTTGGAGGCGACGATGTCATCGGCCTGGGCCGCCACGATCACGTAGCCCTGGTCGACTTCTTCGGCCGACATCTCAGCGGCAAGCTTGTCGGCCACCTTGGGCTTCGTGTACTCGTCGTTGGCGTATGCGGACGCCAGCTGATCGAGCTTGGGGTCATCGACGTGGAACGGGTTGAACCCGGCCTTGGGCGCCAGCTGCGCGAGGTACCGCCCGTATGGGTCGTAGTTGGGGAACCCGAAGGTGATGACCGGATACTGCGTCGTTCGCCCGGCAGGGCCGACGGAGTTGGGCGGGAGAAGCTGGATCGTCATCTTGATCCCGATTGCTGCAAGCTCGGCCTTCAGGATCTCGGCCCCGGTGGAACCGAGCGCCGAATCGAAGGGCGCCGTGAAGCTGATGTTCTTGAACCCGGATTCCTTGATCAGCCGCCGCGCCTCTTTGGGGTTGTAGCCGAACTTGTTGGCGATCGACGGGTCGTAACCCTGAATACCCTTGGCGATCGGCTGATCGGAGGGCACGCCGTAGCCATAGAGTGCTGCCTTCACCCATGCGGGTCGGTCGATTGCCATGGCGATCGCCTCGCGGACCTTCAGGTTGGCGAGCGCAGGCACCGTCTTTCCGGCTCGATCGAGAATGAGCATGCCAATCCATGCAACCGGAGCAGCCGTGAGGCGGAGATCCTGCTGCTTGGCCTGGGCGGCGTTGGAGGCCGAGATGAGCGTCATGTCGACCTGTCCGGTCTGCACGGCGTCGAGTCTCGCGGTCGGATCGGTGATGACCTTGAAGACGATCGTGTGGGGGCGCACGACCGACGTGTCCCACCAGTGTGGGTTTGCCGTGAACGTGTAGTGGTCACCTGGCGTCGACTGTGCGGCGTCGTAGAAGTAGGCGCCGGTCCCGTCGGGGTTGAGGTCCAGGTTTGGGCGGCTGAAGGCCTCGGGACTCAACATGTCACACGGAGCGCTCGCCAGCGTGAAGAGCAGGTCGGGGTCCGGGGTGTTCAGTGTGATCCGAAGGCTGGTCGCACTGAGCGCCTCCACCTTGGCGATGGGACCGAGCGAAGAAGACCGTGGGCCGGCCGCCGCGATCGATCGGTCGAGTGACTCCTTCGCCGTGGTGGCGTTGAACGTCGACCCGTCCTGGTAGGTGACGCCCGTCCTCAAGGTGAATGTCACTTCCGTCGGGCTCTGGAACTTCCAGGAGGTCGCCAGATCGGGCTCGGGCTGTGCCTTGGCGTTGAACCTGACAAGCGTGTCGTAGACGAGCGCGAGGTACTGTGCCTCCTCGGCGCCGGCGCTCGATGCCGCGGGGTCGAATGTCACGAGCGGCGCGGTGGCTCCGTAGGTGAGCGTCGCGTGTGCGTTCGCCTTCACGAGCTTGGACACCGCGCCGGCCTGGAGCGACGGCGTGACGAACAGCCCCGCGCCGACCAATGGGGTCGTGACCAGACCGAACAACGCGATGTGGCGAAGCGCCACGCGGATGCCTCGCACGTTCTCCCACCCCCCGAGCAGTGCATCTGGAATCGTTTTCCGGACCAGTATGGCGGCCGGTTCGTGACAGCGTCAAGGACCCCGGGGGGACCTGGAAACGTTATCATCTCGTGGGGAGAGGGGAGGGTGCCATGACGGAGCGAGCACCGAACATCTTGCTGCTGATGCCGGACCAGCATCGAGCGGACATCCTCGGGTGCGCTGGCGATCCGGTCATACGGACCCCGAACATCGACGCGCTGGCGAGCGAGGGAATTCGCTACGAGGACGTCCATTGCCAGGGACCTCTGTGCATGCCGGCCAGGGCCTCGTTCTTGACCGAGCGCTACGTCCGTGATCACGGGGTGTTCGAGAATCGCTGGGACACGCCGGCCGACCTGCCGACCTTCCTGCACGCGCTTCAGGCCGAGGGCTATCACACGGCGTGCATCGGCAAGATGCACCTCTGGGTTCATGGTCAACGCGGTCCTGATGGGCGGCGAACCGGCGACGCGCGCGAGCGGGCGGAGCAGATGCGTGCGTACGGGTTTGCCGAGCCCATCGAGACCGTCGGGAAGCTCGCGTCGGTCAACATCAACACGCAGTACTCGGACCATCTTGCGTCGAGGGGTCTTCTCGAAACCTACCGATCCTTCGTCGCACAGCGAAGCTACGGAGAAGGACTCGGGCACCTCCCGAATTCGGCGACCGGTTCGATCCCCTTGCCTCCCGAGGATTACATCGACGCGTGGCACGGCGACCGCGTGGTGCGTTGGATCGAGGAACGTGACGGCGATCAGCCATGGTTCCTTTGGGTGGGATTCCCTGGCCCTCACGACCCATGGGACGCGCCAGCGGAGTACGTGGACCTCTATCGGCACTCCTCGATGCCGCGGCCTGGGACGCTCCACCGGCCAGAGATCCCCGAGTCTGGGCCGTTCCGCGATTTCATCGAGTTCTTCCTTTGGACCCATAGCAGCTCCGAGACGCTCACGGACGATCGGATCGAGGACATCCGCCGCCACTACTACGCAGACATCACCGTGATCGACGAGGCAGTCGGCAAGATCCGAGCGGCGTTGTCGCGCCATGGGATGGACGAGAACACCTGGATCATCTACACCTCGGATCACGGCGAGATGATGGGTGAACATCGCATGCTCATGAAGATGGTCTTCTACGACCAGGCGACACGGGTTCCGCTGATCATCCGGCCGCCCGGAGGGACCTCGGCCCAGGTGGTCCCGGGATTGATCGAGCACATGGACGTCTCGGCCACGATCCGCGGCCTCGCTCGGGCTGGTGGGCACGAGACCTTCGAGGGCAGGGACCTGCTGGCCGGGGGGCACCCGCCGACCCGACCCGTGGTGTTCAGCGAGAACTACGGGTTCGCCATGGTCAGGAGCGCCTCGCACAAGCTCGTCTTCCACGAGGACAGCCTGCAACCCTCACAGCTGTTTGATCTCCTCGAGGATCCGACCGAGGACCGGAACCTCGTCGCCGATCCCTCGGCGCGAGATGTTCTCGGCGAGTTGCTCGACACCCATGCCCGGGCGTTTCTCGCGAATGGTCGCCGCAAGCCCGGACCGGGAGTGTTCGAGCTCAACAGACGCAGGTGAGCACCCGCGCAGGGTCGAGCGAAAGTCGCGACGGCGGCCGTCGACTACCGAGGCGCCGGACCGATCGATTCACGCTCGATGAAGCGGCTTCGGTAGTCGATGTGGGCCGACGTGAGTGGCTTGCCGTCGATCGAGTCGAGCAGCATCGCAGTGAGCGAGCGTGCCTCGCGATAGGTGTCGTGACTGATCACCGTGATCGGCGGGCGGTACGCGGTGGCCCAGATCGAGTCTCCGTACCCGACGACCGACACATCATCGGGGATACGAAGTCCCGACAATGCATCGAGGAGGTACGGGAGCAGGATGTGATTGCACGCCACCCAGGCGGTGGGTGCGCCGGGTGCTCTCGAGTGAGCCACGACTTCTTCAGAGCACGATCCATCGGTGGGCAGACGGGCCATGTCAACAAGATCGAGCGTGACGCCGGCGTCCGAGAAGAGCTCCTTCAACACCTCGAATCGTGCTCTGTGGTGGAATCCCGAGCTGCGACGATCGAGTGTCTCTTGGAGCACCACGTATGCGACCCTGCGATGCCCGAGTTCGATAAGGCGGCGGCCCATGTCACGGGTCGCTGCGGACTCCTCGGCGACCCAGGCGGAGTTGAGCGCTGCAGCAACCGGCCCCGGCGGTGGGACATGCGCGATGTTGTGCTCAGCGAGGATGGCCAGGCTCTTGCGGCCACCCACGAGGGTCCCCAACACCACTCCGTCCACCCTCTCTGCAACCATTCGCTGAAGGCTCTCGCGCTCTTTGTCGGGCGATCCCTGGCTGGAGACCACGAGGACGACGTAGCCCCCCTCGTTCGCCGTCTTCTCGACCCCGCGCAGGAACTCGAGGTGGACCGGGTTCACCAACTCCGAGACGATCGCCCCGATCGTCATCGTCCGGGAGCTGCGCATGCTGCGGGCACGCTCACTCGGACGAAAGCCGAGCTGTTTCATCGAGGCCAAGACCCGGGCCTTCACCTCGGCGGCGACATAGCCGTTGTCGTTGATGGCACGCGATACGGTCGCGATGCTCACGCCTGCGTGGGCAGCAACGTCTTTGATGGTCACATACCCGGTCGACCTGCGAGGTGCAAGGGACCGCCCGTCGCTTCCCCTCCTCGGACGGCGAGTTGGCACCACGCCGTCGGACTCTCTTGCGTCTCGCATCTTGTCACCGCGCATCGCGTGAAGGCCCTGCGTATTGCGACCAAACGAAGTGTACCGAGTGCCAAGCGGATCGCGTGCCGACGCGCCGGGTACGCCCGGGTTGGCGTCGACGACGATATTCGAGGACCATTCGACCTCACGGGACCTCTGCGCAGCCGGCGGGCCGGCACGACGCCGTGGCCCCCGGCCGAGCATTTGGGCCCGGCGAAGACAACGGCACATCGAGGTGCTCGGGAGGCCAGGTGGGCGATTCGGAGTTGGTGAGGATCGAGATGCACGACGGTTGGGGAGAGCTCGTGCTCAACCGCCCCGAGCGGCGCAACGCGCTCACCACAGACCTCGTCGTGCAGCTCCATGCCGGGCTCGACCACTGTGTCGGCGCCCCGGGCGTGGCCGCGATCATCGTGCGGGGAGAAGGTGGTTGCCTCTGCGCCGGGCTCGACCTGAAGGAAGTGGTCGGCAATGAGGCCCAGCGGCGGGCGTTCGGCCCCGCCTGGAGCGCGCTGCACCTGGCGCTGGCCGATTGCCCGAAGCCGACGATCGCCGTCCTCGAGGGGGCCGCCGTCGCCGGGGGATCGGGGCTCGCACTTGCGTGCGACTTCCTCATCGCCGGGAGGACGGCGGTGCTCCACGTGAGCGAGGTGAACCGGGGAATGACTGCCCCCATGAACATCGCATGGCTGGTGTCCAAGCACGGCGAGGCCCGCGCCCTCGAGCTCGTCGTGGCGGCGGGCAAGCACGACGGGATGGATCTCTTCCGCCTCGGCATCGCCACGCGGGTCGCCGCCGATGACGAGGTCCTCGACGCGGCGCGAGCGTTGGCCGAGCAGATCAGCGGCCACAGCGCTGACGCGGTGGCGGCTTCCAAGGCGATGATCGAGAGGGCGGGCGCCCGGCCGTTCGCCGAGACGCTGTCGCGGATACGGGCCGAGCCCTCCGTCGCACCCGCCTCGTGATGCTCGCCATGGCGATCAGGCGCGAACGATCGGGCAGACCCGGGGGGCAACGGTGGAACTAGAGGAGCGAGCGGGAGAGGCGATCGCGGGTCGGTCGGTCATCGTCACCGGCGCCGCCAGCGGCATCGGGCGCGCACTCGCGAGCGGGTTCGCCAGGGACGGTGCGTTCGTCGTCGGCGTCGATCGAAACGGAGACCGGCTCTCAGAGCTCGAGTCGGTGGGGGTCCACGCCGTGGTCGGAGACGTCACCGACGCCGACACCATGCGCAAGGGCGTGGCCAGCGCCCTCGAGGGTTCCGGCCGCGTGGATGCGCTCTTCAACAACGCTGGCTTCGGCACCCCGGGGGCCGTCGAGGTCCTGGAGGACGAGGCGTTCCGCACAACGGTCGCCGTCCATCTCTTCGCCGCGTTCTACGGGATCAAGGCGGTCGTGCCCGCCATGCGCTCCCAGCACCACGGTCGAATCATCAACGTCTTGTCCCGGGCGGCCGAGGCGTGCTTCCCGTCGAACAGTGCCTATTCGGCGGGCAAGGCCGCACTGTGGGCGCTGACCCGGAGCGTGGCCGGCGAGCTCGTCGATGACGGGATCCTCGTCAACGGGCTCATCCCCGGGATGACCAACACCGGGATCTGGGGGCGGCCCAGGCCCGAGCTCCAGGCGCCCGATGCGGTGTATCCGACGGCACTCGCGCTGGCCACCCTCCCCGACGACGGTCCGAACGGCCGAGTGTTCTGGGACTTGCGCGAGTATCCACTGTTCGAACGGACGATCGGACGCGGGGTGCCCATGGCCGCTGCGCCCAGGGAAGGAGGCGAGCAATGACTGCGATCTCGGTCGCCGTCGAGGGAGCGGACCTCCATGTCGAGGTCGACGGCCCACGCGATGGCCCGGCCCTCTTGGTGTTCTCCGGGGCGAGATGCACGACCGGGATGTGGGAGCCGGTGCTCGGGGGTCTCGTCGATCGGTTCTTCGTCATCCGTCACGACGTACGCGGCACCGGGCGGAGCCATGCGGCGCCCGACGCCGAGTACGGGCTCGACCGCTACGCGGACGACGCCGAGGCGATCCTGGCGCACCTGGGCGTCGGCGAGGTCTTGGTGTGGGGCATGGCGTTCGGCGCGAGGGTGGCTCTCGCCTTCGCCTCGAGGCATCCGGGTCGGGTGCGCGCCCTCGCGCTGTTCGACGCGTCGGTGGAGGCCCCGGACCCCGAGGCGCAGAAGAGCGGCGCAAAGCTCGCGGCGCGACGCCGGGCCGAGCTCGGCCTGCCCGAGGTCGCTCGTCAGCCGGGTTGGTTCCACCACGATGACGAGGAGACGCTCAGGCGATCGCTGGCCGCCGCCTACCGGGACCCCGACCATTCGCGCTATGCGGCCGGGCTCACGATGCCCGTGCTGATCGCCACGGGCGATCACGATCCCAACCTTCCGGCGAGCCGGCGGCTGCAGGGCCTGATCCCAGGCGCCGAGCTCACCGTGCTTGAGGCGGTCGGCCACGGCTCGGTGATGGCCCGCCCGGACTTGTGCCTCTCGGTGTTCGTCGAGTTCGTCGACCGCCAGGCTCGAGGGGGGGCATCAAAGGAGCCCTGAGCGTCGCGCACCCCCGGGCGCGGCTCGGTTTGGGACACTTGCGTGGTGCGAAGGCGCCGAAGGCGACGCCCGTCGGCCGCTCGACGGCGTGGTGCGCTCTTCGCCGCCGCGGCGCTTCTGCTCCTCCTTCCGGCGTCCCAAGGGGGCGCTGCCGTCAAACCTCGGGCATACCTTCCGGGCGGGGCGGCGGTGCACCGGGCGGTCGCCGCGACCGGGCGTCATCTGCGCGGGAGCATCGACGTCGGCGGCGTCGAGCGCACCTATGACCTCTACGTGCCGAGTCGCTTGCCCAGCCGACGCGTTGCGCTGGTCGTCGCCCTGCACGGAGGACTCGGATCGGGCGCCCAGTTCGAGGCGCAGTCGGGATTCGACGGGCTCGCGCAGGCGAACGGGTTCATCGTCGCCTATCCGAATGGCACACCCCAGCGTCCCGGATCGGAACTGCGCGTGTGGAACGCCGGGGGGTGTTGTGGGATCGCCGACGCCAGCCACGAGAACATCGATGACGTCGGGTTCATCACGACCCTCATCGCGCATCTGCGGTCGAGGTACCGCATCGACGCGCGCCGCGTGTTTCTCACCGGGCACTCCAATGGGGCGCTCATGGCCTTCGCAGTGGCGTGCCGATCCTCGGGCGTCGTCGCCGCGATCGCGGTCCAATCGGGTGCGTTGATGGAGCCGGCATGCCACCCGCGCCTCGCTGTCTCGGTGCTCGAGATCCACGGCACGGCCGATCAGAACCTCCCGATCAACGGGGGAAAGGGAGCAAAGGGGCTGTCGGCGACGGTCTTCCCGCCACCGCTCGACGCCCTTCGGACCTTTGCCGCCGCCGACGCGTGCACGGCGCGCAGCACGAGGAACGATCCTCTCAACCGCGCCGTGTCGATCGAGGCCTGGAGCCGGTGCCGGGGCGGAGCGGTCGTCGAATGGGCGAGGGTCGCGGGCGCCAACCACGCGTGGATGGGGCACCGTGCGTCGCGCTGGACCGAGTTGCGGATCGGCCCGCCCTACATGGGGTTCGACTCGAGCCTGGCGGCCTGGTCCTTCTTGGCAGCCCATCCGAGGCCGCGTCCGGGAGCGATGCTGGCCGGTCCATAGCTCCTGCGCCGGGGTCGCGTCGCCCGCTCCTCGGCGAAGCGAAACCCGCGCTCGCGACGCGCGCCGACGCCAGGGGCCGGTCAGCGAGGCCGGCCGCCGAGGGCCCGCTCGAGCCGGCCCCCCTCGACGGCCAGATAGGCGAGCGCAGCCTCCATGCCCCGAACGTGGCCCCGCTCGACGAGCGCCCGATACGCCGCGTTGCCCTCGTTGGCCCGGCGCACCATGAGGTCGCGGTTGTACCGGATCCTCGCCGCCACCTCGTCGAGGAAGCTGCTTCGGTCCTCGAGGCCGTACGCGTCCAGCAGGAGCGCGAGCCGTCGGGCTCGGTCGCTCGGGGTGTTCCAGCCGAGCGCGCGGGCCACCTCGGGCGCCTGGAGGGGGACCCACTGCCACGCCGCAAAGGCAAGATCGAAGCGGCGCGTCCCGGGTCCTGCGAGATCCCAGTCGATGATCCCGGCAAGCCGGCCACCGGCGAGGACGACGTTGTAGGGGGCGAGGTCGTTGTGGCAGACGATCTCCTCGGCGCCGAGCGCGGCGGGCCCCGCCTGCCATGGGATGGTCCCGACCGGGCGGAAATCGGCCACGGCCTCGTGGTACCTGGCGGCCGCCTCGCCCACCTGCGCCAACATCTCGTCGCTGCGGACGTCTTCGGGCCAGGGCAGCGACCAACCGAGGGTGCTCCCGGGGATGAAGGAGAGGACCTCGCGGCCCAACTCGTCGATGCCGAGGGGCTCGGGCGCGAGGGCAAAGCCCCGCGCGCGGACGTGGCGCAGCAGCTCGTGGACGGTGCGGGTCCATGGGCCCACCGGGCGCCGGACGGTGTCGCCGACCCGCACGACGGGGTTGAGGGTGCCGCCGGAGAGCGCCTCCTCGGTCCCAGCCATGTCGAGAGGACCTTAAGCCGCCGCCGCCGCCCTCGCCGCAGCCGCACCCGCTTGGCATGATGCTCGGCGCGGACGGGAGACGCGTCCGCTGGAAGGAGCCCGCGCCGGTGAGTGATCTGCCCTCCTACGACGACCTGCCGCCGGCCCCCGACGGGGGACGAAGCGCG